>CALHAX010000004.1 GCA_937931785.1 uncultured Hyphomicrobiaceae bacterium | reverse complement strand
ACGCCGGAGTCGGTCAAGAAGCAGATCGGCGACATCATGGAGTCGATCTACGAGGGGGATCACGTCACGGTCGATGCCGGTGTCGGTGGGGCGAGTGAGACATCGCAGGCCACCATCGGGCACAATCTTGAAACGGTCATCGCCGACATCGAGAAGCGCATGCGCGATGCGGCGGCTGATCTGGAGTTCGAGGAAGCGGCACGGCTGCGCGATGAGTTGAAGCGCCTGCGTGCCACAGAACTCGCCGTCATGGATGATCCGCTGGCGCGTCAGTATCAGGTGACGGACAAGGCTGGCGCTTACGGAGAAAAAATCCGTGGGCCGCACAAGCCAACGCTGGATGAAATGGGGCCGCACGCGAGTATTTCGGTGCCCGTGCAGGGCGATGCTCCCACGAAGCGCCCGCGCGGACGCAGTTCCATGGGGAAACCGGGGCAGGACGCCCGCGCGAAATATCGCAAGGGTGGGAAGAAGTGAGTTTACTCAGAGAATTTTCGCACCAGAAACTCAAGCACAACTTTTTGATCGGCTATGTTCGCCCGTCTGATTTGCGAAAGGAGCTTTATGGCCCCTGGACGTTCGTTCGTGAGGTTTGAGGCCCCCTCGTTGCAAACAGAACAAAGGGCGCGGAGGTTGGAATACTCGTCTGTACCGCCCATTGATTTGTCAACTATGTGTCCGATGTGTAATCTCGTTGTCCTTGAGGGATCAGTCGGGTGTGGTTCACCAGCGCCCGCGCCACACATTTGGCAAGTGAACCCATTCCTGTCCAACACTAGCGCCCGCAGCTCTTTTGAAATTGCTCTTTCGAACGCTGGTGATGGAACAGGACTTTGCAAGATATATTCACCTGGCTTCAGATCTGCTCGGTCATTGTGTGTTAGGATTTGATATCCATGTTCATTACGAAGTTCCCTTACCCTTCTTGCCCATTCCGATATTCCTGCCACAGTCGATAAGGCTTTGGAGTCAACGACTTCGCCAACATTGCTTAAAAAATAATCGAGTAGCCTATCTCTCGCGCTCACAATAATGCGGCCTGCCACTGCGATTGCTGTGAACGGACGGGCCTGTTTTTAATTCCCTTATTGATTGCTATTGCAATTTGTTTTGACACTGCATTGGCTAATGGTGCTGGCATTGCGTTACCGATTTGGCGATATGTATTTGTTTTTTTCCCCGAAAATTGCCATGAGTCAGGGAAACCTTGCAATCGAGCAACCATTCTATTTGTAAGTCTCGGCATTCCAGAAAAATCTTCGTCAGGTGCATCATTTGCGATACCAAGACCATCTACACCTAATTCAGCCCAGGCTTTTCGCGCGCGTGTTGGACCCAGATCAGGTCCACCATGTTTTTTAGATCCGCCGACAATTGTTGGTCCGATACTCAATGCCCCGTCCTTCCAAGCGTCAGCGTCTCTCCAACCTCGCGTCTTCATGAGATCGATAAGTGTGCTTCCAACTTTTGCTTGTCGCCTCGCCGGGGAAGGCCAAGAGAAATTATCTGCATATGGCTTACGAAGCGCTACGATTAGAACACGGGGTCTCAGTTGCGCAACGCCATAGTCGGCGGCGTTTAGCAATTTCCAAAACGTCCTGTAACCGAGTTTCTCGAGCTCTGAGTTGATGTCACATCTGTAATCCTCGAATCGAGGACTTAGTAGACCTTTAACATTTTCGATCATTATAGCTTTCGGGCGAACTTCATCTGCAATTCGCAACCCAATAGGAAAAAGATCACGGTCGTCGTCTGCTCCAAGCTGTTTGCCGGCGATTGAAAATGGTGGACATGGAAAACCGCCTGCCACCAAGTCAATGCCCTTATACAGTCGGGCATCAAACGTATTGAGATCGTCCTCGTGAACGCACCATTCTGGACGATTCAGCCTAAGCGTTGCGCAAGCATGTGGATCGATTTCAACCAGACCGACATGTTCGAAGCCAGCTTGCTCAAGCCCGAGAGCTTGACCACCCGCTCCTGCACACAATTCCAACGAATATCCCTGCATTAAAAGAACCTCATCGATTCCCGCTCGGTGCACAATGGTTCAACGAATGATGGCGTTGAACAAAGCGGGAACACGAAGGTTTATCACCTTCTTCATGTTGCCGCAATGTCGATGAAATACAGGCGGTGAAAGCGACCGTGCCGCCGACCCAAGCAGCTCTGTGCCAGCACCTACCCGCGCGAACAAAGCGCCGCAAAATTCTCTTCGAGATGATCGGGAATGGTGCTTCCGGCCCACAGGGCGATGTTTCGCTCAACGCGTGGGTGCTGCAACACGAGGCGTTGCTGCCAGCCGCCGAATGTCGGTGTGACTTCCCGGGTCACGCCCTGGAATTGCGAGAGCGGTTCCGTCCATTCCCTGCGGCCAAAGAGCCCCTTCTGTCGTACCGTCACGGACTTCGAACCAATGGTGATCACGCGTGAACGAAAGGTGCGTGGAATGACATGGGTTGCGAGAACCCAGATCAAAGCCGCACTCAGGAGGAGGGCAAACAGGCATTCGCCAATGAGAATGGGGCTAGCACTCAGATTCGCCACGACGTCAGAATTGCGGGTGAGGAAATAGCCAGCCACGATCACGGGCGGTACGGATACCAGGAGAAACGCCGGAAGCAGTGCGCTGAGGAATGTTGCTGTCTTCCAGCGTGATGGGCGCTCATGCAGCCGAATTGGTAATTCCAGGTGACCGTCTCGCTCGATGGTTACGTAAGCTGTGCTGGTGATCATGGTATTTCGTCCCGTTCCCTCAATGCGCAAATGGCGCGTCCATGGGCCGTAGAGTTTCCATCGACTGGCGATTGGACTCGGTGTACCTGGGCGCTGTTTGAGGTTTCAATTCGTCACGTGAACTTGCCTGGAACTCGATAACGTCCAAGCAGCCCACACCCCTCCCTGTGACGCCTCCGTCATACGCGCTGGAGATTAGAATCATCTACCGACTGACGTCTGCGTCAGAGCGTTTGTTACAGATTGGATGGGCGAACCATAGACTCGGATTACCGCAGTGAGTTTTGGCATTTGCCGTTAACGGGGTGGGCTCTGCATGCTCTTGATGTCTCGCAATATCCTTCGCGACAACTGATCTGCGGCGTGGCATAACCGCTACGATATGTCCTCATGTGTCTACGGAGACGTCCCATCATGTTCGATCTTGGCGCCATCACGGCGGCGATTGCTTCGGCGAGCGATCCGCGAAAAATTATCGACCAACTTGATGACGATGAGTTGGCGGATCTGCAGGAAGACACCGAAGACCCCGAGATCCTGGCGATGATCAACGAGGAATTCAAACGTCGCAGCGTGCGTGGCAAGAAGGGCGCCATGACGGGAACCATTGTGTGGATCGTTGTGATTGCCATGCTGATCGGCTCAATTGCAGCGGTGGCGTTCCGCTAAACGCAGCTCTTGCCTCGCGTGCTTGTGAACGGCCGGGGTGCAATATGTGATCCACGTCACACATCGGGGAGACCCTGCTTGATACCCAAAGTGCAACAGACAATGTGCATTGGAGATTACAGGCATGAACTCACGGACCCCCGCATCTACCCCCCCTGCGCCCATCAAGATCACGCTCTATCGGTGGGCCGGGAAGTGGGGACCGTTCAAGGTCAACATTCCGTGCGGGGAATGCGCACTCACCAGTGACGTTATTCAGGACACGATGAAAACCGAGTTGGCCGGTGTGCCGGTGGAACTGGAAACACTCGATTGGTTGTCGAACTGGTGGAAACCGCTGTTCAAGGGTGGGTGGCATGCGCCAATTGTGATGGTGGAAGGCAAGATCATCGGGCAAGGGCATGCACTCAATCGCGGTGTGCTCGCCGAAGCCGTGATCTCGGCTTACACCGAGCGGTTTGGGATGTCGGGTACACATGTATTCGGGAAAGCGACCTGCCCACATTGCGTGCAGGCGAAAAGCATCATGGATGATGTCGGGTTCGATTATCACTATCATGATGTCGTGAAAAATCCTCGCGCTTTATATGAAATGATCAATCGCGTGAAACCGATTGTCGGTCCCAAAACTCCAATCACCGTGCCGCAAATCTGGATTGACGGAGTTTATATTGGTGGCGCAGAGCAACTTGCTGACATTCTGGCGATCGACACTGGTGAGTCCAAGCCGGAGCGCGGGCAGGGTTCATTTACGGCAGAGCCGGCTGCACTCGCCGCCTGACGAACTTATTCCAGAACCACAGAAGTACAACTGGCTCCCGGACCAGGCGGTGGTGCCCAGGAGCTGGCTGTGTTCACGACCCGTTTGGGGATCGGGCCATGTCAACGTCTGGGGTTCTCGTCGAAGCGTGATGCCTGTTGCGGAAGACGTTGGGTGCCTTCCTTGCGTGCGCCGGGGCAGAGCAGAGTTCGCGTGCAATGCGCGAGAGGGGGCTGGAGCGGATAAAAATTCAGATGGAACTCCGTTTGCTGATGAGTGTCGAGGCGATGGAGAGTTATTAGAGACAACGATGCCCCGTTGGAGGTTCGCGTATTTGTTACAAAGAGAACACGCCTTTATGATTGGTTGTGACGAACTGACCAATGCTACGACTTGCCCGAACCCGTACGTCACAACAGCAGAAAAGGATCAGGTTCGATGCAATTTGGTTTCACCAAAACACTTCACATATGCGCGATTGCATTATTAGGAACGTTTTATACAAACGTTCATGTTTTGGCTTCGAGCAGTCCTGCATTTTATGCGATTACTAATAAAGTAGAGCAGAATTCTGTTATCGGTTTCAAGATGGGTTCTGATGGTAAGTATGTGCGGATTGGTGAATTTGAAACCGGTGGCAAAGGGACTGGCGACCTTGAAGTGCCGGATTTGAAAAAGGATGAAACGAATCCGCTGGCCAACGGCGACGATCCACTTATTTCCGCCGGCTCCCTTGCGGGCAATAAAGATCGTTCATATCTGGTTGCCGTCAATCCAGGGGATGGAACCATTTCCCTGATGAAGATGCGGGATGATTTTACGCTTAAATCTGTCAACGTTGCGCCTGCGTCAGACAAGTTTCCGATTAGTGTGGCGGTCAAGGGCAGCATGGTGGTTGCTGCGTCAGTTGGCTTGAGCAATGCCGCCGGAAGCATCAGTGCTTTTAAGATTAGTGGCGGTAAACTGGTTCCGGTTCAAGGTTCCCGTCGAGACCTGAAGGCTAGACCCTCAACAATTAAGTTCTCGTCCGATGGACGGTATGTCATCGTCAACGAACTGGTGACTGGGAAAATAAAGATATTCGCTGCCGAAAACGGCAACCTGTCTGCCGAGCCTGTATCCATGATCGACTCGCCGCGAGATACCAGTGATCGGTTCCAGGCAATCCCGGTAGGCTTTGCCGTTCACGGCAAGTCGATCCTGATGTCCGAAGCGCGGTTTCTTACTGCCGATTTCAAATTTCGGGCAGATAAAGACAAAGTAAAACTCAGTCCTCTGTATTCATGGCAGACTGGATCATTGTCCAGTTACAAGTTGAATGATTCCGGAAAAATCTCTCTTGTTTCTGGCGATGCTTTGACCGGTGCGAGTATTGAAGGTGGTCAGATTGCAAACTGTTGGGTGGCGGTATCACTCGACGGCACGAAAGTGTGGGCTGCGAATGCATTGTCGAGCTCGATTAGTGTTTTCAGAGTTCGTGAAAATGGAACGGTCACGTTAATCAACGAAACAGCATACAAGGATGCTTCCGAAATGCTGTTCTTCAGTGATATTGAGATCAGTCGGGATGGAAAGCAGATCTATCAGCTTGTGGGAAATAAAGGAGAGGTCATGATACTCGACATCAAGGAGAACGGTGACCTCGAACACAAGCAAACTGTTTCTGGTTTGCCAAAACTCGGCAGTTATGGGCTTTTGGTCAAATAGTCCCAGATATCCTCTGGTGGAACCTCTTCAAAGGTGTGCCGCCAGAGGATTAGTCATGCAAAATCGATTCTCTCCTGCGGAATATCGATTACTGTGGAATCCAATCCAGCATGTGAACAGAATTCATTGGTGACAGAACTGACTGCATATGTCGTGTGATGGATTTGTTGCGGAAACACAGAAGTACAACTGGCTCCCGGACCAGACGACGGTACCCGGGAACCAGCTGCGTTATGACCCGTTTGGGGAGCGGGCCATGTCACGTCTTGAGTTCTCGTCGAACCATGACGCCTTTTGCGGAAGACGTTGAGGGCCTTCCTTGCGCACGTCGGGCGTGGGGGAGAGTGGACGCACGCTACGACAGGTCGCGGGCTGAGAGAACCAGACCTGCCGCCTTGCCGGGCATTGGAGCGCGGCAGCTTTTTCATCACGTCGACATGTATGCCGTTTCGGCTTTGCGCTGATCGACGATATGTCATTGTAATGAATCGGGTATGTTCTGATCTGCTTTCCATCCTCCGTGTTGCAGCTCGCGGCATGTTGTGTCTGCCATTGTTTCTTTGTCGCGCCATGGCCCGTTCAGGTTCACGCCATTTCGCAAAAAATGTTCTGCACGTGGACGTGACTGGAAGTTCCAGAAGAACGCGCGTTACACTCGGTTTTGAACTATTCGCTTTGGATGAACGCAGGAGATTGTCATGACGCCGTTCAGGTTGCTGTCTGTTGTGGTGGTGGTTTCATCCGTTGCGGCGGGTTGGATTGCTGGCGCAACAATCGCCGTTGCGCAAACCGATACGCCGCCATCTGTGGAAAAACCACCTCAGGTGCCGAGCCCCGAGCACGAAGGCACAATGACGCTGGAACGGATGGATGAGATCGTCAAACGGCTGGATGAAAAAGCGCAGAGTCCGCGTTTGGGCTTTTGGCAGTTCGAGGTCGAGAAGCGCTCTGTCATGATTGTGACGGATGCGAAAAATGACCGGATGCGCATTCTGGTACCAATCGGGCCGGTGGCCGATGTGCCTGCGGATCTTATGAAACGCCTGATGCAAGCGAATTTTGATACGGCGCTGGACAGCCGTTATGCCGTTGCACGCGAAATTCTATGGGCGACGTATATTCATCCGCTGACTGCGTTGCATGATCGGCAGTTCGTGACGGCGATCGGGCAAACTGTTAATTTGGCCGTCACGTTTGGAACGACGTTTTCTTCTGGATTGCTGAGCTTTGGGGGCGGGGATAGCCGAGGTATTATTGAACGACAATTGATCGACGGTCTGCTTCAGAAGGGGCTTCCGATCTAGCTGCTGGATTGATTTTCGACAACGCTCATATCGTTAACGCGTCCACCGCATCACAATCTTGTCTCACACCTCCATGTTCATAATGTGGGATTCCGCAAAAAGGCGTTCAGGTTCGGTTCAGGTGATGAATGCCATTCTCTTCACACAACGACGGACATGGTTCCGACGAAGTTTTTACGCAGGCTGGTTGAAACGGTCGCCGCTGGGAGGCAACCGGGCCAGTCGACAGAGGAGTTCAGAAATGACACTCGCGAACAAACGAACACATTTTGGTTTCAAGGCTTCACTGATGGCGCCTGTCCTGGCTGTGGGACTGTTGGCTGCAGCACCGGCATCCGCTGCCGGCCTTGGTGGTGTTGCTACACTTGGTGATATCAGCACGGATGCGACCTCCAACATTATTCAGGTTGCTGGTCGGAATGGCCGCGTCGGTCGGCGCGGTCGCGGAGGCCGAGCTGGTCGCCGGGGCTATAACAACTATGCGGTCCAGCGCCGGAAGAGCCGTCGTCGCAAGCGCAGGAATGCAGCGATCGGGATCGGTATCGGAATTCTCGGTGCAGCAATTCTCGCGAACCGTCATTATGACCGCCGCCGTTATGATCACGAGCCGGTTTATGCGCATCGCGGCAATGGCTATCGGGCTGCGAAACGCAAGTGTGCACGGGTTTATGGCGAAGATTACGTCTGGCGCACAGACCTTGTTTACGATCACTATGGTGATGCGCGGGTTTGCAAATTCGTGAAACGCCTTGGTTACTGATTGACGAAATCTTCCTGCAGAAGATGTTCCAGTGAAACCGCCGTCCCTCCCCCGGGCGGCGGTTTTTCGTTGTGGTGTGTCACGTCTGGCAGGTATGGCTGGAGCAATGTTGATCGCAATCAGTCTGGAGTATCGTGATGACGTCGTGGGTTAGAGCCGTTGCTGTGTTTGTGATGTTTTCCAGTCTTGGTGTCCTGTCTCAACCGGATGGTGCTGAGGCAGCCCGTTGCACACGTGCACCGTTGTCCGACATTGCATTCGGCAAGGAGGAAACCATCAAGCAGGCACTTGGCAAGTTGGATGATTATGCGAAGACGATCGCCAAGAAACGCGGGTGGCCATCTGATGATCTCGTGCGAAGCCGGGAAACTTCAACGTGCGACGTGTTTTTGAACCTTGGCCCGTTCGGGACGGAATATAAATGTCTCGTAACAGCAACGTACTGCGTGCGCTGACAGGCTGAAGCTGCGGCTGTTTCTTATTCTGATGACTGTGGCGCTGGCGGCTGTGTCTGCTTCTTTGTCGCGCGTGCGCCTTTTGTGTTGGTATCGGTGATCACTGGCGACTTGGTGCTTCATCAAAAAAGAACCGGGAAGCCCGCACTGTGTGCGTACTTCCCGGCAACCGGATGTGGTGCTCAGGTCAAGCCCTGAGTGCCTTTACCGGCTTCACCAGATTTCGCGTTTCAGGAACGACTAACCGTCCTTGACTTCGCATTTCTGGGTTTCTTCGTTCCAGGTTTCGCCTTCCTTGCAGTCTTCCTGCGCGGCGATGATTGTTGCCGGAGGGAACACAGACTGACTTGAGGCGTTGGCCGCCCCAGTGAACGGAGCAGCAGCTCCAAGAACGTAACCTGCAACGGCGAGTGTGAGTGTCAGTTTGCTCATTTTGATCTCCTTTTCTGGATCGAACGCCAGACCGCAACACCTGTGTGCTCCGGTTTGGCGCTGGCCGAAAGAAGCACCTGCTTCGCGGCTCGCAGGTGTTATGACTTTGGCGAAACCATGGGAGGATTTCACAAAATCTGGTGATCTGAAATATCTCTCACGCGAGTTAAAGCAGCAGAGATTGTCTCTCTGAGGCACACTGAAATAGAGTAATTTCAAGAATTAGTGTTACGGGAGTTGTCGCCAGAGTGAGTGCAAAACAAAACCCGCAGCAGATTTGATCTGTGCGAGTTTTGTTTCGTTGCGGGTTGTTGCATCAAACCCTACTGGGATGCCTTCACACCTGATCGGCGCTTGGATTTCTTCCGGCTGGATTTTGCGATCTGGAAACAGCGCTTGATTCCGGCGCAGCGGTCGGTTCCTGTGTTGTGCCAGATGCCACCTTTCCAGCTTTTCATCACGCGGCAAATCTGGTTGATGTTACCACTTGAAAAAGCTCCGCGATAAACGCCGCGTTTGATGGCCCAGCAATCTGCCTCAGCTTCATCGAAGGTGTACTGGTGCGCGCATTCATGCAGGAACACAAATTGCTGAAATGCGGGGGAGAATTTTCTGAGAAGTTTTTTGTTGAGCCAGATTGTTCCGCGTGAGGCCATGCCGAGGTCCGGCAGCTTGTCGTTGAAAACGATTTTGCCGAACCGACAACTCATACGCCTTCCACCGATGACGGCAGACCCTGCGTAGGCTTTTGCGCCCCATGATCCACCTGATAGAGGGGGATCCATGGCCAATGTCGCCAGTATGAAGAGACCGACGGCGGCGAGACAGTGTTTCAAAGCATTCAAAACCGGCATATGAGCTTACCCGCAAAATTGAAGTCATCAACCTGAGGCAATGTCTCCCACAACTTTGGCCGTGTAAAGTTCATCTGTTCAAAAGTTGATTGACCTGGCGTTCCTGAAAGCGTGCTTCTTGGTGCATTTACCAGGACGGTGCCTGTCGGATGAACGGGTTGGATGCGCGTTCGGCACCGATCGAAGACCCCGGACCATGGCCGCAGATGAATTGGGTTTCGTCGTCAAGTGGCATCAACTTGGTATGAATGGCATTAATCAACGCGTCGTGATCGCCATACAGGAAGTCTGTTCGCCCGACTGATCCGTTGAACAAAACGTCGCCAACGAGGGCAAACTTGATGTCGGTGTTGCTGAACACGAGGGACCCTGGAGAGTGACCGGGGCAGTGCAAAATCTCGAAAGGCAGTTTTGCAATCGTGATCGTGCCGCCCTCTTCAAGCCAATGGTCAGGTGTGACGTTGCGTGCGCCGGGAATACCGTATTCGCGCGCTGCCTGAACGAGACTGTTGAGCAGGAATTCGTCAGCGATGTGCGGTCCCCAGATTTCCACGCCGAGATGTTCACGCAATTCAGCGGCCCCGGCAGCGTGATCGACATGCCCGTGTGTCAGGACAATCTTCTCAATGCGGATCCCGCGTTCCTCGATTTCCTTGAGCAGAACCGGGACGTCACCACCCGGATCGACGACCACGCCTTCCATACTGTCGTGGTCCCAAATGATCGAGCAGTTCTGCTGCAACGGGGTCACGGGAATGATGGCGGCCTCGATGCTTGGCATGGGACAGGTCCTTGTTGACGGCGGATTTGAATTGGTGGCCGGGACGGCCGATCTGGACAGATGTCACGTTTCCTAGTCGTTGGCATCGGGCGACGCAATTGCTCCGATGCGTTTTAAGGCATGCAATTGTTGTCTGAGTGGCAAACAGCAGTTCTGTGTCAGCCATGCTCCAGACACGCCATCGTCAAACTGCCGCCATAGCTGAAGCAGACAATGCTGAAGCGCGTGCATGGTACAGAACCAGGCCGTTGCCACACGTCATATGAGTTCAGGAGGACCGGGGTATGCGGAAATTTCTGGGAGCACTTCTTGCGATTGCGGCCTTTACAGCCACAGTCGCTCTTGTGAATTCATTGAGCGGTACTGTGGAAGTCGGCATGAATTTCAATATTCAGGATGCGGCTGAGCACCTCGCGATATTCCTCGGCGAACCAGTTGTTGCGTGGGCGGCTGATCTCAGCGTCCCTCTGCCTGATCCAAGCCTCATATCAACGACCATTGGTGCATTAGGCCTTTCGGTTCCATCAGCGTTCGCGTTTGTCGTCTTTTCGGGGTGAATGCCGGTCTTTCTGGACAGCAGTTTTGTAACCGCAACCACTTGCATGGAACGGCGAAGTCGCCCATAACAAGCATGCGGTGCGACGTTTTGTATCGATTGCGATTGTTTGTCAGTGTTGTTCCGCATACATGCAGAAGCCGGAATGTCATGCCCCAAACCAGCAGCCACGTGTACGACTCTCTCTTTATGGTGTCTTGACCGACGTCGGGTGACGTCGGTTTTTTTGTGTCTGTTTTCCGGTGCCCTGCCCGACATGAGCAATGGGGTGAGGAGATATCAAGATGCGTCAAACCGGCACTGTGAAATTTTTCAACACCAGCAAAGGGTTCGGATTCATTACGCCCGATGATGGTGAAAAGGATGTATTTGTACATATTTCAGCCGTTGAACAGTCGGGCATGACCACGCTGGATGAAGGCAAGAAAGTTTCATTCGAGACAGAAGCTGATCCGCGCGGGAAGGGGCCAAAAGCTGTGAATCTTGAGGCAACCGGCTAGGACCAAGAAGTATTGCTTCGATCGGTGTGACGTACAGCGGACTCTGGTAACGCAGACAAATTGAACGTGATGGTGTATGACGTTACCCAGGTGCGGTGGCGGAATACGTGCTGCCGTGTGCTTTCATCCCCCCAACTTGCCGAGGCATGTGTCATGGCCGCTAGTCAATCTGCATCCGTTTCGACGAAATCTGTAAGTCAACTCGATCCCGTATGGTCGCGTGTGCGCGACGAAGCCGAGGTTATTGCGCATGACGAACCTGCGCTTGCCGGGTTTCTGTTCGCAACGGTGATCAACCAGACGCGCTTGGAAGATGCGATTGCGCATCGCTTGGCGCAACGTCTCAGCAGCCCAGACGTCGATGCCAGTTTACTGCTCACGACGTTTGATAGCGTACTCGAAGATGTTCCACATCTTGGAGAACTGTTTCGCAGCGACATGATTGCTGTGATCGATCGCGATCCGGCGTGCCACCGGTTTGTTGACCCGCTGCTCTATTTCAAGGGGTTCCACGCAGTTCAGGCGCATCGGTTTGCGCACGAGCTCTACAAGGCCGGACGCAAGGATTTTGCCTATTACCTACAGAGCCAGTCATCTCGTGTGTTCTCGATCGACATTCATCCCGGTGCTTCCGTCGGTCGGGGCATTTTTGTTGATCATGGTCATGCCATCGTTGTTGGCGAGACGGCGCGCATTGGTGATGATGTCTCCATGTTGCATGGTGTGACATTGGGTGGCACGGGCAAGGATAACGAAGATCGTCATCCCAAGATTGCCGATGGTGTCCTGATCGGTGCGGGCGCAAAGATTCTTGGCAATATACGTGTTGGTGAATGCGCGCGTGTTGCGGCAGGAAGCGTTGTGCTTGAAGACGTTCCTGCCAAAAAGACGGTTGCAGGTGTACCGGCACGCATTGTTGGCGAAGCCGGTTGCAATGAACCGTCCCGCACGATGAATCACATGTTGCAGCAAGCCATTGCCGGCGAAGGGATCTAGCAAACGGTTCAGCGCATTTTGCGGTCTGTGGGGAAGCACGATCTGTTCGGTGTGGATGGTTTCACAGGCTTGCGTCCTCCTGCATCAACTTGTAGTGCACGGACTCATTCGTGCGCCTGTGCGGTTGCCGAACGCCACTCCATACATTTCGATCCAGGAGAATCCGAGTGACACCTGAAGAGATCATTCGACTTGAAGCCTACTTGCGCAAACGTTTCCAGCTTGGCGCTATTGAAGTGCGCCAACATCCCTCCAAAGGAGAGTTCGGCGAAGTTTATCTGGGAGATGAACGGCTTGGGGAACTCTTCAAGGACGAAGAAGAGGGGGAACTGTCCTATGATTTCTCCATGAAGATCGAGACGGATGCCGACAAGTTGCAGACCTTCATGCGCGATCGTTTTCAGATGAACACGATTGAAGTGCGTCAACGTCCGAACAAGGATGATTCTGCAGAGTTATACATTGGCGATGAGTTCGTCGGTGTCCTGTTCGAAGACGGCGACGTGTATTCTTATGCCTTCAACATGTCGATTCTTGATTACGATCTTGAAGAGTCCTAGCAGAACGTCTCTCAAGTCGCGGTGGCGCTGTTAACCCCGAACCCTGTTCGTGGACGTGCAGTGCCATGTAGATCTGTATGTTGTGCGGCATGACACGTCAGGAATGGCGTGCTGAATGTATCTCTGGTTCGTGATTGAACTGGTGTATCCGAGTACTGCGTGAGGTTCGCCGTGTTTTCTGTATCAGCGCATTTTCTGTTGATCTATGGGACTGTGCTCGGCTTTGTCATGGCAGGTGTTGCGGCCTGCGCGGTCGAATACACGACCGCGCGCGAGCTTAAATTCGATATTGCACCTGGTAATGGACTCATCGGCGGATTGTGCGGGTTTTTGATCCGTCTTATCGCCGGACCTTACCTCGTCGCCCGCTTTCTCCATCATGTTGCGACAACAGAGTTTCAACCGCTGCTTGTCAGTGTCGGAAGCCTTCTGGTTATTGCATGGAGCTTGTCGCTTGGTATCATGATCATAACGTCGTTGATGATTTGAACGACATGCGAGGTGTTCTGTCGCCGCCGCTTTTTCCGATATCGAATGGGGACGCTTATGGCGCTTTACGAGCTCGATGGTATACGCGTGACGCTGCCGGACGACGGGCGCTACTGGGTTGCTCCTGATGCGTCTGTTATCGGCAAGGTTCGGCTTGCTTCAGACACAAGTGTCTGGTTTCAGGCAACATTGCGCGGTGACAACGAACTCATAGATGTTGGTGCAGGGAGTAATATTCAGGATGGATGTGTCTTGCACACAGATATCGGTTTCCCCCTGACTGTTGGTGAGAACTGCACGGTTGGGCACATGGCGATGTTGCACGGCTGCACAATCGGCAAGGGGTGTCTGATTGGAATGGGTGCCACGATCATGAACGGTGCCGTTATTGGCGATAACTGTGTGATTGGGGCGCATACGCTTGTTGGTGAGGGAAAGGATATTCCGCCGCGATCCCTCGTTGTCGGCACACCTGGGCGCGTTGTGCGTGAACTGAACGACGATGACATCACGCACTTTGAACGTCTTGCGGGGCACTACGTTGACCATGCGCGCCGCTATACTGATGGTCTCAAACTGCAATCAGAATGAACTGGCTTGTCCCGGTCGCCATCAGAATGCTTTGCATGAAAAAAAGAGCCGGTACTCGGGCAAGAGTACCGGCTCAGTGAAGGCCCGGCGCTGGGGTCGGGGATGGCAGGGTGAGTACCGGCCGGGCCTAACTCGGAATATCGTGTAACAGAGGTTTAATGTGATCCCTGCGTGATGTGTGATGTCTTGCCAAGTTGATAAAACAGGCCACCGTTTGATGGTGTCAGCGCAACCCACGCCATCGGGTTCACCGAGGATTGGCGCTTGATAAAATCGTAGGGCAGGGCATGCCAGGCAACGACATCGTCAAGCCGGTTATCAAGTATGAGATCGCCAGACGTTGTTCGAACAGTGAGGACTGCGTGTCCACCACCAGCTTCGTCGCGTACCACCGTGATGAGAAGTGCGCTTGCAGGCCAGCCTCGCTGCATGAGCATGCGTCGCTTCAACAGAACATAATCCTCGCAATCTCCTGCATTGGAGGGATATGTCCAGACTTCGATGCTGCCGTAGAGATCGGAGTCACTGACCGGTTTGACGGTCCGGTTCACAATCATGTTTATGGTTTCAAGATCGTCCCAGCGTTTGGCCGTCAGATCAATGTGCGCCTTGCGTGTTGGCAACACGCAATCGAGACGATGGCGATCGCAGAAGGCCCGGTAACCGATAGGTGCTTGTGCAGGACCGTAGACCGTGAGGAAGCGCTCATTCACGACCTGTGTGCCAGCTATTGCCATGCCGCATGGCATAACAACCAGTACAAATACCGCTATGATCCAACCCAAGCGCATGGCCTGTTCCCCTCTTCAATGAGGAGATAGTGCCAGAAAGAGGATCAAAAACCGGCAAGATTGGTGGTCGGATTTAAGTCAAATGAAGTGTGACGTCACAAGGGATTGTTAACCGTGTTCACAAGGCCCGGATCTGCGCGACAGACAGTTGCAACCGACCTGAATTTAGCTGAAGTGGCGTTGCAGCGCCGAATGGTTCTGAAGGTCCGTGAATTCGATGCCGAGCCCCGTATCGTGGTGGCGCACGATGTGACCACGCAACCGACCGAGTACTATTTCGGTTCCCAGTTCTGGGCGCGCGTCTGTTGTAATCGATGCGCCGCCAACGGATACATCAATGACACTGCAGACGATGTTCGCGCCATTAGGAAGATGAAGTGTGACTTCTTTTTTCGTTGGAATAATGCGCTCGTGCCGACGCTCGTCAGGCAGACCAAGAATGTTTCGGTTGATCAGCCAGGTAAGTTGTTCGGCAAGTTTTTCGCGCTTGCGCGGGGTCGCCTTGAATTCAATTGCAAAGCCATCAGGCAAGCGACGCGTCACGACGCCCTCAAGGCGACCGAGTTCGTCAAAGTATACGATGACCGTTTCATTCAGCTCAACGGTCAACGGACCCTGGAGGTTGGCTCCCCCCACTGAAATATCCACGAGGCGGCAATGGTGTTCCTCGTGATTGGCGCGCATGTAGCGGCCAAGGAGGCTGAGTTCGACACGGCGATAGCGACGACGGTCGGGGGCGACACGCGTGGGGGTGGCGCGTTCGCTTGCAGCGGCTGTCGTGAGGGTCATCGCGCTGTCTCGCTTTCCAGTCAGGCAAACCGGTTCCGACGAATCGGATGGCTGAAATCGTGAACATATGTCGCGCAAACGCGCATGAAGGCGCCGTGGCAACCTAAGTAGTATCCGAGGTGCAGCTTAACGAATACCTAATTTGAGGATCGAAATTACCCAGTATGCTTGGGAGTTGTGAAATATCATATCATTGATCTGAATGTTCACCGGAGACTCGGGGCGCGCGGGGGAGGTCTGAGCGACCTCCGTCGTAGACACGAAAGTTGCGCCGGTCGATCGATACGACACGCTTGTGTCCCGGGACTTGGGAAAACGGGAGTTGCTTGTCTGATTTTTGTAGAATGGCGTGTGGGCGCCCGTCTGGCCAGATCATGCTGATTCGTTTGACGCGTTGAGTTGCGACGGGCTGCGTTCCGAGCCAGGCTGGTGGATTGTCGTCGGCGCTGATGCAACCCAACAATCTGGTTATGGCATTGCCAGAGTGGACAAGAGGAAGAATGAGCATCTCGAATGAGGCGGTACGGCCATCAGCGGTTTGTGCTTCGAATGCAACGACAGAAACGGCGCCTTCCAGGGAACTTCCGCGCAGGATGCGCTCGAAGTTGATGCGGTCCTCACCTGCCCACATGTTCAGGATGTCGTGGCCGCGGAACTCCCGCCCGAAGTGATCGCACACTTGCGTGCCCGCGAGGCGGAACCGGAATTTGTTTTCGTCATCATGTTCAAGAATGAACGTCTGCGCGAGAATATCGGCGATGCGGGCAGGTTCGACTTCAAAACGATGCGGTGCCATGCGGGGCCCGCGAATATCGTTCCAGTAGGCAAAAAGCCGCGTACTGGTGCTGTTCTGCATTGCTGCCCCAACCGTCTGCTCATGCCACTCTCTATCGTTTCGGAGTGGTACAACTGCTCTTGCCGCATTGCCGCGGATCGAGTTGTTGGAGCATCGCGCATGCCACAATGGATACAACAACGTTAATGCGATGGATAAGGTGGAGTTTGTTCATCGGGATGGTTATCAGAAAAGGTGTACGACATATTCTAACGACCGCCGCTATGATTTTTTTCCATAAACAGTGGAGGGATTGAAAACAGGTTCCGCTTCGCAAAATTCCAGAGGGACATTTTCGCCAACGGTGCCTGCTCCAACAATTTCCGTTGGGACAGCACGGTAAAAACACGAATGGTACCCACGGTGGCACGATGCGCCGTGTCCTTCGACACGCACAGTGATCCATAGTGCATCCTGATCACAGTCGGTGCGCATGGCTACGATGTGCTGGCGGTTGCCACTTGTTTCCCCCTTGACCCAAAGGGACTGCCTCGAGCGGCTCCAATATGTTGCGATGCCGGTTTCGATTGTCTGGCGGAGGGAGGCTTCATTCATGTAAGCGAGCATGACGACGTCGCCCGTTTCGACATCCGTGGCGACAGCAGGAATGGTGCCGTCCGCTGCAAAGCGTGGTGTGAAGGCAAGCCCTTTTTCCAGAGCTTCCGTGTTGGTCTTCGACATTTGGCGATCCAGCCTAGCGCTGCTGGGTGAGGGACATGAAACGGGTCCGTTGTTCGGCATCGTCCTCGAAGATCCCGCCGAACTGCGTGGTTATCGTTGATACGTTTTGTTTGCTCACGCCGCGCATCGACATGCACTGGTGTTCCGCCTCCAGCATCACTGCCACGCCGCGGGGCTTGAGGACATCTTCGATCGCGGTTGCAATCTGTGCGGTCATTGTCTCCTGAGTCTGGAGCCGCTTTGCAAATATGTCGACGACGCGGGCGAGTTTGGAAATGCCGACAACCGAGTTTGTCGGATAATACGCAATGTGCGCCTTGCCGATGAAGGGCACCATGTGATGCTCGCAGTGCGAGGCAAAATCGATGTCGCGCAGCATCACGATGTCGTCATAGCCGCTGACTTCGTCAAACGTGCGCGACAGGGCTTCAATCGGGCAATCGTCGTATCCGCCAAAGAATTCCTTGTAGGCCTTTGTGACGCGTTTCGGGGTGTCGAGCAGGCCTTCGCGTGACGGGTCATCGCCGGCCCATGCAATCAGGGTCCGAACAGCGGCTTCTGCATCTTCACGCGACGGACGCTCGATTTGAGGCCCCTTGCCAACAACCGGGCGGGTTTTGCTGCTCTTCTTTTTCACGGCTGCATCCATCAGTCTGCTCTCTTTTCGGTGTGAAGCCCTTGCGCGCCGTCACTTGCCCAAATCAATTTGCGTTGCCATATCATGGGGGTGTCCGGCGGGAAACGTTATGTGGCGCATTGCCGTTGGTTACTGTCGAAGCATTGCGATGCGAGAATCTGGGCCAATGACCGATCTGAGCGACATCTACAGCGAAAAGATACTGGCGCTCGCAGCCAATATACCGCGAACCACGCGTCTTGAAATGCCTGATGCAACTGCGGACGCGCATTCCAAGCTCTGCGGGTCCAAGATATCGCTTGATCTCTCCATGAAGGACGGTGTTGTCACGGATTATGGACAGACCGTCAAAGCGTGTTTGCTCGGGCAGACGGCGGCGGCTGTCATGGGGCACCATATTGTCGGACGGACCGGCGATGAGCTTCGGGCTGTCGGGGACACGATGCGTGCCATGCTCAAGGGAGATGGACCTGTCCCGGATGGCGAATGGGCAGATCTCGCTGTTCTCGAGGCCGTGCGGGACTATCCGCAACGTCACACATCGGCGTTGTTGGTCTTCGATGCTGTGGAGGATGCTATTGCGCAGATCGAGCGCCGTGCTGATGCACAGCAAGCGGTTTCAGTGGACGTCTGACGATGTCTGCATGGCCTGGCCAGATCGCGAAGTTTGCTCTGAAGGCCCCGGTTCATCTTTATCGCTGGACACTGAAGCCTTACGTCGGCTGGCAATGTCGCCATCTGCCGACATGTTCCGAGTATGCCCTTGAGGCAATCGATCGCAACGGGGCCTGGCGCGGCGGGTGGTTAACGGCGTCGCGGCTGTGTCGTTGTCGCCCCGGGGGAACGGATGGTTATGACCCGGTTCCAGATATCGCGTGTGAACATCATCTGACGCAGCCCTGGCGATATGGACGATGGACCAGGGCGCAGGTGAACGCAGATGTCAGCCGGACCAATGCATCATGAATGATCTGCTTCGCTGACGATGACACGGGCGCGCGAAGCAGATAGAACCACCGCGTTGGATCAAACGACTGACATATAACCCCGTACGACTGCACCCAGCTTCCAATCACGAGGGCGGCGACACGCCGTTTTGCACCATGTCCGATATCACGATCACGTTTCCCGATGGCAATTCGCGAAATGTGGCGGCTGGAACGACCGGTGCCGAACTGGCGGCGTCGATCTCCAAGTCGCTTGCGAAAAAAGCTGTCGCCATGAAAGTGGACGGCGACGTGCGAGATTTGGCCGATCCGTTGGTGGAAAACGCCACCGTGCAGATCTTGATGCGGAACGATCCAGAATGCCTTGAGCTCATACGCCATGATTGCGCGCACGTGTTGGCTGAAGCTGTGCAGGAAATCTGGCCGGAAACACAAGTTACCATCGGTCCTGTGATCGAAAACGGTTTCTATTACGACTTCGACCGTGCCGAACCGTTCTCCACGGAGGACTTCGAGCAGATTGAAGCGAAAATGCGCGAGATCATCAAACGCGACAAACCGTTCACCAAAACGGTGATGTCGCGCGATGACGCGAAAGCACATTTTTCTGCGAAGGGAGAAAAATATAAAGTCGAGCTGGTCGACATGATTCCTGAGGGCGAGGACGTCAATTTCTATGCGCAGGGTGCGTGGACCGACCTGTGTCGTGGCCCACACATGACATCGACAGCCAAGATCGGCGATGCGTTCAAGCTGCAACGGGTTGCTGGTGCGTATTGGCGTGGAGACAGCAACAACGCCATGCTGCAACGAATCTACGGCACGGCCTGGGCAGAGAAGAAAGAACTTCAGGCGCACCTCGACATGCTTGAGGAAGCGGCGAAACGCGATCATCGCCGGATCGGGCGCGAGATGGATCTCTTCCACATGCAGGAAGAAGCGCCGGGCATGGTGTTCTGGCATGCGAACGGTTGGCAGATCTGGCGCATCGTGGAAGCCTACATGCGTCGTCGGCTGGATGCTGCTGGTTATCAGGAAGTGAAGACGCCGCAAGTTGTTGATCGCAAGCTCTGGGAAGAGAGCGGGCACTGGGAGAAATTCCAGGAGCACATGTTCATCGTTGAAGTGGATGAGGACGGTGCGCGCGAGAAGCGTGTCAATGCGCTCAAACCGATGAATTGTCCGTGTCACGTTCAGATCTACAATCAGGGATTGAAATCCTATCGTGAACTTCCGTTGCGGATGGCGGAGTTTGGGTCATGCCACCGATATGAGCCGTCGGGTGCCATGCACGGCATCATGCGGGTGCGGGGATTCACGCAGGACGATGCGCATATTTTTGCGACAGAAGAGCAAATTGAGCCGGAAACAGAGATTTTCATCGAACTGCTTGCATCGATCTACAAGGATTTCGGATTCGAAAACTTCAAGGTGAAGTTTTCCGATCGTCCGGAAACGCGCGCCGGCAGCAACGACGTCTGGGACAAGGCAGAAGGTGCGCTGATGGCGGCCACCAAGGCGGCCGGGTGTGAGTATGAGTTGAATCCTGGCGAAGGGGCGTTCTACGGACCGAAGCTTGAGTTCGTCTTGACTGATGCCATTGGCCGGGACTGGCAGTGTGGCACATGGCAGGTTGATTTTGTCTTGCCGGATCGCCTGAAGGCTGAGTTTGTGGGCGAGGACGGTGATCGTCACATGCCAGTGATGTTGCACCGTGCGATCCTTGGATCATTCGAGCGCTTCATTGGTATTCTGATCGAAAACTATGCCGGGCGTTTCCCGCTCTGGCTGGCACCCCGGCAAATCGTCGTTGCAACGATTGTATCCGAAGCGGATGATTATGCGGGCGGCGTGCAACGGCAACTTGAAGCGCATGGTCTTCGGGTCGACACGGACTTCCGTAACGAGAAGATCAACTACAAGGTGCGAGAGCACTCCGTTGCGCATATTCCCGTTATTCTTGTCGCCGGGCGTCGCGAAGCTGAAGAAGGCACCGTGTCTGTCCGTCGCCTTGGCTCCAAGGATCAGACCGTGATGCCGCTCGCCGAAGCGATTCAGATGTTGGTGGATGAAGCAACGCCGCCGGATCTGCGTGGGTGATGGAAGAGGTCCTTTGGTACGATGGAGCGGCAGGCATCGTATGCGATGCATTTGCCAGACTGCCTGCTGAAGACCGTGCCGATCCGATCAAGTTCGTGAGGTCCCAATGACTGGTTATACGCGGACGACCATGCTGGTTGCGTTGATTGCCTTCACTTGCACGTCAGCGAGTGCGCAAACGTTTCCACATGCGGAACTTGGTCGGCAGATGCTTGAAAGCCATATCCGTCCGACGTATCGCACTCTTGCTGCGTCATTCGCCAAGCTGCGTGCGACAACGCAAGACGTATGTGCAGATGGCGCAGCCAGTTCCAATGAGCTTGATCGTTTGAACATCGCCTATCGCAACGCCGTCCTGTCATGGGCGAGGGCGTCTCACCTTCGCTTCGGTCCAGTTACAGAGCAGAACCGCTATGAGCGCATCGTGTTCTGGCCAGATCGCAAAGGGCGTGGTCGCAAACAAGTGCGCAAACACCTTCGAAGCGGAACAGAAGGATTACAACCGAAACTGGATTCGACAATGCTCAGCCGAAAGAGTGTCGCGTTGCAGGGGCTCACGGCACTGGAGATTATTCTATACGGCACACGCGCCAACAGCAAACGTGTCGATAAGCTTGGCTCGTTCGCCTGCTCATACGCAGGTGCTATCGGCGATAATCTTGAAGTGATTGCCCGAGACGTATCGAAGTCGTGGGACACGAACGGCACCTGGTCACAACGATGGTTGTCGGCGGAGCAGGGGAACCGGATCTACCTTTCACAGCTTGAAGTGACGCGTGAGTTTGCTCATTCATTTCTGCAGGGAATGGAAGAGTTGCGTAGCCGTCATCTCATTGCACCGCTTGGTTTTGTGAAGCAACGGCTTGGCCGGGTTTATCGTCCCTTATTTGCAGCTTCAGGATTGAGCACGACATACCTGCGCGGTGGTGTCACGGGGTTGCAGCACATGTTCGACGTGGGAGGGCTTGGAAAGGCGCTTCGGCAATTCGATGCCTTGCAGACCAGCACAGTGGAGTGGCAATTCAGGGAAGCTCTGAAAGCTGCGAAGGAACTCGACGCAAATCCCATGGGCTCCCTGACGCAGGACCCGACTCGGGAACATGCGATTTCCATGGGGTTTCCAATGAAATCGATCATGTTCCATGTCTCCGGCCTTTTGAAACAGCATGCATCACTGTCTCTGGGATTCAATGCTTCAGATGGAGATTGATCGCCGCAAGTTATGTCTTGGATTGATGACGGGCGGATTTTCGCAAGCGATCTCCACGCACGCCAGTGGATTTATGGACGCTCTTGAGGCTGTCCCAGGCGAACGACAACTCTTCGCCGCGGCGCGACGATTGAACAAAGATAACTTTGAGGGTGCGGTCTTCGATTCCAATGGAAAGGACGTTGCCACTGTCCTGCTTCCGTCGCGAGGTCATGACGTTGCGGTGCGGCGGACAACAGGTGAATGCGTTGTATTTGCGCGTCGCCCCGGGACGTTCGCCATTGCTTTCAATCGCCCGAACGGACTGCCGCCGCTACCGTTTGAAACCACCTCCGCTCGGCATTTCTATGGTCATGGTGTTTTCAGTGCAGACGGTCGATTGCTCTTCACGACCGAAAATGATTTCGTCAACGATCGCGGCATGATTGGAATTCGTGATGCGACGAACGGATATTGTCAGGTCGGCGAGTTTCCCTCTCATGGCGTAGGGCCACATGATCTTGCTGTTCTTTCCGATGGACGCACACTGGTGATCGCCAACGGGGGCATCTCAACCCATCCCGATGAGGGGCGCCGGATGCTCAATCTGGCGTCCATGCAACCGAATCTCGTCTACCTGGACTCGCATACCGGTGGGCTGTTGGAGCGCCACGTGCTCTCGGACGCATTGCACAAATTGTCTATCCGGCATCTGTCTGTGACACCGACAGACGAAGTGGTGATTGGGTGTCAGTTCGTCGGACCTAAATCGGATATTCCGATGCTTGTCGGAACGCATCGCCGTCAGCACCCAATCAAACTCCTTCCAGCCCCGTCAAGGACCTACGGATTGCTGCGCAACTATGTCAGCTCAATCGCGTTAGACCGCACGGGGCGCTACGCCATGGCGACCTCTGCCAAGGGGAGTATGGCGCTCACGTTCGATCTGGATAAAAAATCTGTTGTTCAGGTGTTGCCGATTGCCGACGTGAGCGGTGTCGCTCGTGGTGTGGAGGCGGATTCGTTCTATTTTACGACTGGTGAAGGCTCGCTTTTTCGTTCGGCAGGTGATGGGGCGCAACAACAACGCAGTGCGAGCAAGGTCTTTGCATGGGACAATCATCTCACCGCGCTGCAGTAACGTCTGGTCTGCATTGACAGAATACAATTCTATCCTTCTGCAGCCTCGCGCTGGCTGTCGTAGTGATGTGCTGCGATGACGATTCCGTCAATGATATCCGGGCGGGAGGCGTTTTTCTTTGCGGCTGTGCCAGTGAGGCGAAGGCCCGAGCGTTTGGCTACTGCAAGTAAGTCGGCCTTGGTGCGCAGATTCGAAAGTCGCCCACGAAGCATCTGTTCTCCGTGTTGGCGGAGAATGTTGACGGCGTGAACGTCGGGTGTGTGCGGAGTTTCAGAATGCTGTGGTACGCGCGGTTTTGCTTTACCTTCTCCTTTACCTGCCAATGCTGCCTGGATCCGCTTCGCAAACGCTGGATTGTTGCGTGCTTCGTCGATGACAGTCTTGAAAACCGCTTCGAGATGATCGTCAGGTTTCTTTTTTTCATTGCTCATGATGCGGCCCTGACTCCAGTATCTTCGACCCATGCGAGCATTGCGTTAAAGAGCTCTTCGACGATCGGGCGACCATCGCCAAACTTCTGATTGAGTGATTGCGGAGCTGCACGGAACTCCAATGCTCCCTCGATTGCGGCACGCTGTGGCATCACGATGCCCAATGAAGGATAGCGCGCCATGATACTGTCGATGATGCCACGCTGATATGGATTGTTCATGCGGACGCGATTGGCGAGCAAGCGGATTTTCTTGCCGCGTTCGATTGTCTCCAGTCGGTTGACCAACCAGCCAACATTATCTTCCGCAGTTGCGTCTGGCACATAGGGCACGACGATAAAATCGCCAGCTTGCACCGCGCCCCATGCGACGTTCGAGAGACCGGGGGGACAATCCATGATGACCACGTCGTAGAGGCCGTCGAGCTTTCTAATTAGGTTCGTGATCCGTTGCTGCATATCTGAGAAAATGCTTGCAAGGTCCGTCCCTTGCGCACCTGCCGGACCGGCGTAGTGCGTCAACAGCATTTCGCGTTCCGTATCATCAAGAGCGAAGGATCCGGGAATGACCGAGAGTTCCGGTGCGCGATTGCCGGGTGTGATGTGAACGTCGCCAGCCTGATGAGAAATGTAGCGGGAAATGTCCGGAGGGGTGTCGCTGTAGAGCGCGCGCAAGAGGCCGGCGACCGTACGCGTTTCCATGCGCGCGTTTTTCCAGCGCTCATGGCCAAGCAGCGTAATGGACGTGCTGGATTGCGCGTCGAAATCAATGACCAGCACTTTCTGGAAGCCGATTACGGCATAGGCATAGGCCAGCATTGATGTTGTTGTTGTTTTGCCAACGCCACCCCGGCGGTTCGTCACGGTGATGAAATGGGTCATGCGTGATCCTTCCGCGGGCTGTGGCGTGTCTCACTTCTACATAGCTGCGTTGGGAGATGTCGTCATGAGTGCTTGGAGGGCCATGCACAGGTGGTTGCTCTTTTCATCGACAGGGTGACACGAGAGGGTTGCATTCTACATGTATTTGTCATAATCATGTGTTGGATATTTGTCATAACCTATGTCGTGAACTGGAGGAATGCAGGTGAAAGATATGAATCCCAAGAATACTGCTATGCAAACTGGAGCGATGAACCGTCGCTCTTTTGTTGCTGGCGTTGGTGCTGCAGGAGCGGCTGGCATCGCTATTACCGCATTGCCAGGTGTTGTTGAAGCTGGGCTGTCTGCAAGCGCCACAACCGATTCAGCCGGGCTGATCAGCATCGCAGGACGCATTACGAACAGTCACGGCATGCCGGAGAAGCGTGCTTACGTGGAAATCATGCAGCACCGTGTGCGTGACTGGAAACCTAGTGGTTCCACCTCGGTTATTGATGTCCAATCCTGGGAAGCACCGGACTGGATGGGGGTGTGGACTGACGATGACGGTGTGTTCGGTCTGCATACGTGGTGGTCTGTTGCGCCCGTGGACGAACGACAACTCGTCACGGCTTTGCCACAGAATGCTGAAGTGCGTTTTAATATTGAAACGCAGGACGGTCGCCGATTGAGCCGCTCCCTCTGGCTGGATGCCAATCCGGGTTACATGGCCAATGCTTTGCACGACCCATCAATGCTGACGCCTGTTGCCTGGGATGATCGAGCGCAGACAGCCCAGTTCATCGCCGACTTCAGCGTCGCTTGAAGGCATAAGGCTCCCGGGAACTGACCTCGTGCCAGTATCTCACATGACGGGGGCGGTTCGTTGAACCGTCCCCGTTCTCGTCTGTGTCGGGATCAGTACCTGTGAGTTTACTTGATCACGATTTCGATTTGCTTGTTTTCGTTCGCATCGATCAGGAACTGGCCTCCAAACGTGCGGCCACCGAGTGTTGCGAAAACGCGATATGTTCCAGGCGCAAGAATGTGACTTGGCAAGGCGCCCTGAGAGCGCTTGATCTCCGTACCATCGGGTGTGCGGATACTCCATTGCGTTCCGGCAATTGCTTCTCCGCCTGGGCGTGAGACCAGCTTGAATGTTGCGGTCCCTGCAATGTGGGTCATGGCAATCTGTGTGAGTTTTCCGGGCTCTACCGTCACATCGGTCTGGACAATGGCGTTCGCATCTCCGTACCGGCTGATCACATTGTAGATGCCGGCATTCAGACGCACAATCAGGCCTGGGCGTACGTTGGCAATAATAGTTCTCCGGTTACCGTACTGGTCGCGATCGCCGCTGAGTACGCTATACGTGACATTGCTGCGCACGGGCCTGTTCTGGGTATCGACGGCACGCAGGCGCAAACCGCCTGCCTGCAAAACGAATTGTTCAACCCGTGGTGCGCCTTCGGTAACGCGGATCTTGCGGGTCAGATGTGCTCGACCGTAAGCAGCATTTACAAGATATTCTCCCGCCGGGAGTTGCAGAACGGGTGCCCAGTCGCGTTGTTCACTCAACAGAGGATGCGTTCCATCCGCGGCCTTCTTTGTGGCGAAGACACGCCAGGTCAGACCCGCTGGAATTGGTTTTTGACCATCCGTCAGCAATGCAACGAGACGGATGGTGCCCTGCCCGGGAATAGTGGGAGCTTCCGGTTCCGGCTTTGTAGCCTGTTCTTCAGGTTCGATAGACCAACCGGATGTGCTCTCGTTTTCCTTTGGCTGCACCAGTCCTGTATCTGGTGTGTTCACGTCTGGCAGGATCGCAGTGCGCCGTCCGGACAGCGCAGTATTGATTGTCTGGTCGATTGCGTTTGTCAGATCCGTTTCATCGGCGAGCACCATGAAACTTCCGCCAGTTTGATCGGCGACACATCGCAGTGTGTTGAGTGTACCGGAATTCGGATCATCAATACCGATGATATTGATGCGGAGGTCTGGCTGCCGGCGTTTGATTTTTGCCGCGATCTTGCATGGATCTCGCTTGCAGCTATCGCGACTGGTGGTGATTACGATCAAATCCCGGGCGTTGTCGTCTTCCACCAGGGATGTCGCCATGGTTTCCAGCGCAAGGGCGAGTGGCGCCACTCCGACCGTCTTGAGATTGACGAGCGCTCTGGCAAACGTCGTCGCGCGGAGGGGCTCGAGGTCCTGCACCACGTCAACCGCCGAGCATCCCTCGCGTTTTTCATGCCCGAAGACGGCAAGCGACATATTCAATTTGCCATCATATTTTACGAAATTGGTCGCCAGCGCATTGCCAACCAGTGCGGTTTTGCTGGCACCGTTGAGCTTGCTTGCCATTGCGCGGGAAGAATCGATGAGAATTCCCACGGCGGGCGCTTCAGCAGACTGGGCGAAAGACGGCACGGGCTGGAGGGCGAACCCGAGTGTCGCGACACAGCAGATGATAGCCAGATGGCGCAGCATGGGGTTGGACAAGGCTCACTTCAGGTTCGACGACCAGAGAATCATCGACGGCTTCAATCGTTGGGTAGCTTAACGCAACGCGTGCGTCCTGCCCAATTTGACGTGCGTGACGTAACGCCAGCGCATTCCATGAACAAGGGCCTACATAAGCGGTTTCGAATATGGAACCAGTGTGGCGTGATTATTGAGTTTGATGGGAAAGGGTGTTCAGAACGCCACACGCTTGTGTTGCACTGGGGGCATTCGACCAGGGGCTGATTTTATACACCGTCATTCGCCGTCAGGGTTCACGGCTGCGGCAATGTGATCGTCTGCGTTTCCCCACTTGAAAGTGTGACGCGCCGGGTTGTCGCACGATCTTCGATGCGGGCTATGATGGTGTACTGTCCGGGGGCCAGCGCAAGTTCCGAAGTATTGCGATTGCCATTCCAAAGGACGCGCGATGTGCCGTCAGTGGTTGGCGTGGTGACCTGCCATGAGATATTCCGTGGGAGCGCGGCGCCGTCTTTTTTCTCAATAGAAAATTTCAGCCGGGCGTGATTGAAGGACACTTCGCCCGGTTCCTCTGCTCCGGCAGCGAGTGTGACTTCCGTGATTGCCCTCACGTTGGTGTAGCCTGCGGTCGCCTCGATCTTGTAGGTGCCTGCAGACACAACAAGTGTCGGGTTTGACCTGTTCGTTCTGATCGGGGTGCCAGACGATTTTCCCATTGGCGTCACCACATACCGCAACGGTGATGGAAGTGTGCGACCAGACAGATCGATTGCTGATAATTTCAATTTGCCGACCGGGAGAAAAATTTCCGGTTTGGCGACCTGGCCTGCCGCAACGGTTACAGCTTGTCGCATTTCTGCTCGACCTGCACGTGAGACAAGTCTGTAGGCTCCTGCTGGTAATGCAAATGAAGGGGTTAAGGCTGCGGAGCGGGCGACTTCCCGCCATGTGTCAGGATTACCCGTAGATTTCTGCTGGACGATGTGGAGAAACGCGCCCTCAACTCCAGTCAGTGCCGTGTCTTTCATGCGTGGTTTCAGCGTGCCCATTCTGGTGTCGAATGTCAGCGCATCGTTGTCCCCGGCCTGCAGCGATACGGAACGTGTTTCTCCGACTGCAGTTCCGTCCCGGCGGATGGTATAGTCTCCTGGAGGCAAGAAAAACCGCTCACTTGTCACATTCCGCCCGGTGACGAGGCGAGGTGGGATTTGAACGTCACCGCTGGGGCTCGTCTGCACAATGGCAATAGTCTCGCCGCGCAACAATGGAGCCGCCATCTGCAGATCAATCCGGGCAACATTCATTGGCACGTGGACAGATCTTGCACCACCTTGCGAGATTGTGATGTCGCGTGCTGCTGTTGCCGGACCCAGCCGCGCTTCAATACGGTACTGTCCGTTTGGGACTTCCACATCGGGGCTGATGCTGTTTTTCGCGTAAATCGTTTCTGGAGATGATCCATCGACGCGGGTCACCTGCCAGTGGACCTCGTCCTCAATCAATGGACCGGTTTGTGCCTGAAGGGCGCGCAGTTGCAGAATGGGCGGACCGACAGGTTCGGCAGGCAGAGCGACGGCAACCGGTTGTTCGTTTGTGACCAGAGGCGGCGCGAAGGTCACGCCAGATGCGACATCGTCGAGAATATTGAGTAATCCGTCTCGGAGTTCGTCCTTTGTGCTGGCCAGAACCATCCGGCCACCCCCACTCTTGGCGACACACTGCACGCGTGCCACGTCGCGGTTGCGCAGACCCAAGCCGATTGTACTGATGGTGAGACGTGGAGAGGCTTCGCGGATGGCATCCACGGTCTCGCACAAATCCTTGCGGCAGTTTTCGGCCCCGTCAGTCAAAAGGATAATGTGGCCTGCCTCGGTGTCCACCAGAAGGGTTGCGGCACTTTCCAATGCAGACGCGATGGGAGTTTTTCCGCGTGGACGCATGGCATTGATGCTGTCCACAATATCACCGGCAAGGCCGACTTCAGGAGGGGCGAGCACTTCGATGTCGTTACAATCGCTCTTGCGGCGATGACCATAGGCAATCAGGCCAAGTGCGATTTGCCGGTTATAGCTGGGGAGTATCGCGGCCATCGACGTTCGTGCGACCTCGAACTTTGTTTGTGCGCCAATGCGCCCCCACATGGAGCCTGAACCATCGAAGATGACAACGGCGCGTGGGGGTGTGTCTGCAGCGTGCGTTGCACGGGGAACGGTGAAGTTGGCGAAGATTACAAGGGCTGTAAGCAGGACAGCCGAACGCAGTGCGCCGATGCAGTATTGCATTGTACGCGTTGGGCCGTAGCCCGGTCGGATTTTTTTGTGCGTGTCCCCGCGCACGGATCGTGCCTCCTGATGATGATCTTCGCAACATCGTTCGCTTGTGCGATTGTCCCTGACCATTGTCTTGCCCGCAAGGCTGGGTTAGCGACTTCCTGTAGATATCCGAACCGTGGTGCCTTTGGAGCGCAATGCGAGATGAGCGAAACTGCCCTTGAACTTCTGCACCGCCGCCGTTCAGTGGTCGCAAAGATGCTGATGGAGCCTGGACCGGATGCCCAACAACTTGAGATGATTCTGACTGCGGCAGTGCGTGTGCCTGATCACAAGATGCTGTCACCATGGCGGCTTACCGTGTTTGAAGGGGACGGCAGACGCGCATTCGGAGCGATTCTGGCGGGGGTGTCCTGTCTTGAGAACGAGGAACTCATCTTTTCAGCGGATGCGATTCAGGCGGAACGTGTGCGCTTTGAACGCGCGCCCATTGTGATCGCCGTCATCTCGAAGATGAAAGATACCAAGCCTGTGCCGCAATGGGAGCAAATTCTCTCGGCGGGGGCCGTGTGTCAGAACATTCTGATCGCAGCGAGCGCGCTCGGGTATTCCGCGCAGTGGGTGACGGAATGGCTTGCCTACAGCCAACGTTTGCGCCCGGTGCTGCAGCTCGGAGAGGGTGAGCGGGTGGCCGGTTTCGTTTACATTGGTACGGCGAAAGAGGCGCCGAAAGAGCGCGGGCGCCCGGTGCTGGACCAGGTGGTTGGGCAATGGCAAATACCGGGGCAGGTACCGGTTGTCGACTAGCTGCCCAGACCAACTTTCATCTATCCTACACAAAGAGTGAGCTCCGATGTTTTACGAAACAGAGACAAATGATCATGGCTTGCCACGTGACCCGTTCAAGGCACTCGTTGTGCCGCGTCCCGTTGGGTGGGTGTCATCGATTGCGGCGGACGGTACGGTTAATCTTGCCCCCTACAGTTACTTCAACGCGATGGGGGACAATCCCTCATACCTCGTTTTCGGAGCTGCAGGATCGAAGGACAGTCAGGCGAATGTCGAGGCAACGAAGGAGTTCGTTTGTTCGCTCGCAACGTGGGATTTGCGCGAGGCGATGAACACAACATCCGCCGGTGTTGGCTCTGACGTCGATGAGTTCGAGCTGGCGGGGCTTGAAAAAGCGGAGAGTAAACTGGTGCGCCCGCCGCGCGTTGCGGCGTCACCTGTTGCGTTTGAATGTGTGCTGCATGATGTCGTACACCTGCCGGGCAAGACCGGTGCGCTGGATCACTACACGATCGTCATCGGCAAGGTGGTTGGTATTCACATCGACGATGACGTGATCGTGGATGGCCGCGTTGATATCCGCCGCCTCAAGCCGATCGCGCGGTTAGGGTATATGGACTACGCGGTCATCGATGATTTCTTTACGCTGGAGCGTCCGGGGTAGAGCCGGGCTGAGATCAGCAATGCACAGACGGAGCACACGCTTTGAGAACGTGTTACTCTTACTTTGCAGAAGGCTCCAATTCAGCAGGCTGACATGCGTGAATACAGCATCGGCACCCTCATGGAGATCGGGTCCAATCTGGATGCTGATCTGGTGCATCAACTCATGAGCGCGGGGCACAAGATCGCGCTTGCCAAGGACCAACCCGTGTACACGCAGGGTGACGTGGCAACGGATGTCTACTTTTTGCTATCGGGGCAGGCCAAATCGGTTCTGAGAAGCAGGGACGGAGGGGAATGTCTGCTCCGTATTCATTTGCCACACAGTCTGATGGGTTTGACGGCGCTTTCCACCGCGGCGGTGAGGGATGCCGAGGCGACCATTATCGATGAAGCCGAGCTGATCAGGATTGATCGCGATCAATTCCAATCCCTGATGGCAAGCAATACCTCTTTCGGGCTTCATGTTGTTGAACTGCTCGCCAATCGAATGAGTGATTTTCACTATCGCGTTGGTGAATTCCTGGCACAGAATGTCGAGCAGCGGCTCGCGCAGACACTGTTGTCGATTTCGCGGTCAGATCCTGAGTGTGCGGGCGAAAACAGTCGTTCGCTTATCCGGTTGACCCATGAGGAACTTGCCAGTTTGCTTGGTGCACGAAGACCGACGATCACGGCCATCATCAATAGATTTGCGGCGGATGGTCTGATTGAAAAGAACGGGCGCGCGATCGATGTCGTGGATCGGAAGCGCCTGTCTCACCTCTTGCCCAACACCTGAGTGAAATTTCGCTCAATTGTCATCTTGCTGACAGACCTGCTACATCAAACACGTCACATGGTGTACGTCTGACCGATTTTTCCCCCACCAGGTGATGCCTTATTGATGCCGACGCCTACGTTTTCTCCCATATTCTCAACAAACACGGATGTCGTGCCTGATCGCGTCCGGGTCACGCGCCTTCGTCTGCCGTTATGCGTGCCTTACAAGCTGGCATTTGGCGACGTTGTTGCGTTCGATACGATGATTGCAGAAGTCGAGATCGAGGGACGGTTGGGGTGGGGGGAAGCCACAATCCTTACCGGTTATACGCCGGAGACGATCGCCCAGGCCTGGGACATTGCGAAGGATCTTGTTGGAGCTCTGCCCGGCATGCCGCTTGGTTGCGTAGTCAAGCGCATACAACAAGAGAACAAACGGGCCCCCTTTACGGCAACGATGTTTACAACTGCTTTGGAAATGGCGTTAGGCCATCCGATTCTGAAGACCCCTGAGACTGTGTCAGTGCCGCTTCTCTTCGGATTGAATCCAACCGATTACGATGCCATTGATCGCGAACTGGATCGGGCGTTCGCGCAAGGATATCGGACGGTCAAGGTCAAGGTGGGCTTTGACGTCGAAGCCGACTTGCGGCGTGTGCGGCATATTCAGAACTCAAATAGCGGACGCATGTCGCTGCGTATCGATGGCAATCAAGGGTACAATCTTGCAGACGGGCAACGCTTTGCGAGCGCTGTCAGTGGAGACAATATCGAGCTCCTGGAGCAACCTTGCCACATGGATGACTGGTGCGCACTTGAAGAGGTCATCAAGGTGTCTAATGTACCGATCATGCTGGATGAGTCGATTTACGGTCCTGAAGATATCGACAGAGCCGCAGATATCGGTGCGAAATTCGTCAAGCTCAAGTTGATGAAAGCGGGCTCCCTCGATGCACTCGCAGCCGGCCTTGAGCACATCAAGTTCCTGGGTATGGAGGCGGTGCTCGGGAATGGCGTTGCCAGCGATCCGGGGTGCTGGATGGAAACTTGCGCCGCGCGAGAACAAGTTGCGACTGCAGGTGAAATGAACGGGTTTTTGCGTACGCGTGAAGCGATTGTCGCGAACCCAATGCGTGTGGAAGGCGGAGCCATTCAACTGCCTGCCGGGTATTGGCCAGAGCCGGATCGCGAGAAGATCGAGCGTTTTACGGTGACGGATGCTGAGGTCCGATAGAATACAAACCGCTGTGGCTCACGCGATGCTCTATCGCTTTCCCCTCCGGAAAAGACATCGACTGCAGTAATTGCCATCGGTTGCTAAGGTGGGCTATCGGAAGTTCTTTGCCCAAACCTTTGCCCATTCATCAAGAGGTTCCAGGAAGGCGTAGAGTGCACGTCCATCTTCCGTCAATGCGTATCCTCGATCTGCTTTTGTGACCAATCCTGCTGCTCTAAGTTCTTTCAATCGAGTGCTCAGAACAGTTGGTGACGCGTCATCACAACGCCCCTGAATTTCCCTGAAAGTTCGGTTGGTGTCGCTGAGGTGCCAGAGAACACTCATCGCCCACCGACGACCCAGCAGATCGAGTAGTGCCATTACAGGCTTTCCCGTTCGTGATCCCCTTACAGGTTTTCCCGGTGTTGGAATGTCTACCAATGGCCAATCCTTTCGCTGAAGACTTGTCGGTTTGCTACAGTTATTGTAGCTATTTTGCTACTTTTAATGTAGCTTTGCGAATTTAACTCTCTCCATACAGGACATACACGATGACACGCTTCGGCACAGATCACATTGCTAGATCGAATGCATTTGCAAAAACATTTGATCTAGAGAGCCCCATTATGCTGGCGCCGATGGCAGGTGCTTCTCCTGTTGAACTGTCCGTAGCAGTGTCAAATGGCGGCGGCACGGGAGCGTGCGGTGCGTTGTCGTTTGAGCCTGATGAAATTCTACGATGGGCTGGTGATTTCAGAACGTTATCTGGTGGAGCTTTTCAAATGAATCTCTGGATTCCGGATGCAATTCCAGATCGTAACCAGCGCCAGGAGGGTGAGCTGCGTTCCTATCTTGAAACCTGGGGGCCGTTCGTGGGGGCCGACGTTGCAGCTATTCCAGGTCCAGATTTTTCTTCTCAATGCGCTGCGTTGCTGGAAGCGGCTCCACCGATCATATCGTCGATCATGGGAGTGTTTGATCCGGACTATGTGGCGCAAATGAAAGCCCGGAGCATTAAGTGGTTTGCGAATGTCTCGACCGTACGAGAGGCTCAACAGGCGGAGGCTGCAGGCGCAGATGTGATCGTCGCCAAGGGAATAGAAGCCGGCGGGCATTCCGCAGCCTTCAATCCAATTGATGCTGGACGTTGCGAGGCCGGGTTGATGTCGCTTCTCCCGGCAATTTCTGATGCAGTAGATATCCCCATTGTTGCCACGGGCGGAATTGCGGATGCCCGCACGGCAATGGCTGCAATGGTGCTAGGTGCTTCTGCGGTACAAATCGGAACTGGTTACTTAAGAACGCCTGAGGCTGGTATCGCACCTGCTTGGGCAAATGCCATCGGATGCGCCGCGCCGGATGAAACGATAATGACGCCTGCGTATTCCGGTCGGGTTGGGCGAGCTATTGCCAATAAGTTTGCTCTGGCAATGGATGGACCTGATGTCCCCGCACCTGCTCCCTATCCCATACAGCGAAGATTGACGCAGGCTATGCGGAGTCAAGCGAGCAAAGACGACAACATAGATTGTATGAGTGCATGGACGGGCCAGAGCGCACGGCTCGCCCGCACGATTTCTGCCACACAGTTTACGCGAGATCTCTGGGTAGAGCTGCAAGGAACGTGATTTTGCGGATGTCGCCGTTGCGTCTTGAGCGGCTTATTGCGGTGCCAATATCGGTTCGTCAGGTTGTCTGCTACATGCAGAAGTCGAACAGTGACCGTGCTTCATCACCTCGTTTGCCTTCGGTGAACGGGGTTCCAATTGAATTGTCATCTTGCTGACATACGCCTGTGTCGTTGCCGTGCTGTTGTAACTCTCACTGTTCCAGCGCGCGATTGGAAGGCGACATGCCGATCATCGATACCGACGTTCACGAGAGTTTTGCCAGCTTGCAGGATCTCGTTCCTTATCTTGCGGACCCCTACAAGGACTGGATTGCAAGCGGAGCATGGCGTGGGTTCTCGCAGCCCTTCTGTTACACCTCGCCTGGCAATGGCAATCGGGCAGATGTGAAGTCTCCGGATGGTTCACCGTCGGCGTCAGATCCGAACCTTCTGAAAGAGCTGGTGCTCGACAAATATGACATCACCTATGCGGTGCTCACCGGGTATTTCTATCCCACAATGCTCAAGCTGCAGTATGGCTTGGCGAGTGCTCTTGCGCGCGCGTACAACGACTATGTTGTTGATCACTGGCTGACGGTGGACGACCGCCTGCTGGGATCAATTCAGGTATTTGCACGTGATCCGCAGGCTGCGGCGCGTGAGATTGATCGCATGGCTGACCATCCCGGAATGCGCCAGGTCATGTTGCCGGTGGTCGATGACATCGCTTACGGTGATCCTCACTATCGACCGATTTTCGAAGCGGCTGAGCGCAATCGTCTTCAGGTCGCCTTTCATCACACCGTGCTGGCGGAAGGGCCGTATGGGATGGGACTGCATTACATGGAGCGCCATGCGTTGCTACCGACCGCAATGATGTCTCAGGTCATCAGCCTCATTTGCAACGGTACATTTGATAACTATCCCAACCTGAAGTTCATCGTTCTGGAAGGGGGATTCACGTGGTTGCCAAGTGTCATGTGGAGGCTGGACCGTGAATACAGGCAAGGGCGCGTCGAAGTGCCGTGGATCAAGAAACTGCCAAGTGAGCATTGCCGGGAGCGTCTGAAACTTGCCACGCAGCCGACGGAAGATTTGCGTTCTGACGAATGGGAGAAAATTGTAGATCTGATGGGGACTGACGACATTCTCGTCTTTGCGACCGACTATCCGCATTTTGATTTTGACGATCCGGACGCCTCGATTCCTCACAATCTCTCAGCAGATCTCCGTGAAAAAATCATGTGGAAGAATGCAGCATCTTTCTACGACCTGAGCATGCCACCAGCTTCTGCGATTGCGGCGGAATAAGTGCATGGCCAGACACACTGTATGTGCACGCGACGATATCGTGGTTGGAGAATTGACACCGGTGACGCTGGACGGTGGGATCTCTATTGTCCTCTTTCGTTCGCAGTTTGATGAAATCAGGGCTTTCTCTGGTGTGTGTCCGCATCAAGGAGCCCGATTGGAATTCGGCTGTGTCAGTCATCTGACTCAGGGCGATGAAGCGAACATGATCACGGTCGACACCGGCGTTCAGATCTTGCGTTGTCCCTGGCATGGCTTCGCATTCGACATGCAAACCGGGCATCCTGTGGTCAAGAATGCCAAGCGACAACATCTGCGCCTGAAAATCTATGATGTTGAGATCGACAACGATCAGGTTGTCGTTGTGGCATAGTTTTCTTATGTGGCCGACGTTATCCAGCTGCGGGCGAACGAAAAATTCCGGTTGTAAGGTATCTTTGGTGCCTCTTCACGTCCATGGCGTGTCACGGATATCCGTCAGTCTCCTTCTGCACGCGCAAGCAATCTTTCTGCGTGTCGGCGGTGCGGTTCATCAATCATTTCACCGTCGAGGTTTATGACACCCGTGCCCGGTGGAGCTGCCGCGAAGGCGTTGATGATTGCAGTGGCGCGGGCGCATTGTTCGCGGGTGGGGGTGAACGCAGCGTTGATGGGATCAACTTGTGCCGGGTGGATAGCCATCTTGCCAGTGAAGCCGTCGCGGGCCGCGTCTGCGGCCTCGCGCTCCAGGCCGGGGGTGTCGCGAAAGTTTGTGAATACCGTGTCGATGGCAGAGGTGCCAGCGGCAGCTGCCGTGATGAGTGTCAGGTTGCGGACCATCTCATAAGGAGAGGTGAAACGCCCGTCTTCGGTCCGGTTTGCGCGCGCGCCCAATTCGGTGCTGAGATCTTCTGCACCCCATGTCACCGCTTCGAGGGCATCTGCGCTTTCGAGATATGTCTCCAGTCGCAGCACAGAAATGGGGATTTCCGTGATCAATGCGATAATCCGGGTTTCGAGCATGCCACGCTCGACCAAGGCGTTTGCGAGGGTGCGGACATCTGCGCCGCCGCGTGCCTTGGGGAGCATAATCAATGAAGGTGGCGTTGCTGACATTGCGTTGAGGTCGGCCTGCCAGAACGGCGTTTCAAGGTTGTTGATCCGCACACACAAACGTGGGCTCTTCGAGGTGTTCGACTTCAGGTAATCCTGCGTGACACTTCGGGCCGTTTCCTTGCGCTCGGGGGCGACAGAATCTTCAAGATCGAGGATCAGCGCATCGGCACCACACGCGCCCGCCTTCGCAAGTTTGTATTCACTGTCTCCAGGAACAAAAAGAAGGGAACGCATGAGCAATTCTCTCTAACCCGATGTCTGACGACGCATAAAGGCTTGTCGGGTGCAGATCGCGACAAGCACATCGTTCTGGTTGAAAGCCTTGTGTTCGAACGTGACAATGCCGGCATCGGGCCGGGACTTGCTTTCGCGTTTTTCCTTCACCTCTGTCGTGATGTGCACTGTATCCCCCTGGTAGAGTGGAGCCGGGAAGCGCACATCGGTCATGCCAAGGTTGGCGATGGTTGTGCCAAGCGTCGTGTCGTTGACTGAAATACCGATCATCAGGCCAAGCGTAAAAAGACTGTTCATCAGCGGTTGGCCGAATTCGGTCTCGGTTTCGCAGAAATGGCGGTCGATGTGCAGTGGTTGCGGGTTATGTGTCATGGTGGAGAACATCATGTTGTCCATCTCTGTGACGGTGCGGCGGATGGGATGATCGTAGGTTTCTCCGATCTGGAATTCCTCGAAGTATTTTCCTTTCATGCGACGTTCTGGCCTCCATCCTAGATTTGCATGTCGTTTTGTGGCGTGCTGACGGTCGGTTGGCAAGTCACACCCTGAATTCAATTCGTGCCATTTCGAGGCGTGCGTTAAGACTTTTTCAATCGGAAACCCGCAGTGTCTGTTTCAGGGCATGGATATGTTTTGTCTGTCCCGAGTTTTGTTGCGTGTCGAGTTCAGGGTAATTTTAGTATGTCCGGTACGAGTTTGTTTGAAGTCCCTCAGCAGGTTGCCCTTGCCCTTTCGCTGGCCAGCACTGCGACGGGTGCCGATTTTGATTATTTGATGAAGACGGCCGCACGGGAGAGTAGTTTTCGGCCTGCGGCTGTGGCGCGCACCTCTTCAGCGCGCGGACTTTTCCAGTTTATCAAAGGCACGTGGTTGCGAACCCTCAAGGAAGAGGGGGGCAAATACGGCATGCAGCACCTTGCGGACCAGATTTTTCGTACGCGCTCAGGCCGTTATTATGTTCCGGATCACGTGGCACGGCGAAAAATTCTGAAACTGCGGCACGATCCAAAGATCTCGGCTCTTATGGCTGGTGCGTTCACACGCAGCAATTCTGAAATGTTGGCGCAACAAATCGGGAGGCCTCCGACAGGCGGAGAGCTTTATCTTGCGCACTTTCTGGGTGCTTCTGATGCAGTGCGCATGATCAAGCTTAAGAAAAGCAATCCGCACTGGCGTGCGGACCGTGCGTTTCCGCAAGCCGCAAGAGCGAACCGCAGTATTTTCTACGATCGCAAGCGGGCCCGTGGCGTGCGTGAGGTTTACAACAAACTGGTGCGGACGTACCGGCAGGCGGGAAACCTCAAGAACAGTTCCTGGTCAACGCATATCGTGACGGTTGATGCCAAGGCGATAAAACGTGCCAGAGTTCTGGCATTGCGCAAAAGGGCGGCAGAAAAACGTGCTGCAGCACATGCTGCCTTGCCGCTTCCCGTTATGAAACCTGCTGCTGGTTCCGTACGTTCTGTGCCAGGGATCCAGGTTGCGGATACGGGCGGTGGACTTGATCCGATCGGGGCATTGTTGCGCGGTTCCGTTTTGTTCCTGCAAGGAGAGACAAAAGCCAGCGGTGCAACATTGCTGACGCTCAACTGAGCGTCGCGCAGGTTCAGTAGAGGAATTGCTCTGTCAGAACGCGTTCGTCCAGAGCGCGATCAGCATCGAACATCATCAGAAGGTCGATGGACTTGTTCATGCGAATTTCGACGTCGCGGATAAAACGGATTTCTTCATGATCTGCGACGGCGCTGACAGGCCGTTTCGTGTGCTCAAGCACTTCAAAGCGGATGTGCCCATGATCCGGCAGAATTGCGCCACGCCAGCGCCGTGGGCGAAACGGACTAATGGGTGTGAGCGCAAGCAGGGGGGAGTTGATCGGCAGGATCGGACCGTGCGCCGACAAATTGTAAGCCGTGCTTCCGGCGGGTGTTGCGACAAGCGCACCGTCACAGATCAGTTCGTTCAAGCGTTCCTTGCCATCGATCGTGATCCGCAGTTTCGCGGCTTGATGAGTCTGGCGGTAAACGGACACTTCGTTGATCGCGAGGGCGGAAAACGTTTTGTCATCCTTGTTGGTCACGGTCATCGAAAGCGGATGGATTGTCGTGAGTTGTGCGTTTGTCAGGCGCTCAACGAGGTCGTCCTCATTGTAGTCGTTCATCAAGAAGCCTACGGAGCCTTGATTCATGCCGTAGATCGGAATGCCGGTTTGCATGTGTGCGTGCATGGTCTGCAGCATCAGGCCGTCGCCGCCGAGTGCCACGATGACGTTGGCCTGATCAAGTGGGGCATTGCCGTAGAGCCGGGCAAGACGCGCGCGCGCGGCCACTGCCTCTGGTGCTGAACTGGCGACAAAGGCGATCGAGCCTTGAGTGATTGCGTTTGCGAGCATGACCGGACTGTCTTGGCCCTGGTATGGGCTGGATGCAAGCACGTATGTGGATGGTGAGATTGTTGATTGCCGAGTTGCGCGGTGAACTCTGGCCTCACTCGCGTAGCGCTCAGGTGTTCTGGGACGCAAAAAGCACCGCAACGATAGCAACATAGGTCAGGCCATGGAGCATTTGGTCCAAACCATGAAGGCGCCAGAAGCGCTGGCAGTTCGGTTGCAGTTCACGACGACTGTTAATCTGCTCTTTGGCCCAATCAATGTGGTAATGGATCAGAAATTCACCGCCGAGGACCAGGGCAAGTATCAGGAGGTTTGGCGGCGGGAGCAGAAGGAGAACCGGTGCAGACAGCATGATGTGCAGGCCTGCATGAAACAGTCCACCAGGGTGCCCGTAACGCCCTTTGTTCGTAAACATGTAACTGGACTGCAGACCGTAATCGGCGACGGCATGTTTGATGAGGAAGCACGCCATAAGAGTGAGAGCTAGGAGAGCGGGTGCAGGCATTTCAGATGTACAGGCCTCAATCGTGCAATACGCGCGGTCCAGTCGAGCCGCAAGTTTCACATTTATGAGATGTGTATTTCACAAACTGTGTCGTACGTCACATAAATGTTTATTGTCCCGCAAAGCCGATCTGACAGATTTCGGTTCTTTCCGGAGAGGGGCACTTCAGCGTTTCTGAGTGAACGCGTGCCTTACCCATGCCCGACCAGGGCGGCGAAAGCCAACCGTGCGTTTTCTTGAATAACGGCGCGACGCACGCCTCTTGGCGATCTGCTGACGTTGTGCTCGGACTGCACGACGGCGTGCACTTTTACGCGCTCGTGCCGATGCAATTCGACGGCGTTTCACTGTGTGGCGTGCGCGCGCAATGCGATGTCTGCGGAGGCGCTGTTTTTTGATGGCACTGTTTTCTCGCGCCTTGCGCAGACGTTCGCGGTTTGTGCGACTTTCAGCTAACCGTGTTGCGGCCGTTACGCGTTGACGTTCAGCGTTTGTAGAGGTCTCGTTCGGGCGTTTGCGCGTCGTGATGCTTGCGACACGTGGTTTTTCGGTTGCGACGGCACGCAGAGCCGGTGACCTGTTTTTCCTGGTTCTTCGTACAACGCGGACTTTTTCACCGCGTCGTGGGGAAGCTTTTGGGACAGCAGGAACAGTGCGGGCGACATAGGTCGTGTCTGCGATTTGCAAGGCGAGATTTTTTGATTTGGGTGTGTTGTTTGCAACGACAGTTGCAACAGCTTCGACATCGGGGGCACAAGCCTGCGCATCATAAGTCTCTACGAGCATCAATGCCACATAGTCTGGACGATCAAGCGGCACTGTTGCTGAAATCTTTGTGGCAAAGGCGCCCATGGCCGCTTTTGAATTCTTTCCCCATACGCCGTCTGCTGCACCTGTGTAACACCCCACACGACGCAGCTCGCGTTGGATGTGACGTACAACGCGACGGCGTTCCCGTGGGGATAATGCCGTGTCGGATTCTGCTTCAGAGATATTGGACGTAAGTACTGCAGTGTCGGCAACCGGTTGTGTGTCGGTTGCATTGATGATCTTTATCTGGGCTTCGCTCCCGGGGATCGGCATCGACGCTTGAGGCGCTGACACCAGTTTATGGACTGCGGTCACCTTGTATTCAGTCACACTGGAGGGGCGCGGGACCGCAAGCTCTGAAGGTTTGCGATCCGGAATTTGCATCGCAACGCGTTGTGGTTGTGTCTCTGGTTCCGGGGTGCCCAGACCGAATACCTGAGCGGCAGATCGGTAACTTGCCTGTGCGTTATGTTGCTCAAGGACCGTGGCATTGAGAGCTTTAGCCCGAGGGTCGCTATCCAGGCTGATGCCTACAATTCTGTCGAGGCGCCGTTGGGCATCTGCCTCGGGCACGGCTGTATAAGCCAGCCAGATTGTGCCCAACAGAACAATCAGTGTTGAGACCCGCAACATGCACGATACTCCAAACCAGAACCAGTTCGTGTTCCTCTAACCCCCGGGGAACACGTTAACGATGAAACTAATGATAGAGTGGTGCGGATACAAGGTAAACGCTTGAGAGCGCTGGGTTTTCCGAATCTTGGATGTGGCAATGGATCCACCTTCGCGGCATGATTGACATGCCCTGACATGTAGGCGGCCATATATGGTGCCAAAAATCTGCTTGTGCACAATATAGGCCGCGCTGTGCGCAAACATCTGATGTGTCTGTGGATAACGTAGAGGAAATACACAACGGGATTGTCATCGTGAGACGTGCCTGATTCCCGTCACAAGTGTGGTGCGATGCCTCCAACGCGCCGTAATGGTTAACAAAATTGCCCGAATCAACTACCTTCCCGGGAATCGGTCTTCGGCATTGCGCTCTGTGATGTCTGTTGAAAACGAACCAAAGGCATCCACAGTTGCTCCGATCGGCAATGTGGAAAACGCACAGTTTGTGCGGCCAAACTGTGTGATGCGTCAGTGTTGCGAAGAAACTGTACGCTCCGCCGCACTCGGACCCAACACGGGTCAAGCATCAGCACACAACCAGTTTGCGTTTTCAGTAAAGCACTCAGGATGTGCCTGTCGGGGGATGGGCACCGTGAGGAGGGGCAATGAGACATATACTAGGTATTTTTGGACTAATGGCGGCTGGTGTGCTGCTGTTCGTATCGGCGGCGATGAACTGGCAGTTCGGCGCTGGGCTTGGCACCACGGCGATGAACGCCAACATTCTCGGTTTTGCAAGCGCTGCCGCGGACGGCATGAAGGCGCTTTTGCCGTTCTTTATCTTTGCGGCATGGAAGCAGAAAAGCTGGAGCCAGGCTCTCGCAGGTGGAACGCTCTGGACGGTATGTCTGGCGTTCTCGATCACGTCGGCACTCGGTTTTTCGGCCATGAACCGAAAAGATACGGCGAACGTACGCGAAGCGCAGGCGGTCAACTATGCCGACAAGCGAATTGATTTGAAGCGTAGTCGTGAACGCCTTGGCTGGATTCCACAACATCGCCCCGCTGCCACGGTTGCGGCGGAAATGCGGAGCATGGAGCAAAACCGTCGGTGGCGCACGTCTGCAGGATGTACGGACGCGACGGCAAGCAAGAGTATTTCGTTCTGCCAGACCTATCATACTCTTTCCGCTGAAGCTGCGGCAGGGCGTGAGGCTGCAAAGATCGAGGCACATATCGCAAGCCTGAAAGCTGAACTCGCTTCCGCACCGCAAGGCGTCACAGCGAACACACTTGCTGATCCGCAGTCGCACTTCCTCGGCAAGTTGCTCGGACAGGACGAAACTCTGGTTCAGATGGGCTTGATTGTCCTGATGGCTTTGCTGGTCGAATTTGGTTCGGCACTTGGCTTCTACGTCGTGTTCTCGCAGTGGAATATCTACGAAGATCGCAGACCACTTCCGATGGCACGTCCACGGGCGCGCACACGTGAGATTGCAAACGACAATCGTTCGGTTTCTGAAGAGCCTGTGGCTATGCCATCTGCACCGGTGGCCATGCCTATGGCGGCAACATCGCTTGCAGCGGCTGCGGCGGCACCGAAGCTGGCTGCTGTTCCGGACAATGATGTCGAACGGTTTTATCGTGATCGGATCGATGCTGCTGAAGGGTGCAGCCTCACAGCGACGGCGCTCTATGAAGACTACTGCGCCTGGTGTGACGAACTTTCAAAAGAACCGATGGCGCTTCCGATGTTTGGTCGACAGTTCGGTGAATTGGGTGTCAACAAGGCCAAGATTGCGGGACGTATCCGCTACATTGGTATCCGGTTGAGTGCTGCTGAAACCGTTGATGAAACGGATACCGTTACTGCGCCACTTGGTGTGGTTGCGGCGTAAACAACTATTTCTGATTGGCAGGGCTCTTCGCGAGAGTGTTGCCCATCGGGGGGGACTGCAGGAGGCACCATCTCATGATGGTGCCTCTTTTTCTTTTGCCGACTTTGAGTGTTCTTTTAGCTCATTTGGCTGGGGCGTGCGCGGAGTGCAGCCCAGACACTTGCAGCGAGCGTGATCAAACCGCCGATGAGAAGGAGCAATCCGATCGGCAAATAGATCGTCGTGAAGGCCAGATCTATCGGTGCCAGACGACCGAAGTAACCCGTGCTGACTGAAAATGGCTCGAAGTGCATCATCTGCATACCGCGGGCGTAGTTTCCTTCGCCGACCTTGCCCAGAATGACGCCGAGCACGAGGCCAGCCATCGAGTAGCCGGAGCGCCGGAGCAGAAAGCCCACGATGCCTGCGGTGAACATGACCAGGACATCAAGCACGAGACCACGTGTGAGGTAGGCTCCCACAGTTGCAAGCAGAAGGATCAATGGTGCCAAGAACTGGAACGGGATCTTCAGAAGATAAAGGATCGTCTTGGTTTCCAGCAACCCAATAAACAGGATGGAAAGGTTGGCCCAGAACATCGCAGCGAAAACAACCCAGATCAGATCTGGTGAATTCCAGAACACAAGCGGTCCTGGTTCGAGGTCATGCATCTCGAATGCAGCAACCATAATGGCGGTCAATGCACCACCTGGCAGGCCAAGTGCGAGAAGCGGGATCATGGCTGCGCCTGTTGCAGCGTTATTTGCGGTTTCCGATGAAATGACGCCTTCCAGTTTTCCGCGTCCGAATTCTTCCTTGTTCTTCGACCAGCGGACGGCTTCACCGTAACTCATGAACGCCGCGAGTGTGGCGCCAATGCCTGGAAGAATGCCGCAGAAGAAACCGATCAAAATGGATCGAAGCACGGCAACTTTCTCTCTCCACAGTTCTGCAAATTTTGGAAAGTTCAGGCTGAATTTGGGTGCGTTATAGGTGCCGACTGCTTTTTTCTCGGCCTGGGTGAAGACTTCTGACACAGCAAACAGACCGAGAATGACGGGGACGAACGCGATGCCGGCTGCGAGATCCACGAAATCGAACGTGTAGCGGTTGACCCCATCGATCGGGTCTTGTCCGACGGTGCCGATCATAACGCCAAGAATTACGGACAGCCAGCCTTTCCAGATCGTGTTGCCACCGACCGACGAAGCGACGGCCAGTCCGAAAAAGACGAGGGCGAAGATTTCCGGAGCGGCAATATTGGAAATGGCCCAGTTCGCTATTGGCTCAGTTGCTGCCATCATGACGAGTGCAGATGCGACACCGCCGATAGCGGAACACAACACCGCGGAACCGACCGCTTTGCCGGCCTGACCGTTTTGGGTCATCGGGTAACCATCAAAGGCTGTTGGAGCGTTTTCAGCAGACCCTGGGATGTTGAACAGGATCGCCGTGATGGCGCCGCCATAGGTGCCTGTGCAATATATCACCGCGAACAGCATGATCGCCTGGGCCGGTTCAAGTGCACCTGTGAACGGCAAGATGATTGCGGCAAGCGTGAGCATGCTGACGCCCGGGATCGCGCCGAACAGCATGCCGCCGATGACCGCACAGATGAAAATGAAGATTGTGAATGGGTCGCTGAAGAGGGCTTGTGTGCCTGCGAGGAAGTTATCGATCATGACTGCTTGTTCCTGAACCTATTTACCTAGCCAGTTGTGAAACTGGGTGTTCCAGATCAGGAACTGACTGCTTATGTCGTAGAATGGGCTCACCGTACCTTGCGGCAGGTTGGCATTCAGCAGGACGAGAAAGAAAATGATCAGCAAGACGTAGATGAGAATGGTTATGCCCAAGATCGCCATGGGGCGACGCTCGCCCATGAGGACAATAATTCCAACAATGAATAAGGGAGCGGCGCTGTAGAAGCCCATCGGTTTTAGCGACAAGGCGAAAACGAAGGGGAGCAGGAGTATCAACCCGATGCGCAAGTTTGCACCAAGACTTCGTTGCGCATTCAGCGTTTCGTCATCCCGTGTCAGGCCGATGCGACCTTCCTGAAGACTGTCACCGTTCTTGTGATGGAAATACAGATTTCCAAAGGCTGCCAGCACAAGGAGAACGATCACAGCGCGTGGCCATGCCGAAGGCCCTGGTGGGTAGATCTCGCCACTCTGATTGAATTCGAAAGAGTAGACAAACAACACGGCGGCCATTGCCAGCCACACCACCGTTTCGACGATATGCTGTCGGGACAGATTGCCCATAACGCGTACGCTCCCCAACGCAACTATTGCGCTTCTGATTCAGCTTGAATCATGATGTGCAACTACAGAAGGCTCTTGCCTACCTATGGCGCTGCAGATCAAGTTTGAAGCACCATAGACTGCTACTTTACAAGAAGAGGCCCGGCAGTGATGTCGCCGCCGGGCCCCGATTTGTCAGGTTGTCCTATGGACGAAACCCTTATTTCACTTTCAGGCCCATAGCCTTGTAGACTTCACGGTACTGACCGATTGTCTTCGTGATCAGCTCTTTCGAACCTGCTGTGTCACGATAGCTTGGGATCGCATCCATGAACTTGGACTTGTTGTATGCGACATAGCTGTCATGGCAGTAAGCGCGCTGGAATGCGTTCTGCAACCACTTCACACGATCAGCTGGAGCCTTTGCGTGAACGTAGAAGCCACGGAAACGGACCAGCGGGGCGAAGGACATGCCTTCTTCAACGTGTGTTGGTGTGTCAGGGAACGCTGCAGGGCGTTCGCTGAAGATCGTCAGGATTGGCTTGAACTTTTTAGCATCGAGGAACTTGCGCACGTCGCCTGGCTGTTCAAAAAGTGCATCCACCTGTCCGCCGAGCAGCGCGCCGTAACGTGGAGCGCCTTTATCGAACGAAATCTGCTGGATTTCCATGCCGGTTGCGTCTGTGATGAACTTCATCGAAACGCGTTCCATGGAGCCTTCCTTGGAGACGTTGGCAATGGACGCTTTGCCACCCTGGGCCTTCACCCACGCAACGAACGACTTCCAGTCGGTAAAGCGTGTTTCGTTCGTGCGGATGTAAACCTGCGAGAACGTGACTTGTGACGTGACCAGCGGGATCAGGTCTTCAGCTGGATTTGGCTTGGACGAGTCAAGAGCATGTGCCGAGGAGGCATCATCAATGTGCTCGAGCACATTGTAGCCGTCAGCTGGTGTCGCCATGTAGGCTGTCATGCCAACCGTGCCGGAACCACCTGGTTTGTGATCACGGTTGATGTTGACTTTGGTAACCGCTGTGACGGCTTCGGCCATCGCTCTTGCAACCTGGCCTGAGCCCCCACCCGGGCCATAAGGTACGATCATGGTCAGCGCGCGTTCTGGAAAACCACCAGGCTTGTCCATGGCGGCCATATCTGCTGTTTCACATTGCGCTGCAAAAGCGGCTCCACTGAGCATAAGTGTAGCTGCGAATGTGGCAATGCCTGCAGTTGTCTTGGTTCTAAATGTCATGAGTCCTCCCAAATATTGACGGCCGGTTGGGAGGCATAAGCGCCCGCTCCGGCCAGACTGATCCATCGGGCGACCTTCTGTGGGTGCCACGACTGATGCGCCAAGCTAGCGGCTTAAAATGTGACGAACAAGCATATTGTGAATGCTGCGTTGCGAGGATGGGAATGTTGCATTGCACAATGTCCTAGGTGGTGCTGCGCATGAGAAAAACCCATCCGCTGACATTCAATCCTTCGATATGGGCACCGTGTTCCGCCATCAGCATTGTGACCATTTCATCCGCAACAAGTTGATCGAGTTTTGGCTGGATCGTTCCCTCATCGTAGTAGTGATCGTTTGTGGTGATGAGAAACAGACCCCCTGGTTTGATGACGCGCAAAAGGTCGTCCATGGCATCAACAGGGATGTGGCCGAAACTGAACGCGCCAACGACGGTCATGATGTCGTAACTGGCGTCTGCTGCATCAAGCGGCGGTTTGGTGAGGTCCGCTTCGAACAGACGACCGTAGATGTCGAGAGTGGCGGCCTTCGCCAGCATGCCGGGACTGAGGTCGCAACCGTCGATCGTGTTAAACCCACGATCAGCGAGTGCCTTGCCCGACAAACCTGTTCCGCAACCGATATCGAGGATGGATGCGGTTTTTTCAGTACAATGCGAGGCGATGGCCGCCGCTGCTCGACTTGGCATGACATACTGCTGTTGGTCGACCAGTTCTGCGTCGTAATGTGACGCCCAGGCATCGTAGTGCGCCTTGATCTTCTCCGACGTGTCGGTGTCGCTGAAACCATATGCGGCGTCGAGGAACGATGATTTTCTTTCTGTCATGGGCCTGATCTCTCATCTCTGCGTTCAAGACTTCAGGGCCTGGTCGCTGTTGGAAATTCTTTGATTCAGCCTTGTCGCAAGGTTGAACAGAACACACGGGATGACAAGACATTGTCTGGTTTCATTGGCCAGTCGCGTCATATGACTGTTTGGTGGAGTTCCGCAAAAATGTGACGTACATCACATTTTTGCCTCCCTTCTTCGGCATATAGCTCAAACAAGAGATTTGTATCGCGTCAATTCCAACTGATTTGAAGGAAAACCGCGATGCTTGATGGTCTTGATCGCTCCCCGACATCCCAGGCGCTGGAGAACCTCACGCAGGCGTTGCGTGTGCTTGATATGGCCGAAACTACCAACGAAGTCTTGTGTCCTGACCCACTGGTTGTTGTTCGCGCTGAAATTGAAAATGCACGACGGTACCTTGCGCTAACTGACGAAAATGTATCTCTAAACTGATACATCGACGACCATGCCATGCTGTGTGTGCATGCCCGACGTGAGCTGCCACACCTTACGCATTGCTCTTTTTTGCTGCAGAGTTAAAGCTTGCGTTTCGAGACGTTTGTCCTGAAAGTTTGAGCTGTGTCATTCGCCGCCGCGTCGCGGTCTTCATCTACCCAATCGAGTCCCCGTCACGGTGTTGCTGTGGCGATCGCGCTTGCATTCAGCGCCGTCACCCTGTTTTCGCTCATGGATGTGCTGGTCAAATGGCAGGGCGCGGCTTTCTCTGTCGTTCAGATCGTATTCTTTCGCAGTGTTTTTGCTCTTCTTCCAATCGCCTGGAGCGTTTGGCGCTCCGGGAGATGGAGCGCACTCAAGCCGGTCAACCTGAATGGTCATATCATTCGCTCGCTTGTGGGTGTCCTCGCCATGGTGACCGTGTTCACAGCCTACACATCCATGAAACTGTCTGATGCGGTGGCGATCACATTTGCCGCGCCGCTGTTTGCAACTGCGCTGTCTGTGCCCATGCTGGGAGAAAAAGTGGGGACGCATCGCTGGGGAGCTGTTCTGGCTGGCTTCATTGGCGTTCTGATTATCGTGCGGCCTGGCAGTCATGCGTTCGAGCCTGTGGCCTTGCTCGCCTTGTTCGGAGCAGCCTGTATCGGTGTCACCACGATTTACGTTCGCAAGATGACACGCACTGAAACGACTGAGTCCATCGTGTTCTATTTTACAATGACCACGACGATATGTGCGGCTGTCGTGTTACCGTTTTACTGGGCAACGCCTGGGCCGCTGGATTTTGCGATGTTGGCCGGGATCGGTATCCTGGGCGGCATCGCACAATTGTTGCGCACACGTGCCTCCCGGTTTGCAGATGTCGCAATTCTTGTTCCCTTCAACTACACCGCTTTGCTGTGGGCGATGCTGTTTGGCTATCTGATCTGGAATGAAACACCGGACCAATTCACGGTCGTGGGGGCGGCGATTGTTGCGGCGTCTGGTCTCTATATTGTGTTTCGTGAGACTCGCCTGTCGCCGCGTCCGAAATGGATGCGCTGGATTCTGCGGCCATGGCATTGACGCGGTGCACTGCTGACGGATGGTGTCAGTAGGTCTGTGTGAGCGCCATAGGATCGGCAGGGGCAGGGGAACTGATTTGACTACACCATTGGACCATCATGCACGCAGCAAAACGCTGCTCGCAATTTCTGCAATCCTCCTTGCCGTTCTGGCGCTCTCGTTCGGTGATGCGCTGATCAAGCTCTCCAGCGTCACGTTTTCCATATGGCAGATGTTCGTGCTGCGGTCCGTAATCGCGCTTGTTCTTGTGCTGGGACTGCTTGCCTGGCGGGTGCCTCATCTATCGCGTGTTCCGCTTGCACCGTTCTGGGCGATTGCGCGCAGTTTGCTGCTTTCGGTCATGTGGGTGGCGTACTACGCGGCACTGCCATTCATGCCCTTGTCCGTTGCTGCGGCGGCTTACTATACGATTCCGCTTTTCATTACGCTGTTCGCCGCGGTGTTTGTCGGAGAACATGTCGGGGGAAAGAGATGGTTTGCCATCTTGCTTGGCTTCGTGGGCATGCTTGTCATGCTCAAGCCGGACGCTGCGGGCTTCAATGCCTATGCGCTGCTTCCCGTGTTCGCTGCCATTCTGTACGCGTTGGCCATGATCCTGACGCGGACAAAGTGCCAGGAGGAGTCGCCGCTTGTGTTGTCCCTTGTGCTCAATCTCACCTTCATTGCGGTTGGTGGAATGATGACCGGACTGCTGTATATTTCTCCACCATCAAGCGCATGGCTTGAAACGTATCCATTCCTGCTTGCACAATGGAGCCATATGAGCCCGTTGGTGTGGGGTATCGTAGCGGCATTGGCCGTGATCATTGTCGTTGGCAGTATAGCCTCGGCGTATGCCTATCAAAATGGTCCGTCGTCCGTGATTGCCACGTTCGACTATGGCTATCTTGCGTTTGCCGTGCTGTGGGGCGTCGTCTTTTTCGCAGAAATACCAGACGGACTTTCGCTTGTCGGCATGATCATGATCACGCTTGCTGGGATCATCGCAGCGCGACGTTGAGCGCATGATGTTGGGTGGCAAGCCAACGGGCTATATGGCGGCAATGGTACTCTGGATGACACGCCACGATACATTTTATTCCGTCTTCATTCGCTATTCGTTACAGCGTCGCCTGGTTCCACTTTTCGTGTAATAGGACGCATGACGCGGATGCCGATGCGCCAATCCCTAAGTGCGGCCTCTACCCGCTGACGTGCTTGTGGACGTGTGCGTGGAGCCTTGCTGTCCCATGAACCGCCGCGCACGGAGCGTGCCAGGCAGTCGCCACTCGCAGTTCGAGCTGCACCCGATGCAGGGAGATAGTCATGGTTGTCGTGCCAGCAATCCTGCGTCCATTCAGCAGCATTGCCCATCATGTCGAACACCTTGAACGCGTTCGCATTAAATGATGCAGCCGGCGTCGTGCTGGCAATCCAGGCGTCCCCCTTGATATTGCCTGACTCAGGTGGACCTTCGAGTGGGGCCTTGGCTTCCTCCACACTTTTGGCGCCGCGCCGCACGTATTCCCATTCTGCTTCCGACAAGAGGCGGTATGATCGGCCAGTTCGCTGTGCGAGCCATACCGTGTATTTCTGGGCGTCGATCGCGCTAACGCACACAACAGGGTGTTTGTCGTCCTGTTCCATGGCAGGGCTCAAGTAATTTGCCTTCGGACCACCGACACCGTCGGTATTGCAGTTTTCGCTTATTTGATAACCGCTGTCCTCAGTAAATGATTTGAATTCGCTGACAGAAATCTCATGCTGACTGACGGCGAAATTCTCGAACATCGTAACGTTGCGTTGTGGTTTTTCGTTCGCTGGGCGATCTTCTGCAGACTCGGGACTGCCGAAGACATTGCTGCCCTTTGGAATGACAATCATCTGAGGGCAAAGTGCGCAGTCCGAGAACGTGCTGCCTGGTTCCAGGTCCCCATCGCG
>CALHAX010000003.1 GCA_937931785.1 uncultured Hyphomicrobiaceae bacterium | reverse complement strand
ATCCGCCTGGCTCGTCGTGTACGTCGTCGTGTACGTCCACGTCTCACCCACGTTCAGGATGCTGTTCGCCGACGCACTTTCCGTCTGGCCCGCAAGCGTGATCACCGTGCCGTCCGGCAAGGTATCCGTCGCAACAACACCGTTGAGCGTAATATTCCCCGTGTTCTCGACCACGATCTCGTAGGTCAGCGTCTGACCCGCCGCCGTCACCGGGTTCGGACCCAGCGTCTGTGTCTTGCCAACCGTGTAGGTTGGCGCTGCTGTTTCCACAGTCACGCGTTCTTCAACCGACGGATCAGCAAGAAATCCTGCTACCGGCATTCCCGTTGCCGTCGCCGTATTTACAATGTCAGCGCGAACCGCCGTTTGCATTACAAGCAGAACACACAACGTTAAAAATGCAGACACAACACTCCGCCAGCGTAGATCTGTTGCGAGGCTGGGCCAGAACCTGAATTGTGAAGAATTACGGTTCATAGCAGGACTTCCGCATCGATTTGAACAGACGGAATGGTGTCTTTCGCTGCACTCACCGAATATCCCATCTCAAACGTCTCAACGGGTGAATGCGAATGAACATGTGCACTGCGCCGCATTGCAAAGCGGAGGAAATAACCATCATTCCTTGCTTGAGAGAGGACGCACTGCGCCAAAAGACAGCGAAAAGACATGCATAGTCTGCAAGTCACGCCTAGAGCGTTCGCATGTGCAGGCACGCCACCACGAGCACCATCGCATTTCCAACCATCTGAATGTCCGCCAAATGCGCGCCAGAAAATCTGTAACAAGGCTGCCCCCAAGAGCGTAGCGCAGTGTAACCCCACCAAACCGCAACGCGTCAAAATTGTCCCGCTCAGTCAACTGAAGCGGCGCGCTTCGCAGAAAAAACACAGGACAGGGAGCTCGCCGAATTAACATCCTGTTCATAATGCCTAAAAAAAGAAAAATGGGATAATAATCTTCTGTTTACGAATGAGCGCGCTTGGAGGTGAGGCATTCGCGCAACAAAAAGGCGTGGAAACCACCTAGAAAGGATTATATTCCATAACTTTTGGCTTGAAGTGGGTGGCGAGCAGCCACGCCTCGCGAATCAATTCAACCTAAAAATAACGCATTTGAAGACTGGGATTAGCAAAAAAACTCTCCCACATGGCGACACGCATGCACACAAAAGCAATCTGCACCGAAGGCTTCATCAGGAGATTTTCGAGGCGCGCAGAATGCTTTGGTAAGATTTTAATTCATTTGAAACGCGCTTCCGCACAAATCACGATGAATCGTAGGAATACTCAGCCGAAATGCCGCGCCTTGAAGGGGTACAGCCTGCCTCTCGTCCAGCAATTCAATGCGTCCGCCGTGCGCCGCGAGCATAGAGCGCACAATACCAAGTCCAATTCCAGTTCCACCCGCTTCTCTCTGCGTTGTAAAAAAAAGCTCAAATATACGTTCCTGATTGCCCCTGGAAACACCAATGCCATCATCAGTTACATCGACGACAAGAAGCTCATCAACAACTGTCGCCTTCACAACAACAGTACGAGCCTTGTGCTGGACAGCGTTATCCAACAGATTGGAGAGGACTACAAATGCGTTCTCCTCTGTCATGGGGATCGCGCTATCACAAGAATTGTCACAAACGATCGAAAGATCAGGATACCGCGGCACCAAGTTACGCAGAACCGCATTCAACATTGCCGCCCTCCCCATATGAGGATTATCGGCATATGCAAGTTCTCGCAATCGATCCAGAAGTGACGTAATTCTCTGCGTATCATCAAGAATATTCTCCAAAAACCTTTGACGATCCTCGCCAGACATTCCGTCTCCCTGATCGAGGATCAGTTCAACAGCGCCACGAATCGAGGTCAAAGGTGTTTTGACTTCATGCGTTACATGGGTAGCGAAATTCGAGATATAGTCCGTCCTGTCAAATAACGTACACGCCATTCCGAACAACCCACTCGACAGATCTGCAATCTCCCGACTGCCATGCCTGTTCAGGGGGTGGATCGCAGATCTGTCCCCCGCACTGAGACGCGCCGTACGGTTTGTAAGCTCCTGAACTGGTCCCGTTATGACGCGTACGAAGACGTACCCAACCAGTGTCGTGACGCTGGTAATCACGAAGAATGTCGGCAACAGCGACCAGATGGAAAAATCAGCTGTGCCTGCCCCCGGGCCAACAAGCACAAGCGCGGCGACCGGAAGTGCAAGAACCGTGAGTAACACGGCTCCAACAACAAAAGACAACCGAGGCCGCCATTTATTCAGCGGCTTAAACGGTGTCACGTCTCCACCTGACACCGGCCAAGGCGAAATCCGAAACCATGCACGGTTTCTATGACAGTGTTGCAACTCGCAGCACTTAGTTTTGAGCGAATATTGCGAATATGGCTGTCGATCGTGCGATCGGACACATGAATGTTGGGAGGATAAGCAGTGATCATGATCTGTTCTCGCGTAAAGGTCTGGCGTGGACGTGCAAGAAGTGTGCGTAGAATATCGAACTCGATTGAAGTCAATTCGACATCATGCCCATCAAGCAACAAGGATCGATGGGACACATCAAGATGCAGCATACCATGCGTCAGGATCTCATTTTCGTCCCGGGGAAAGCCGGATTGAGAACCAATGCGCTTCAGGATCACACCAATACGAGCGACGACTTCTCGTGGGCTGAATGGTTTGGTGACATAATCATCTCCACCGATCTCAAGACCAAGAATACGATCAATTTCGTCATCACGTGCAGATAGAAAAAGAATAGGTGTTTCGGAAACTTTTCGAATGCGTCGGCAGACTTCAAGCCCGTCAAGCTCTGGCAAACCCACATCGAGGACTATGAGATCCGGACATTGGGATTCGAATTCTTGAACAGCAAGACTCCCGTCCGAAGCGGTGGAGCATCTGTAGTTTGCCTTTTCGAGAGCAAAGCACACCACGTCGCGTATATGTGGATCGTCATCAACGACAAGGATGTGCTGCATTCTACCCTCCGTTTCCCTGATTCAGAATACACCACGAAGGTCGCAGACAGGTAGAGAAACAATGAGACACATGCTCGCCAAATGGATCGACAAACAGGCCAAGATCATTCACAGATCACACCATCTCGGTCTTCTGCGCCCCCACAGGCCTCCGATGATTGGCTAGACTGCCCTGGCCAAGAACAAGGCAAAGCCAATGACGCATCACTCAACCACCAGCCCTGATAACGCACGCTGCAGGGTATGGACGTAGGTTGCATTTTTTGTCTCAATCTCACTCTCATTATCAAACCAGTAGAGGCATGACGTGCAGCAGGCGCTGAGGGCCTGCAATGATACCATGAGATTTTGTGCAGATTACTTGCAGAAGCAGCAACAAAAGGACAGGTTTCCCCGACCTTTTCTTGCATTGCTAAGGACAACGTTTAACTTGCAGCTGGCGATTCCGTCTTTGTAGACGAAGGATGTACCTGCCGTTCCTTCATGAATTGTTCAAACTCAGCCGCATCCTTGGCTTTACGAAGGTTGTCCAGGAAGCTGGAGAACGCGTTTTGCTCCTCTTCCAGACGTCTCAATGTTTCTTCACGATAATCATCGAATGCGGAATTACCGGAGGAGTATTGAACGGTATGACGCCTCCATTTGTTACGTCCCCATCCACGCTTAGATTGATCCTTACATCCCATGCGTCCACTCCATATTAGATAGGCCAAAACCGTCAGACCAATCGGCCAGAAAAGGATAAAACCAAGCACCATCAATGCGATCCATCCGGCCTTGCCGTATTGATCGACGGTGCCCACCCAACCATCAATTGTTGCCGTGCTCATTGTTTGTTCCTTTTTCAGATGGCCAATGTAAATGTTGCTTACATTCACATAAATGGCTACCAGATAAGGCAATGTCAAGGCAAGGAGTTAGAATTTGCGAAGAGTACTATCCAGACAGTCCACATGAGTCGGGCCTGCATCGGTCACCGCTCTATTCATCCAGGAGCGGCAAGACACCAAGGCCACGGAGATAAATCAGAACCCCAGATTCAAGTACATCGTCCGCACTAATCGGAACACGCCCACGCCCGAGACTTCGCTCTGCAAAGAGTGTCGCTGTACCATGACTCAATGCCCAGATATGAAACCCCATCAGATCTACCGGCGGACGCTGTACAACAGGGATACGCTCGACAATCGCGGATGCACTCGTACGCAACACATCAAACGCGCGACCACTGACCAGCCTCAAACCAGGAGCTTCATCAAGCGTGATACCAGCCTCGAACATGGCCTTGTAGGCCGCCGGATCATCGCGCGCAAAAACGAGATAGGCCCGGCCAACACGTGTAAATGCTGTGATCGCGTCTGGGCGCCCACCTTCCCAGGCAACCTCTAGCGCAACTGCAAACCGTTCGAACCCCTCAATCGCCAAAGCACCAAGAATTTCATTACGATCCTTGAAATGACGATAAGGTGCCGCAGGACTGACGCCTGCATGGCGTGCCGCCTCAGCTAATGTGAACCCGTGGGTACCCTTGTCGTTGATCAACTCGCGTGCGGCCTGCAGCAGTGCTTCCTTGAGATTACCATGGTGATAGCTGGATCGTTCACTTTTGCGTTTTGTCATGTGGAGGCATGTCCATGCGCGGTAGACCGAGGCCAGAGTATCTCGATCAGGGCTCCAAGAACGATCAGAATCGTACCAAAAATCTCCGGTATCCCAAACGGTTCACCAAGAAACACTGCACTCGTCGCCACACCGGACACAATTTCACCTGTCATGAGAAATCCCATGGTCACAGCAGAGAACTGTGACGTCCCCCAAAGCGTCAACAGCATGACCGGCACCACATATGTCAGGCCAAACGCTGCGGCAATCAACAAGACATGCTCTATATCAAACGTCGGCGCAAACCAGACTGATGACGTCTGCGCACCCACCAAAAGCACACATATCCCAGAGACGACAGCCCCCGAACCAATCGACCATGTGGAGAGCGAAAGAATATTTACCTGCCCGCGCGTAAACACCAGAGCCGATGCAATCGACCAGGAGATCCCCGCAATGATTGCCATCCAGTCACCGAGCGCCCCAAATCCCTCAAGAGGTAGTTCACCACGGAAAATAAAACCGATGCCAAGAAATACAGCTATAATTGCGCACGTGGATTGCCAACTCCAGCGCCTTCCAAGAAATGCGCACTCGATCAGCATGCTCCAGATGGGCGTCAAATAAAACAGCAGAATGGCACGCACGACATCCGTATATGAAATCGCAGCTCCGTACAGACCGAACGCAACACCAACGAGCAAAGCCGCAACAATCTGCAGCCCTCTGAGCGGGGCGCTCCTCATGACGCAGCTGGCAATGAGCGCTACAACGAAAGCTGCAGATGTCAGAACGAAACCAGCCCAGATACCAGGCAGACCCTGTGCTTCAAGAAAACGGATCGGAACCCAGTACACACCCCAGAGCAGAGCACCAACCAGTACAATCAGAAGAGAGCCAATCCCCTGTTTGCCCTGAAACTGAAGTATCTCGTTCAAAGCGCAAAATACCAAACGACAACACGCTTAGGCAGAATATAGAGTGCAGCAGACAACAAGACTTGGGCCATCGTTTCCGGCGCTCCTCAAAACTATTTAAGTACAGCTCAGCTTGATCAACGCGACACAGCCTTGGCAACAGCATCAATTAAGAACTACCGTTCAGTTTTCCTCTTGGGAAGCATAAGTTCGAATTCCGAACGTTCTCGCCGCGAGCGTGTTCTCAATATAGCATTGTGGCTCTCTAAATCTGGCACAGCCTGCATACCAGGCCGCTTCATTCCAGGGGCATGAGAACAGTGCTGCTAACCCGGCGCACTGATATTTCATATGTCAGCGAACCTGCGTCGCAACGCATCGATATGGTCCACACGAATGCCACAACATCCACCAATGATCCGCACGCCCCGCGCCAACCAGCATTCCGCAGCATCCGCATAGTCGGACGGTGAGATCGTGTCATCAAACGTCCACTTGTGATTGGCATGTCGTCCCGTGTGCGCATAAACACCTTTCAGTCCATCCCAATGCGCATCAACCACATCCAGTGCGTCATCAATGTGCATGACCTCCGTGTGCATGATGTTGATCAAGGCAACATTCTTGCCTGAAAGCGCGGCAAGCGCATCAGCCAGGGGCTCGCCGTTTCGGAGAACAATTGTACCATCATCAGCGGGATTGCATGTTAGGCCCACCCAAACGGGCAACCCAGACGACTGCGCTCCCTCTAGTGTCGACAACATGCGATCAATTCCAATCATCATCTCGAGCATCAACAGATCGGCACCGGCATCACGCATGATAGCAGCTTGCTTGGCAACGTTGTCCTGCAACTCATCGAGTGGGGGATGATCACCAGTCCACGACCAATATGAAATCCCACCGGCCACCAGAACGTCAGCAACTGCCATTCGGTCACGTGCTTCAACAGCGAGTTCCACGGCCCGTTGGTTATATGCTGCAAAATCATGCGCCACACCAGCATCACGCAACGCATGCAGCGAAGTGGCAAACGTGTTGGAAATAATGATCTTGGCACCGACCCCGATATAGTCCTCATGAACCGTTCGCACGATTTCAGGGTGACTGAGCGCGCCACCGCCGTTCCACGCATTCTCCAACTGCGGAACGCCACGGCGTTCAACCTCGGTGCCGGTCGCTCCATCAATCAGCACATGTTGACCTGCATTCAGGTGCGTAACCAGGGCTTCATACCGGCCTATCGTCATTCTTCGCCCCTCGCACTGCCAGATAATCGGAAAGCACCCACACCCAGGGCGCACATCGTGAGCCGTTGCCTTTGATGATTCACTGGATATGCTGGCATCAGGCGTAGCAGATAGCAACACGGAGGTTATAATGACGGCCAAAGTGCTCCAGCCAACGTACGCTATACTCCGCAAGGCAATCATGGATTTTGTTGCAGAACATCCAAACACTGCAATGGAACGGTTCAAGACCAACGTTGCTCAAGTTGGCACGCAATGGCGTGATGCGACCCAGGTACACTTGGCTGCTGCAGAATTTCTCGACCAGGCCATGAAGACCACGATGCCAGAAACGCACGCCCTGGCTGCAGTCTTCCATAAATATCGCAACGAACTGAACTGGGAACAAAGCTACACAATGGACGACAAGCTCGTCGGACAAGATATGTTGAACGGCTATGGTTTCGTTGAAGTCATCGGCAAGAACGGGCCATTCGTAAGCAGGTCTGTTCGCTGTGGCATCGGTGTTTGGGGATCCGATATCAACTATCCCGTTCACAATCACATGGCCGAGGAAGTTTATGTCCCGCTGGCTGGAAACGCAGATTTTACGCTCGATGGCAGCCCTTATCGAACCCGCAGCGCAGGCGATATCATCCACGTTCCATCAAACCAGCGACACGGATTCCGGACCACTTCAAGCCCGTTTGTCGTCTTCTATGGGTGGCAAGCTGGTGATCTGAGGCAAAAATCAACGTTTGGGTGAGCAGGTCCAACGCTGTACAATCGAATAACCTTTTGCAAACAAGTCAGTCAGCTCCCATATCGTTTCCATGCGTCTCGCCCTCATCATCATCGTGATTATTGCAGCCGTCGCCTTCATTCCGGGGTGGTGGGTGAAACGCGTCATTCGCCGCCATGGAGAAGATCGCATGGACTTTCCAGGTACCGGCGCAGACTTTGCCCGTCACATTCTGGATGAAATGAAACTCACGCACGTGACCGTTGAGGAAACAGAGGATGGCGATCACTACGATCCTGGAGAAAAGGTCGTTCGGTTAAGCGCACCACATTATCACGGCAAGTCACTCTCCGCCGTTGTCATCGCAGCCCACGAAGTTGGGCATGCAATGCAGGATGCAACAGACTACCCACCTCTCAAGGCTCGGTCGCGCATGGCTGTATCAGCAAACTTCATTCAGAAAATCGGAAGCATTGTCATGTTCGGTGCGCCAATCCTGATGATCGTCACACGTTCACCGGTCGCTCTTTTTGCAGAACTCGGAGCCGGTCTTGTCATCCTGCTAACCAGTGTCATCATGCACGCAGTAACCCTGCCGGTGGAATTTGACGCAAGCTTCAAGCGGGCAATGCCAGTTCTGGAAGCCGGGAACTATATTTCCGAAAACGATCGCCCAGCCGCCCGAAAAATACTGAAAGCCGCCGCCTACACCTACGTCGCTGCCGCCGCAATGACATTGCTGGACATTACCCGCTGGATACGCATTCTCGTGCGGTGACGCGCGGGGATACATCATCCGACACCACCGGTTATTCCGCGTTCGGTGTAAACAGTTGCTTGCCCTCAAGCGTATATGCAGCGATGGCAGCCTGCCCCTCCGCACCGGTCATCCAGTCGATAAACGTTTGCGCAAGCTCTTGCTTGACGTGCGCGTGTCGTGCCGGATTAACCATTATGATCCCATACTGATTGAACAACGACGGGTCACCCTGCACGACAATGCCAAGGTTCTGCTTGTTCTTGAAACTGATCCAGGTCGCGCGATCCGTTAACGTGTAGGCCCCCATGAGCGCTGTCGTGTTCAATGTGGCCCCCATGCCGGCACCAAGTTCACGATACCACGACCCACTGGCAGTCGTCGGATCAATGCCGGCCGCCTTCCAGATCGACATCTCCTTCTTGTGTGTTCCGGAGTTGTCGCCGCGCGATGTAAAGGCAGCAGAACCTTGAGATGCTCTTGTGAATGCGTCCACGGCGGTCCCGCTACCCGACAACTCGGTAGGGTCGTCGGAAGGGCCAACAACGACGAAGTCATTATACATGAGGTTCTGTCGTGACAGACCAAAGCCATCCGCAACAAATTTTTCTTCCGAACTCTTCGCATGAACAATCAGAACATCACCGTCGCCATTCTCAGCATTCTTGAGCGCTTGCCCCGTTCCAACAGCAACAACCCGAACGGTAATCCCCGTCGCTGCTTTAAACTTCGGCAACAGATAGTCATAAAGGCCAGAGTTTTGCGTGGACGTTGTCGACTGAACAACAATCACTTTTTCACCAGCCGCATAAGAACCACCCGACACCCCGAGCAGCATGGCAGAAATCAGTGCTGCAATCGCACCTCGACGCGACAGGCTGTTCAACATCAAAACTCTCCCTTGCTTTGCAACACATGTAATATTCGAGATCAGATTTCCGGCAGACGGCCCATCAAGTAGTCATCTGCTTGCGGCGATTGCGGGGCAGAAAAAAACGCTTCTGCAGACTGTTGCTCACAAACCTTGCCACCTGCGAGAAACGTTATGTCGTCAGCAAGACGACGCGCTTGATTCAAATCATGTGTCACCAGAATGACCTTGGTGCCGCGTTGCGACACAAAGCCAACCGTGTCTTCTATAATGCGCGTTGAAGCGGGATCGAGGCTCGCTGTCGGTTCATCAAGAAACAGGATATCGGGCCGGGTTGCCAGCGCACGTGCCAGGGCAAGGCGTTGTTGCTCACCACCGGATAACTTTCGTGCCGGCCGATCGGCAATATCCGCAAGACGCATGTCCTCCAGGAACGCGAGCGCCGATTCCTCATCGACAAGCTGGTGTGCCTTCTGCGCAAAGCGGACGTTCGCAAGAACACTGCGCCGAAGCAGCACAGGCCGCTGAAACACCATGGCCTGACACCGACGAACACGACCCGACATGGCCATTCCATTCCATTGGATTTGGCCGACATCTGGAACGAGCAACCCGTGCAGGCATCGAAGCAAGAGGCTCTTGCCAGCCCCGTTTGGCCCCATGATTACGGTAACTCCGCGAGCCGCTATCATCAGATCGATACCGCATAGCAGGGACTGCCCACCAAGCGTCAGATGCAAACCATCCACTTTCAATGGTAGTAACGCGCTTTTGTGTTGAACGTCAGACATAGGCACGCCGCAATGCTGCAGACCGAAGAACTGCAGCCGCTACGTTCACCAGCAGTGCAATAACCAGCAGAACAATGCCGAGGGCAACGGCAAGCGCAAGTTGCCCCTTCGAGGTCTCAAGCGCGATGGCTGTCGTCATAACCCGGGTGAAATGATTGATGTTCCCTCCAACGATAATCACCGCGCCAACCTCGGCAATGGCCCGCCCGAACCCTGCTAGAACCACGGTCACCAAACTGTAACGCGCATCAGCCAGGAGTGTAACAAGGGCAAAACCACGCGAAACAGATAGCGATCGAAACTGCTCATCATATTCCGCGTGCAGGTCCTCGATGATCTGTCGCGTGAGCGCCGCAACAATCGGGAGAATGAGCAGCGTCTGCGCAATAATCATCGCCGTCGGCGTGTAAAGTAGCGCCAAGGCCCCAAGCGGACCAGACCGAGAGATCATCAAGTATAACAGCAACCCGATGACAACTGGCGGCATTCCCATCAGCGCATTCATGAAAACGATAATGATCCCGCGTCCCGGAAACCGCGTAAAACCAACAAGCGCACCAATCGGTAAACCGATCAGCGAGGCACACAAAAGTGCCATCAGGCTAACCCGAAGCGAAAGTCCAATGATTTCATAGAGATCAGGATCAAATGAAACGACAAGCCTGAATGCCAGACCAAAGGCTTCCAACATGTCGAACCAAACTCACACCATGAAAGGCACCACAGCGCCACATTGCGGCTAACTATGGAGCGTCACCCCGTGTCACGCAAGTCGGCAGGACGATACAGGCACGCTCATAAAAAAATGACTTTACGCAAACACCGCAGGCGTGCGAGTCCAGCCTCGGTGGGTGCAGAACAGGGTTAATCAGCAATGCGGCTCCTCATCTACAGCCACGACACGTTCGGCCTGGGGCATCTCCGGCGCTGCCGCGCAATCGCACACTCCCTCGTCGAAAGACGTCAGGATATCTCGGTGCTGATCTTGTCCGGATCACCGATCATCGGGAGCTTCGGATTTCGAACACGTGTTGACTATGTCCGGTTTCCAGGTGTCGTGAAGCTGCGCAACGGAGGCTACACCTCTCAAGGGCTGGACATCAGCATCGAAGATGCCATCGCCATGCGCGAGACCATCATTCGTTCCGCCGCCGCAACGTTCAATCCGCATATGTTCATCGTCGACAAGGAACCTCTTGGATTGCGCGGCGAGGTTGAACCAACACTCAAATACCTTAAGGGTAAAGGCACAAGACTGGTACTTGGGCTTCGCGACATTCTGGACGATGAAGAGATGTTGCGCGAAGAATGGGACCGCAAAGGCGCAATGACAGCGCTCGATGAATACTACGACGATATCTGGGTCTATGGTCGGCCTGAAGTTTGCGATCCTCTGTCGGGTCTTGACGCACCACGAAGCGTGCGAGACAAACTCAAATACACAGGCTATTTGCGCCGAAGCAGCGCACGTGTTGCTGATCTGACAGAAGAAGAACAGGTACAGGAACCCTATATACTGGTGACAACCGGCGGCGGCGGCGATGGCGCTGCCCTCGTCGACCTCGTGCTTCAGGCCTACGAGCTGGACGCTGACATTCCACAGCGTGCACTGATCGTAACCGGCCCATTCATGCACCGAGACGCGCAGTTCGACTTCAAACAACGCGCTGATCGCCTGCCTCAAGTCCAGACACTGCCGTTCTCGTCCAACCTGGAACATCTCATGATCCGCTCGCAAGGTGTTGTCGCCATGGGCGGCTACAATACCTTTTGCGAAATTCTATCGTTCGACAAACCGAGTATCATCGTGCCAAGAACCGTGCCGCGCCTGGAGCAATTCATTCGCGCTTCACGCATGGAAGAGATGGGTCTTATTCGTATGCAACGCGACGATCGTCCAGACGGCCCGCGTGCTATGGCACGTGCCATTCGTGAACTGCCGGATCAAGCCAAACCATCGCAGAGCATGCCACCGGGGTTTCTGGACGGATTGGGTACGATCAATCAGGAGATCCAAAGCGCAATGGAAGAGATCGAACTCGTACAACCCGAAGTGCGGCTCGTCTCAAGCTCCTAAAGAAGAACGCTCAAACCATGCCGTCAATCGAGCACTTACGCAGGCGCCCGATAAGCGTTGTACCAATCAGCACCAATGCCATCGGGCCGAGGAAAAACTTCCAAGTGCGGCATATCCAGTTTCAAGTCACTCAACAGAACACCGCCCGGGCACAGTGCGGGCGTAATCGTCTCGTGCAACAATCGCCGCATGTTGTCACAATGCACGGGCGACTGATTGCCGATATCGCTATGCACCAGCGCCACTCGACCAGCAAAACGCGCTACCAAATTCGGCAACGTTTCTGTCAGTTGTCCTTCGATCATGAACTCCGGCGCAGGCGTAGAATCATCATGCGCCCGCGCCTTGCGATCAAACACATAAATCTCACGGTCCGAAAAAACATCACGGAGATGATCAAAGGTGCGCCCGTTCCCCAATCCAACCTCGAAAACGACACCTTCGATGCCTTCAAGATGAAGTGCTGCGGCGTTGATCAGGGCTCGCTGGGCGGTCACCCGCTGGACAAATGCGTCAAGGCGCGACATGCAGACTCCAGAAACAGATAAAGGACAGATCGCGCATGGCTAACAAATTCGCCATCGTCATGAAAGGCTATCCGCGTCTGTCTGAGACATTTATCGCGCAGGAGCTTCTGGGTTTACAGGAAGCAGGTCTCGATTTTTCAATCTATGCGCTCCGCGAACCTCACGACGATGCAACGCACCCCGTCCATCGTGCAATCACAGCTCCCGTCCATTACCTACCGGAATATATTCACGACGCCCCGTGGAGAATCGTCAAATCCATATGGATCTGCCGCCGCATGCCTGGGTTTCGCAAGGTTTGGGGCTTGTTCTGGCGTGATCTGCGTCGCGACTTCACACGCAATCGTATCAGACGGCTGGGGCAAGCGTTTGTGCTGGCTTCGGACCTTCCGAACGAGACAAAGTGGATATACGTCCATTTCCTGCACACGCCGGCGTCTGTCACCCGCTACACGGCCTGCCTGCGCGATTTGCCATGGAGCTGTTCTGCGCACGCCAAGGACATTTACACCACGGCAGATTGGGACAAGCGCGAGAAGATTGCCGACCTACAATGGCTCGTAACGTGTACCGCAGCCAATGTAGATTTCCTCCGCAACGTGGCCCCAGAGAACCATGACAAGATCGAACTCCTCTATCACGGCCTGGATCTTGAGCGATTCCCGGCACCGGCTCCATCAGAATGCGAAGGTTGCTTGAAAATTCTCTCCGTCGGTCGCGCCGTCGCCAAGAAGGGGTATCCCGACGTTCTGAATGCACTGGCAGCCTTGCCAAAGGATTTGGATTGGACGTTTGAACACATTGGTGGCGGTGATGATCTGGACCATCTCAAGACACGCGCGAACGAACTTGGAATCTCGAAACACATAAAATGGCGAGGTGCCCAGCCCCAGGAAGCTGTGATTGCAGCATATCGTGAAGCTGACATTTTCATCCTAGCGAGCCGCATTGCCGATGACGGCGATCGGGACGGCCTTCCCAACGTCTTGATGGAAGCGCAGAGCCAGAACATCGCCTGTGTTGCCACACGCGTATCGGCCATTCCCGAACTCATTGAAGACCAGAAAACAGGATGGCTGGTCGAACCGAACGATCCGGTAGGTTTGGCGCAGGCAATCGAGACATTGGCCCACAACCCACAACAACGAATCGAACTCGGCACCGCAGGCGGCAGGCGTGTACGTACGCACTTCAGCCACGAAGCTGGCATCCGCGATCTTGCAAAGCGTTTTGGACTTGCTGTCGAGACGAGCACACAGGACGCTGCATGAAGATCGCCTTCTACGCGCCACTGAAGTCACCAAACGATCCGACACCGTCCGGTGATCGCCAGATCGCACGCAACCTCATGATCGCTCTGGAACATGCCGGACACACGGTAGAACTGGCAAGCAATCTGCGCACATTCGAGGGGAGCGGTAACCCAAAACGCCAGACTGACCTCAAGTCGCGCGCGCTGGCGGAAGTAGAAACCTTGCTCACGACCTGGCGCAACAGCCCCGGAAATACGCCCGACATTTGGATAACATATCATGTCTATCACAAGGCTCCAGATTGGATTGGTCGCGCCATCACATCTGCACTCGGCATCCCCTACGTCATTGTGGAAGCGTCGATTTCACCCAAGGCATCAAAAGGAAACTGGCAGTCTGGCTACGCTGCTGCGCAAGATGCGATTGGCGCCGCCGACCTCATACTGGGCCTGAACCCGCGCGACACCCATTGCGTAAGGGTCAATATGAAACCATCCGCAACCTACCAACTTATCGCACCATTCATTGATCCGTCTCCGTTTCACGCGTCGCGTTCAGCGCGCGAGCAGCATCGCTACACTTTTTCCAGAACGCATGACATCGACTCAGAAATAGTCTGGATCCTAACTGTTGGCATGATGCGAAACGGAGATAAATACCAATCATATGAAATGCTAAGCAAATCTCTGGATCATATTCACGATTCACCTTGGCATCTTGTCTGCGTTGGCGACGGTCCAGCCCATGCAAAGGTCAAAGGTCTTTTTTCTCAACACAAGTCACGCACGACATGGCTCGGCGCGCTCTCGCCAGAAGTATTGCCAAGTCTCTACGCCACATCTGACATTTTCGCCTGGCCTGCAATCAATGAAGCCTTGGGTATGGTGTTCCTGGAAGCCGGCGTCTCCGGCCTTCCCTGCGTGGCAGGATACACGGACGGCGTAGCCAGTATCATTGAAGACGGAAAAACAGGGTTGCTATCCCCTGCACAGGACACTGAAGGCTTCGCCAGCAATCTGCACCTGTTGATTACAAGCAATGCTCGGCGCCGCGCGCTTGGACAAAATGCTCAAGTTCATATCAATCAAAACCACAGCATGTACGCAGCAACCGAAACGCTTAGAGCATCTCTGTCGCGCTTTGAACCAGTCCATATCTCATGAACCGCCGCATCCTTCTTTATGTGCAACACCTTCTCGGCGTCGGACATGTCAAACGTGCGGCAGCGATCAGTGATGGACTGATAGAAGCTGGTTTGAATGTCACCGTCGCATTTGGTGGCATGCCTGTTCCGGGCATTACATTTCCAGGCGCACACGTTGTGCAACTTCCTCCCGTTCGCACCGCAGATGCCTCGTTTTCAAACCTGCTCGACTCCAGTGACAATATCGTCTCGGAAGACTGGTGGAAGAAGCGCGAAAAGGCGCTCCTGGATCTCCAAAACACGCTCAGTCCCGACCTTGTTCTCATTGAACATTTTCCATTCGGGCGGAGAAAATTTCGTCGCGAACTCGTCCCCATGTTTGAACAAGCACGCAAGAATCCGTCATGCCAGATCGTAGGCTCCGTGCGCGATATACTCATCGCACCATCAGATGAAAGAAAAACCAACGAGATGATTGCGCTGGCCCGGGAATGGTTTGACACAATCCTTGTGCACAGCGACCCCACGGTAATCAGGCTGGAGGATACACTCCCGGCGGCCTATCAGATTTCACAAAAACTCACGTACACAGGCTACATCGTTGAACAACATATCAACCATCCAGATAATCTGGACGGCCATAACGAAGTGATCGTGTCTGCAGGCGGTGGCGCTGTTGGCGCGAACCTGTTCCACACTGCGATGGACGCATGCATTGCCGGATGCCTGGCCGACAGAACCTGGAGGTTTCTTGCAGGTGGAAATCTCCACACCGATGTCATCGCAAACCTGAAAGCCCGGGCACCTAAAAACGTCATTGTCGAACATGCGCGTCCAGATTTCCCCGCACTGCTGCACCGCGCTGCCCTGTCCATTTCGCAAGGCGGTTACAATACCATGATGGATTTGCTCGTTGCACAATGCCCCGCCATTGTGGTGCCATTCGCTACTGGCGGTGAAACCGAGCAGACATTCCGAGCAGAAAAATTTGCGCAAGCAGGTCTGGTGAAACTTTTGGCGGAACAAGATCTGACGGCTATAAGTCTGGAACAATACGCGACTTGTGTCCTTGAGGAGAAATCCGTTACGACGCCCGCGGAAATAGACTTGAATGGGCAGTCTGCCACTGGTCGGATTGTTGCGGAGATGATGAACTAGGATGACGACGTGGCATGATCTGCAAACAGAGCTCGACACCTGGTTGGAAATCGATCGAGTTGCAACGCTCTGGTGGCGCGACGACGATGCCGTTGATGTCACTCCTGCACTGGAAGCGATGACAGCAAGAGCAACGTCCTATGACATTCCGGTCGCACTTGCCGTTATCCCGGCATACGCAAGCCCGGAACTCGCAAAACTGACCCGGCGCCAAGCGCTGACAACAGTGCTGCAGCACGGCCTCACGCACACGAATCATGAGCCCCCTTCACACAAGAAAGCAGAACTCGCGGACCATCGTCCTACAAGAGAGGTGTTGCAAGATATCACCGAAGGCGCTCGCCTGCTGGCATCCGTCATGCCGCAAGCGCTGCCTGTGCTTGTGCCTCCGTGGAACCGGATTGCAGCGAGTGTCACCTGTCAGCTCAGCACAATAGGAATTCAGGGCCTTTCGACGTTTCAACCCAGAGAAGAAAGCCCATCCGCTTTGATTGTTGCCAATACACATGTCGACATCGTCAATTGGCGTGGGACTCGAGGCTTTACTGGCGTTGCGGCGACACTCACACAGATGATTTTGCATCTCAGTGCACGGCGCAAGAAAACGGTTGATCCTGTCGAACCCACAGGCATTCTCACGCATCATCTCATACATGATGATGAGTGTTGGCAATTCCTTGACGATCTCTTTACGCTCACGCGAAACCATCCGGCCGTACAATGGTTATCCGCTCACGAAATCTTTCATAACAAGCCCACTGATTGAAAATTTGTGTCCATCACATCCTCAAACAACCTGATAGAAGTTCGCAATCTCGCGGTCAGTTTTGACAGTCCGGCGGGCAGGATCAATGCGGTTCGCGATGTATCGTTCCGCATACGCCAAGGCTCGTGTGTCGCGATCGTCGGCGAAAGCGGATCTGGCAAAAGCGTGTCGGCACGCGCCATTATGGGTATTCTGCCGAGGACAGCCTCGATCGACAGCGGGGAAATCCTGTTTCGCGATCCGAAGGCCCCACCTGAAGCAGCACCGCTTGATCTCGCGGCACTTGATCCACGCAGCGAGGAATACCGCGACATTCGCGGTGGACGCATCTCCATCATTTTCCAGGAGCCGATGACGGCACTTTCGCCACTCCATACGGTTGGCAACCAGATCACCGAAGCGCTTGCCCTCCATGCAGACGTAACAGCCGCGCAGGCAGAAGCCCGCTGCATCGAGATGCTCAGTCTGGTAAAGTTTCCCGATCCGCAACGGGCTTACAGGAGCTACCCGTTCGAATTGTCCGGGGGGCTTCGCCAACGTGCCATGATCGCCATGGCTCTGGTTTGCGGACCGGCACTCCTTATCGCAGACGAACCGACCACCGCACTTGATGTTACCGTCCAAGCCCAGATCCTCGCGCTGATGAGCGATCTGCGTAAGGAGCTGAACATGGCGACCCTGATGATCACACACGACATGGGGGTCGTTGCAAACGTCGCTGAAGAGGTCGTGGTGGTTTATCGCGGCGAGGTCATGGAAAGTGGCATGGTCGATGACGTACTCAGCGACCCGAAACACCCTTACCTCAAGGCACTTCTTGGTGCAGTTCCGCGCATCGATGGCAACAAACGTGGCAGGCTCAAACCACTCCGTGACATCGAACCGGTCATTGGCCACTTGCTGACCGCAGACGACGAAGTAGAACAGGTTCAGGACCCTGTGCTTCTCAAAGTCGAGAACCTCACGAAACGGTTCACCATTCGCAAGAATGCTTTGAGCTTCTCGAAAGGTTCAGACACCATACTGACAGCGGTCGACAACGTCAGTTTCGAAATCCAGCGTGGCGAATGCCTCGGGCTGGTCGGGGAAAGTGGATGCGGAAAGACGACTGTCTCAAAACTGATTATGGGTGCAATCAGCACAGATGATGGTCACATTACGCTGAACGACGGCCCGGAACAGGTGCAGTTGGACGGCCGCTCGGACAAGGAACTCGTCCCTTACCGCCGACGCATGCAGTACATCTTCCAAGACCCGTTTGGCTCCCTGAATCCGCGCATGACCGTATATGATGTGCTGTCAGAACCGCTGAACATCCATGGGATAGGTGACAAAACATATCGCGATGAAATGGTCCGGGAAATTATGGGCCTCGTCGGTCTCGACGTCCGCGCGCTCAACCGCTACCCGCACAGCTTTTCCGGTGGCCAGCGTCAGCGCATCGGTATCGCCCGCTCTCTGGTCCTGAAGCCGGATCTTCTGATTTGCGACGAACCCGTGTCCGCACTGGATGTCTCAACACAAGCGCAGGTTCTCAACCTCCTGAATGATCTACGTGACAAGCTGGGACTGACATATCTCTTCATCTCTCACGACCTGGCGGTGGTAAACTACATTGCTGATCGCATCGCCGTGATGTGTCGTGGACAGTTGGTTGAGATTGGTCCACGGGACGCGATCTTCAACGACCCAAAACATCCCTACACCAAATCGTTGCTAGCATCCGTACCGACTGTGGATCTTGAGCATCCGCTGGATTTTGAAGCCATACGATCCGGTCTCGCGACATCACCAGAGAATTGGGGGCCTCCATATGCACCACAAAATGGAACCCACCCGAAGCTGATCGACAATGGAACGAAACATTTCGTACGCATGTATCAGAACAGTTGACGTGACAACACGCCGGTTGTCTGCAATCGGTAAAAAAGACGAATTTCAAGTGCCGTATGGTATTTGAATGCGGGGATCACGGTGAGCATTGACGAATGAACACCGGAACAAGGGAGGACGAACCGTGCTGCGACAAGACCGGAATTTATACAAGTCGCGAGAACGAGCGTCGAAAATGATAACGCTCACATTGATCTTCATCGCGGCCAGCTTCGTGACAGGGGCATCAACGCACGCGGACACAACGAAAGAAATTCCTGCTCTCCAGGCACTGGTGAGAAGCGGCGCACTCCCGGCCATGGCGAAACGCCTGCCAGAAAACCCATATGTTGTAGATCTCAAACAACTTGGCCTGACGCCCGGAAAATACGGCGGATCATGGAATATGCTGCTTGGTCGTGCCAAGGACATTCGAATGTTGTCCGTATACGGTTACGCCCGCTTGATCGGTTACGACAAATCTCTGAACCTCCGCCCTGACTTGCTCGAGAAGATCGAGCAGGAAGAGGGCCGCATCTTTACCTTCCATCTGCGCAAGGGACATAAATGGTCCGACGGTCACCCGTTCACGACGGAGGACTTTCGATATTACTGGGAAGACATTGCCAAGAACAAGGTCATGTCCCCCCTCGGACCGCCTACAACCATGCTCGTCAATGGCAAGCCACCAAAGGTTGACGTTATCGACGCCTATACGATCCGCTATAATTGGGATAACCCAAACCCCTATTTCCTCCCTGCCCTTGCAGGGGCGCGTCCGCTATATATCTATCGCCCTGCTCACTACCTCAAACAGTTCCACGCCAGTCATCAGGACAAGATCAAACTCGATGCGATGGTCAAAGCCGAAAAGCGCCGGGACTGGCGAGCACTTCACTTTGCAAAAGACAGACTGTATCGCGCAGACAATATAGATCTCCCGACACTGCAACCTTGGGTCAACAGCACCAAACCACCTGCAGAACGTTTCATATTCAAGCGCAACCCGTTTTTTCACCGGGTCGACAATCAAGGCCGACAACTGCCATACATCGACAACGTTGTCGCCCAGATCACATCAACATCTCTCATTCCGGCAAAAGTGGGAACCGGAGAAGCGGACGTGCAAGCGCGCTCTCTGGAGTTCAAGAACTTCACGTTTCTGAAGGCAGGCGAGAAGCGAAACAACTACAAGGTCTTGCTCTGGAAAACGGGCAAGGGTTCCCAACTGGCGCTTTACCCGAACCTGAACGTCAAAGACCCGGTTTGGCGAAAGTTATTGCATGACCCAAATGTGCGCCGTGCACTTTCCCTTGCAATTGATCGTGCGGAAATCAACGAGGCAATCTTCTTCGGTTTCGGCTTGGAGGGTAACAATACCGTGTTGCCGGACAGCCCGCTTTATCGCGATGAATACCGTCAGAAATGGGCTGGCTTCGATCTCGATAAGGCGAATGAGCTTCTCGACTCAGCAGGACTGCAGAAACGCAATAACGATGGCTTCCGGATTATGCCAGATGGTCGCATTATGGAGATTATTGTTGAAACGGCAGGCGAAGACAGTGAGCGCGCCGACGTGCTTCAATTGATTACAGACACGTGGAAGAAGGTCGGCATCAAACTCTTCACGAAACCAACTCGTCGTGAGACAATGCGCCAACGTGTTCTGACTGGCGAAACAATTATGTCGGTCTTCTTTGGCATCGATAATGGACTCGCTACACCTGCGACACCACCAAACGAAATGGTTCCAAGTGACGACACCGACCTGCAGTGGCCTAAATGGGGGGCGCACGAAATGAGCAGTGGTCAATCTGGTGAACTGCCTGATTTGGCGCCTGTGAAACGTTTGTTGGAACTCTACAAATCCTGGACGCAGGCGAGTGACAAAGATGGTCGGTCAAAAATCTGGCATGAAATTTTAAAAATTCACGCCGACAATGTTTTTTCGATCGGTATCGTCGCCGCTGTCCCGCAACCGGTCGTCGCACGTAATACAATTCAAAACGTCCCGAAGGTTGGCTTGTACAATTGGGATCCAGGCGCACAATTCGGAATCCACCATCCTGATACCTTCTGGATCAAGACACAGTAGGATCACAGGCTGATGTTTGCCTATATGATACGGCGACTGGTTACGATGGCACTGACGCTTCTCGCGATCAGCTTCCTCGTGTTCGTAATTATCCAGCTTCCACCAGGAGATTATGTCACAACGCAAATCGAGGAAATGATCGCACAAGGAACCGCGATTGATGCCAAACGTGCCGAATTCCTGCGCGAAGAATACGGTTTGAATCAACCTTTCATCTACCAGTATGCAACGTGGGTTTGGGGTTTGGTACACGGCGACCTGGGATATTCGTTTGAGCACAATCTGCCGGTAGCTGACGTTGTCGGCGACCGCTTGTTCTTCACAATGGTTCTGAACGTTGCAACCGTCATTTTCATCTACGCCGTCTCATTTCCGATTGGCGCCTATTCAGCAACGCACCAGTACAGCTGGAACGATCACGGCATCACCTTTCTCGGCTTGCTCGGGCTCGCAACTCCGAATTTTCTCCTCGCACTCATCTTGATGTACTTCGCAAATGTCTGGTTCGGCACATCCATCGGCGGACTAATGGACCCGATCTACCAGAACCAGCCCTGGTCGTTTGCAAAGTTCGGATCAGTCCTCGCCCATCTTTGGGTTCCGGTGCTGGTCATTGGAACCAGCGGCACGGCAGGCATGATCCGCCGGCTGCGCGCCAACCTGCTCGACGAACTTCAGAAGCAATACGTTGATACTGGACGGGCTAAAGGACTTCCCGAAGGCAGGCTTCTACGTAAATATCCTCTCCGTATGGCCCTCAATCCGTTCATTGCAGACATCGGAAGCCTTTTGCCACAGATTATTTCAGGCTCCGTCATTGTATCTTTCGTGATGTCACTCCCCACCACCGGTCCGATGCTGCTTGATGCGTTACAAAGTCAGGACATGTATCTCGCAGGCTCGTTTCTGATGTTCCTTGCTTTGCTTGTCGTTGTTGGCATGTTTCTTTCGGATATCCTTCTTGCAATCCTCGATCCGCGCATTCGCCTCGAAGGAACGGTCGGTCAATGACGCATCCAACTGATCCAGATCGATTGCCGCATCGGGTGTCAGAGAAGCCCTTCGTCTTTGATGACGAAGACGCACTGACGCCAGAGCAGGAACGCTACTACATGGCGTCCCAGTGGAAGATGATGTGGTGGCGCTTCAAGAAACACCGTATTGCCGTCTGGGCAGGTGCGATCCTGCTTGTTTTCTACCTCGTGGCCGCGCTGGTCGAGGTCGTTGCACCCTACGGCCTCGAAACAAAAAACGTACGTTTCAAATACGCGCCGCCTCAAGCAGTTCATCTGTTCCATGAGGGAAGTTTTTATGGTCCCTTCGTCTATCCCTACAAGGTGACACGCAATCTCGAAACCATGACGCGCGTTTTCACGCCCGACACAACCAAACCATCGCAAATCCGGTTTTTCTGCTGGGGTGACAAATACAGGTTTTGGGGCCTGATCAAAGGTAGTTTCCATATCATATGCCCACCAGAGAAATCGACGATGTACTTGCTCGGGTCTGACAGTCTCGGTCGCGACATGCTTTCGCGTGTTCTTTACGGTACTCGCATCTCATTGACTGTTGGATTGATCGGCATAACGATCAGTTTCCTGCTGGGCATCTCGATCGGTGGGGCCGCAGGATACTTCGGGGGTTGGGTCGACAAGTCTGTCCAACGTGTCATCGAGATTCTGCGATCACTCCCGGAACTCCCTCTCTGGATGGCACTCTCGGCCGCACTCCCTGCAAACTGGAGTCCAATCCTTGTCTATTTCGGCATCACCGTGATTCTCGGACTGCTGGACTGGCCAGGTTTGGCGCGTGCCGTTCGCTCCAAGCTGCTGGCTTTGCGTGAAGAAGACTTTGCTGTCGCAGCCCGTTTGATGGGCGCACCGCCGAAACATATCATTGGTCGCCACTTGCTACCAAATTTCATGAGCCACCTGATCGCGTCTGCCACGCTCTCCATTCCTTCCATGATCCTTGGAGAAACGGCCTTGAGTTTCCTCGGCCTTGGTTTGCGCCCCCCCGTCACAAGTTGGGGCGTATTGCTTGCAGAAGCTCAAAACATCAATGCCGTCGCGCTCTTTCCATGGTTGATGATTCCGATGGTCCCGGTCATCATTGTGGTTCTTGCGTTCAACTTCCTGGGTGACGGTCTGCGCGATGCAGCCGATCCCTATCGCTGATTTTTCTCTTACCTGAACGGAGCACCAACGCGTGTCACGCCTTGATTCCATGATCCGCCGCCTGCAAGCGCAACGCGCAATGCTCGACCTCGCCCGCGACGAACTCACCAACGTCCCCGGTGTTGTCTTCGAACTGGGTCTCGGCAACGGTCGCACCTACGACCATCTCCGTGAAACCATGGCAGATCGCGAAATCTTCGTCTTCGAACGCAAGATCGCGGCACATCCAACCTGCATACCGGACGATGATCACCTCTACTTCGGAGAATTACTCGAAACTCTGGGCAGCGCCGTCGAAGCGCATGCAGGCAACGTTGCATTGGTTCACGCCGATATTGGCGGGCCAGAAGCCGATCACTGTGCACGCATGACAGAAATGCTCAACACTCAGATCGGTCCCGCCCTCAGCCCCGGCGCCATCGTTCTCAGTGACTTGGGCATTACCATCCCCGGCTGCGAGCCCCTGCCCCTGGCTGACGGCATCCAGGCCGGGCGTTACTACGCCGTGCGCAGAGCGTCGTAAATCACGCCTCACGACTGCTTCTCGCAGATAACCGGAAGCGTTTGTATCAACATGAACAAGTGACAAGTTAACCTGAAGATAGTCTCAGCCAATTGCAGTTTGACGAACGGCTACGACCCCCTCCATCCGTTTGCGAGCTTCAGGTGTGGCGAGGCAAAGATTTACGGTTTCGTATCCTGGCGCACCATCGTAGGGCTCGACATACATCGGTAAGTTTTGATTGGGTGGGCACAGAATGATGCGCTCGTCTGGCCCCATTTGTTCCAAATCGAGGATTGCAGTCGACCGGGTCATCACGAACAAAGGACGCTTGTCGCTGCTGCTCATGCGGAGATAAGAACCAAAAGCCTCCTGAGTGGAAGTCGTTAAATCTTGCTCGATGTAATCGATGACGAGTATCGTTCGCCTATCGGCTTCCAAGGCAACAAGCAAAGCAATAATGGCATCATTGGCTTCTGCTCCTTCACCGACCAGCCAGTTGAGCGCCTTATCGACACGTACTCGCAGGTCTTTGTCATAGGTCAATTTGGCATAGGCATCGGCACAACAATTTCCAAGGCGGTCTATTCCTAGAAAATCACCGTCTGGAAGCGCTTCTGCCAACCGCTTTGCAAATCTCGTCTTACCACTCGCAAGCGGACCAATGATGAAATTGAGTGATCCAGGAGGCCGAACGTCAAAGGTTTCACCATCCCATGGCCATGGGAGTTCAAAGCTGGCGACAATCGTAGGAGCAGAGGGCAGCAGCGTTGCCAAGTCATCAGTGCCTTGAAACTCACCGTCCAACACTCTGGTTCGCAAGTCGCGTACTCGTGCCGCCATTGCCTGTAAATCCACGACCTTATTTACCAAATCACGCTCGTGCGCCGATAAGGCTTCGGCAAAGCTCTTGAGATCGCCACTCAGAACTTGCCCGACTTGGGCGAGGCTCAGTCCCAATTTCCGAAGCGACACGACCTGTTTGGCAGTCGCCAGGTCTTCTGGTCTGTAGATCCTCCAGCCCGCCTCTGTTCGCGTTGGCGAGATTAGAGCACGCTGCTCGTATAGCCGTAGCGCCTTAACTGAGACGCCAAGCTTCTGTGCAGCTTCTGAAGGGCTTAGGGACCTATTTTCTTTGGTCACGGCTCACCTCTGTGTCAATGTATCCCCTTTTTTATGGAGGTGGACCCAGAGGCCAGTGCAACACTGAAGCAGATCACCCACCAGGTTATCCCCAACAGATACAATTGCAATTTAAATGTCCTTTCCAGGTTCACTCTGAAAATTACAAACAAAAGTCGACCACGTTCGCTATCAGAAAACAACCATCCGCCACTACTTCCCCTGCCACACCGGATCGCGTTTTTCAGCGAACGCCCGCGCACCCTCCAATTGATCTTCACTCGCATAAAGCGTCGCAATGGTTGGAAACGTGCGGTTATTCATCCCGTCCATCGTCTCCTGAAAACTCATTGTCTCAGCAGCGCGCGCCACTTCTTTGATCGCCGCGTAAACGAGAGGAGGCCCACTCGCCAAAAGGTCGGCAAGTTCCCGCGCCCTCGCCATGAGTTCACCCGCTGGCACGATCTCGTTCACAAGTCCCAACCGATGCGCTTCCTCAGGCTCGAACCAGCGACCGGTCAGCAGTAACTCCATCGCAACATGATAGGGAATCCGCTTCGGCAGTTTCGCTGTCGCAGCATCTGCAATCGTACCCGAACGAATTTCCGGCAACGCGAACGATGCTGTCTCAGACGCCAGGATAATGTCGGCTGAAAGCGCCCACTCGAACCCGCCACCACAACAAATTCCGTTCACGGCAGCGATTACAGGTTTGTTCAGGTTTGGAAGCTCCTGCAGCCCCCCAAAACCACCAACGCCATAATCACTATCGGCCTCTTCTCCGTCAGCAGCAGCTTTCAAATCCCACCCCGGGCAGAAGAATTTTTCTCCTGCGCCAGTGATGATCGCAACGCGCATCTCCGGATCATCACGGAATTCGGCAAACGCGTCCCCCATCATCTTGCTTGTTGCCGCATCGATCGCATTGGCTTTCGGTCGATCAAGCGTGAACTCATACACAGCTCCGCGGCGCTCAATGTGAAATGGTGTGTCGCTCATATCTATCGCTCCCTCACGCGTATCAACGCATCAACCGCTGTCGCACCCTGTCCCTCAGCGTGGACAAGCAGTGGATTGATTTCAAGCTCTTCAAGTTCATCAGTCATCGAAAGCACGCAAGCCTGAACGGCCATCACAGCTCGTATGACAGCATCCAGATCGCCTTTGGCCCGCCCGCGGAAGCCGGTCAACAACGGCGCGAGTTGCAATCCCGATAACGCACGGCGCACAGCATCTTCTGAAACAGGCAAGAGCAATACCTTTGTATCGCGCACCAGTTCAGCAGCAATTCCACCGGAACCCAACAGCATATAAAGCCCAACGATCGGGTCACGCCGGACACCAACGATGAGTTCCGCGACGGGCCTCGCCGCCATGGCCTCCACCAACACGGCCTCACCCATCGGCGCCAGTATGTCGTAAGCCTCAATGACGGCCTCGGCGTTCGCCAGGTTCAATCTGACGGCACCGAGCTCGGTCTTGTGCAACAGGTCACGTCCAACGGCTTTTGCCACAACCGGCTCACCGATATGGCTAAAGGCAGCCAATACGTCCGCCGAAGATTGGCATAACGCACCATCAGGCACAATCAATCCATGACCAGCGAGCTTGCGTTTGGCATCCCATTCCGTGAGATTTTTAACAGAACCCGTCGTGCTGGGACTTTGCGAAGGAAATGTCGGAGCAGGTTCGGTTGGCACCGGCGTCGAGCAGGCATCGATCGCATGCAGCGCATCTTCCAGACCCAGAAGTGGAACAATACCATCCACCACAAGCTTATCGGCGAGAGCTTCGGGCAACAAATCCGGCATGCTGGCAATGATAGCAGCACGTGCGTTAGTCACGACTTGAGCCTTCCGCAGTGCTTCCGCCGCATTGATCCAGTCTTCCGGGTCGCATCGATCATCACGCGGAAAATCCAGCACAAGCGCAGTCATATCGAAGTCGCACGACAGCACTTCCTTGTACGTCTTACCGGCCCTATCCCATTTGCCCCAATCAAACGTATGGTAATCAAACGGATTATCGACCGTAACAAGATCATGCGTCGTCGACTTTATTCGTGATTTTTCTTCTGTCGACAATGCACGAAAATCAAGATGGGTGTGTTCTGCTATGTCGGAGATCATGAGCGCCTCACCACCAGAACAACTCATCGAGATCATGGTCTTTCCAGGTAAACGACCGTAGACATGAAGGATTTTCATGGCTTCCAGCAACGTCGTGATCGAGGGAACAGAGATGGCTCCAATCCGCTCAAAGAAAGCATCCATCACCATATCGGATCCGGCCAGCGACCCCGTATGACTGAGCGCAAGTTCCGCACCCTTTGCAGACCGACCAGCCTTCAGCACCGCAACTGGCACGCCATGATCATGCGCCACAGAAACCGCGTCCGCAAATGCCGGCGCATCCGTTAGACCTTCGAGATAAATACCAATCGCTGATACACGCGCATCTTGCGCCAGTGCTGCCGTCAGCTCCGCCAACCCGGTTTGCGCCTGATTGCCAAGCGCTCCCATGTAGGCGATGGGAACACCGCGCCGGTTCATCGTCAGATTAAGACCGATGTTGCCAGATTGCGAAAGCAGCGCCACGCCGCGCCCTGTTGCAGGATCAAGCCGTTTGCCACCATGCTGGTCCGGCCAGAGCAATGCCCCGTCAAGATAGTTTATCAGACCGTAGCAGTTGGGCCCAAGTACCGGCATCTCACCAGCAATTTCAACGAACTGCTTCTGAAGCGCGACGCCTTCTTCCCCGACTTCTGAAAACCCGGAGGCAAAACAGACACCGCCTCCCCCACCCATCGCCTGCAGCTTGCCAATTGTATCAAGCGCCGCATGTCGGTTCACCGCGATAAACGCAGCGTCCGGCGCGGATGGCAGGTCTTCAACTGTTGGCACACAGCGCACGCCAGCTAGCACATCCCGCGACGGCGACACCGGCCAGACCTCGCCAGAAAATCCCATCTTCGTGCACTGTTCGACAACCCGCTCCGCCCAGTATCCACCCAGCACCGCGATAGATTTCGGTCGCAAGAGGCGAGAGAGATCGTAGGTCACCTTAACCACCTAAGGGGCGCAACAGCCCACGGGAGATAATATGCCGCTGGATCTCGCTTGTGCCTTCCCAGATTCGTTCCACACGAGCATCCCGCCAGATCCGTTCCAGCGGCAACTCGGACATCAACCCCATACCCCCGTGAATCTGGATCGCCTCGTCCGCGACCATCGCCAGCATCTCCGTCGCCTTGAGTTTGGCCATCGCCATATCACCATCCGTAACCGTGCCCTGATCGAATTTCCAGGCAGCCTCCAGCGTAAGCAGCTCTGCCGCCTTCAGCTCCATCGCCATATCAGCGAGCTTGAAGGACACACCCTGAAACTTTCCGATCTGCTGTCCGAACTGCTTGCGATCCACCGCCCATTGCACAGCGTGCTCCAGTGCCCGCTCAGCCCGCGCGATCGATGTGGCTGCCACCTGTAAACGCGTCGCACCCAACCACTCGTTCGCAACATCGAAGCCCTTGTGCAGTTCTCCAAGAATTGCGGTCTTCGGAACACGACAATTATCGAATTCCAGAATGGAGTTGTTGTAACCCCGGTGCGAGACGTTGGCGTAACCATCACGAACGGTAAAACCCGGATGTCCGACATCAACCAGAAACGCTGTGATCAGTTTCTTCGGACCACGAGACGTTTCCTCCTCCCCCGTCGCAGCGAACAGAACAACAAAATCCGCCTCTTCTGCATGAGAGATAAAATGTTTCACTCCGTTGATCACGAAATCATCGCCATCAGTCTTCGCAAACGTCTTCATGCCGCGTAAATCAGACCCATAATCCGGCTCGGTCATTGCCAGGCAATCAGCCCGCTCCCCACGAACTGCAGGCAACAGATAGGTCTCTCGCTGATCGTCTTCGCACGCCATGAGGATGTTTGACGGTCGCCCGACACAGGTCCAGTGTAACGCATAGTTCGCACGCCCCAGTTCTTTCTCGTAAAGAATCCACGTCAATGTATCGAGTCCAGCGCCGCCGACCTCTTCCGGCATGTTCGCCGCGTAAAGCCCAGCCTCCATCGCCTTGGCCTTCAGTTCATCCCGTAACTCGGGACGCAACTTTCCGGTCCGCTCGATCTCGTCTTCGTGCGGATAGAGCTCGTTCGCGACAAACGCCCGCGTCGTGTCAACGATCATCTGCTGTTCTTCAGTCAGGGCAAAGTGCATGGAATAATCTCCTCAGACTGCTGGGTCTGGATTGTAGGTATGGCCGTCGACGGCAATCGTCTGGCCGGAGACGAAACGTGCCTGTGGCGACGCCAGAAACACGGCCATCTCGGCAATGTCATTGCCGGTAACCCACGTTTGCATGGACGTCCCGGACGCATAGGCTTTGCGAATATGCTCCGGCGACTTGCCGGTCACCGCAGATTCCCGCTCGATCACGCCATCCATCCGTGGCCCCTCGACAGCGCCGGGACATAGTGCATTCACACGAATGCCATGCGGACCAAGCTCCATCGCCAACGTTTCCTTGAGCCCGATCAATGCCCACTTCGCCGCCGCATACGGTAACCGGCGAGGATACCCAAAGAACCCCGCCGTCGACGACGTAACCAGCATGACGCCGGCCTTCTGCCGCTTCATCATCGGCGCCGCATACTTCGCCGCAAGAAACGCTCCGTCCAGGCTCACCGAAACGCACCGCCGCCAATCGGCAAGATCCATATCCTCGATGTTCGCAGCCGGTCCGGACGTACCGGCGTTGGCGCACAACACGTCAAGACCACCCCAGTCTTTCTCGATATCCGCGTACAACGTCGCCATCGCCGCTTCATCCGTCACATCGAGGCACGCCTTGCCCCAGTCCGCAGGGCACGTCGCCAACGCATCAGCATCGACATCCGTCACCCAGACCTGTGCACCAGCCGACTCGAACACCATTGCCATGGCATGCCCGATGCCCGACGCACCACCGGTGATCAGAACACGCTGCGCCGTCATGATCGTCTCTGCCCCACGGCACGGCCCGCAGCTTCAGGCGCAGGTAAATGCTGATGTCCGTCCCATATCTCCCCAAGTCTTGCCAGAACCTCCGGTTTTGCCGGACACGCCTTCGACGCATTGGCATCAACATGCAGGAACATTTGTTCTCCGGTTGCCAATACTTCATCCGTCTTGCCGTGATAAATCCACTGGAACAGATGAATCCGCTTCTCGTCGTGGCTGATCATCTGCGTTTTCACGTAGAGCGGCTCCAGAGCCGCCACTTCCTGCAAGTGCTGAATATGCGTCTCGACCGTGTAGTAGCTGTGCCCACCCGCTACGTAGTCCGGGTCAACACCAATCATATTCAGAAACGCATCTGTGCTGTCGCAGAACACCTGCAGATAACGCGCTTCGTTCATATGGTTGTTGTAATCCGTCCAGTCCGGCTGCACGACCGTCTCATGCATGCGGATCAGTTGAGAAAAATCATGCACCGTTTCAGAAGATCCGGAATGCGAACGTTTGTAGAGTTGCGCCTCGTAGTCGAGCAAAGTTTGCCCCGCGCCCCACTTCTGTGTCTTGAGCGCCTGCATGATCGCAATGAGATTGTTATCGCGAATGCGCTCAAGATCGCGAATGGAGAGTCCCTCTGACTGTTCTTCGCATTGCACCGCGATCTTCTCGATCAGCGCATCGTCCATCTCCGGCGTGTCCATGAGCTTGGTCCACGGCCATTTCAGCGCCGGTCCGAACTGCGCCATGAAGTGCCGCATGCCGGCTTCTCCACCCGCCACGTTGAACACCTGAAACGTGCCCATCTGCGCCCACCGCAATCCGCACCCAAACCGGATCGCATCATCAATTTCCTCCGCCGTCGCGATGTCGTCCTTCACGAGCCACAACGCCTCGCGCCACAGCGCCTCCATAAGCCGATCGGCCACAAACGCATCGATCTCCTTGCGAATGAGCAACGGATGCATACCGATCGACGCATAAAACGCTTTCGCGGATGCTGTGACATCATCGGACTTCTTCTCGCCAGCAATGATCTCCACGAGAGGCAAAAGGTAAACCGGATTGAACGGATGTCCGACAATCAGACGTTCCGGGTGAACCATCTTCGCCTGCAAGTCCGTCGGCTTGAAGCCCGACGTGGACGACGCGATGATCACATCCGCACGCGCATGCCCCTCGATCTCGGCAAACAAGTCCTGCTTGAGCTCTAGCCGTTCCGGCGCGGCTTCCTGAATGAAGTCAGCGTCCTTCACGGCTTCAGCCAGATCGGTGGTTAGAGTAATCGCGCCCTTTTTCGCGCGCGGTGCGAGCGTCAGCTTGGCGTATGCCCGATCCGCCAGCGCCACCACCTCGTCCAGCTTGCGCTGCGCGTCCGGCGCTGGATCAAAGACAACCGTGTCGATCCCGTTTTCCGCAAACCGCGCCGCCCACGCCGCACCGATCACACCACCACCTACGACGCCTGCTTTCTGAATACTTTTCATCAATTCACTTCCGTACATTGAACAAGAAACGGGTCGCCATAGTGCGTTTCATACTTCACGTACCTCCAAAACGGAGAACGCTAATGGAAATCCAATTTGTAGGTTTACCCACCCCTCACGTTGCTCACATACGAAAAACGCGGAAAGATGCTTACGGCAATCCTGTCGAGCTTCATCTGTCAAACGATGGTGCTTGGCCATGTCGACACTGTCTTGGCGAAACGCCGCCTGGTGAGAACTACCTAATACTTGCCCATCGCCCGTTTGCGACAACAAATCCTTACGCTGAAACAGGGCCGATCTTTCTTTGTGAACGAGATTGTAAAGCTTGGACACCGTCAACATCGACACCCGATATTTTGCGGTCCGAACGTTACCTAGTCCGCGGATACGATCAACAAGAAAGGATTGTTTACGGGACCGGAGATATCGTTGAAACACCTTCAATTTCCAGCCACGTTCAGAATTTACTTCACGACTCAAACATAGCGTTCGCAGACGTACGAAGCGCGAGCAACAACTGCTTTCAGTGCAGAGTGCTCCGCGCGCCATGATTAAACCACCCGCTTCTGCAGCTTCAGCTTCTCTCGCGCCTCATCCGGACCAATCACCCGCGCGCCCATGGCTTCGAGGATCGTCACAGCTCGTTCCACCAGGGCACCGTTCGTCGCAAGCACACCCCGAGAGAGATAAATATTATCCTCCAGCCCGACGCGCACGTTCGCCCCGGTCAGTGCAGCAGCCGCCACATACGGCAGCTCCATCCGCCCGATCGAGAACGCAGAATAAATCCACCCCTCAGGCATGTTGTTGACCATCGCCATCAGCGTGTTCATGTCATCCGGCGCGCCCCACGGAATGCCCATGCAAAGCTGAATCAGGACAGGATCTTCGATCAGTCCTTCCTTCACCAACTGCTTCGCCAGCCAAAGGTGTCCGGTGTCGAACGCTTCGATCTCCGGTCGCACACCCGCGTCCGTCATCTGCTTCGCCATCGCCCGCAACATGGCGGGCGTGTTGGTCATGACATAGTCACCTTCGCCGAAATTCATCGTGCCGCAATCGAGCGTACAGATTTCCGGAAGCAACGTCCGAACATGTTCCGTCCGCTCCGTCGCACCAGCCATATCGGTTCCGGCAGCATCCAGCGGCAAGGGGGTTTCAACCCCGCCGAGTACGAGGTCACCGCCCATGCCCGCTGTCAGGTTGATTACAACATCCGTATCAGCTGAACGAATGCGATCGACCACTTCCTTGTACAACGCCACATCCCGCGCCGCCTTGCCGGTTTCAGGATCGCGCACATGGCAGTGCGCAATCGCAGCCCCCGCTTTCGCTGCCTCAATCGCGGCATCAGCGATTTCCTTCGGCGTCACCGGCACCTTGTCCGACTTGCCCGTGGTATCGCCACCGCCCGTCACGGCGCATGTAATGAAGACATCCCAGTTCATATCGTGATCCTCCCGAGACTGCCCCTTGGGAGCAGGCTGTATTCGCTCCAAAACGCTAGCCACACATTGAAAATCATGCGATGCAAAATACGAAATTTTCATCGCAAAATACGCAATGTCGAATTTTCCGTTCACACCGCGCCAAAGCACAGATCCGTTCGCAGTCGATATTCTGGTCTTCCCGGAGTTTTCGCTGATGTCCCTGGCCGCAACCATGGAGCCTCTACGTGCGGCCAACCGGGTGTCCGGACAACAGCTCTACACATGGCGCCTGCTCTCGCTCGATGGCACACCGGTCGTGTCGACCAGCGCAGCCTCCGTCGCGGTGAAAGATGCGTTCGACGATACAGACGTGCGTGACACCCTCATCCTGATCGCCTCACAAGATGACCGCCGTGCGGAGAAGAAAATGCACTCAGCACTGCGCCGGCTCACACGTCGTCGCGTACCAATCGGAGGCGTAGAGGCCGCAAGCTGGACACTCGCCGCCGCGGGACTGCTGGATGGCCGGCGCGCGACGACTCACTGGGAAGATCTGGAATTCTTCGCCGAGAGTTTTCCGAACATCACTGTTGTTCCGGATCGTTTCGTCATTGACGGTCCCGTGTTTACAACCGGCGGCGCAACACCAGCCCTCGACATGATGCTCGCGTTGATCACAGCGCAACACGGCATGAACCTCGCACTCAATGCTGCGAGCGTTTTCATCTACGATCAGCAACGCACAGGCACCGACCCACAACCTGTAGTCTCGGTTGGACGGCTCGCAGCAACACATCCAAGAGTCGCGAGAGCCATACGGATAATGGAAGAAAACTTGTCGGAACCGAAGTCCATCCCGACAATTGCAAAGGCCGTAGGCCTTTCCCACAGGATGCTTGAGCTTCAGTTCAGGACAGCACTCGCTCTCACACCACAAACTTACTATCTCGATCTTCGGCTAAACGCAGCACGTCGATTGATGTTGCAAAGCCCTCTGGATGTTTCGGTGGTCGCTGATGCCAGTGGCTTCAGTTCTGCAGCAACACTCGCACGCGCGTTCCGTCGCACTTTCGGACAAAGTCCCACGGAAGCGCGCCAAAAGGCTCAAAACGCAATCGGATAAGTCTCTCAGGCGGCGGCGTGGATCAACGAAGCTGCAGGTCGCAACATCTGCTCCGCAACCTCATGCGCCGCAATCATGGAAACCGCCGCAGGGTTCGCGGTCATGATCATCGGAGAGGGCGCTGTGGTGTTTGCATCAATAGCGTGCCCATCAAACTGTACGCAGATCGGTGCCTCACCAGACACCTCGACATGATGACAGGCACGAACTGTGATCGACTTGTCCTTGAACAAACGCCCAAGCTTTGCCGACACCATCGCATCAAATAATGCGGTACGGTCATCGGCTTCAACGAGAATGGCCGTCAGTGCCCCATCCCTGTCCGATGTTTTGACAGGCATACCTGACAACCGCGCAAAACCTGACGAACGCGCAACAAACAAGGCACAGCATCGATAGTTCATGCCATCAACGACGGCGTCAAAACGCTGAACCTGGCGAAAAAGCTGGGGTGCCAGAGAAGCTGCGGAAACCTTATGAGGTGTCGATGGGCAAAGGTGCTGCGAGAGGCGCCCCAGAACGTCATTGTCCGTCCCAAAGCCAGCCATGACGTGAAGTGCATGGCCTCTGGCCAGCACACCGGGAAAGCCAACAGCAGGTGCTGTACATAACGACGCCGCTGTTTGGCGAGGTTTCCCACGCAGTCCAAGTACACGACCAAGCATTGCACCCGGACCAATCGGCAAAACACCGATCGGGAGCGCTCCATTCGGAATACCGGCTTGCACGCCTCCCAGCGTTGCACCACCACCGGCAACAATCACAGCGTCATATCCATTGCATGAGGCTGCATCACTTGCCAATTCTGAAGCCTCAGCACCACTGCACGCTTCGATGACGTGCACATCGGCGCCGCGATCCGTCAAGGCCATGCAAATATCGCGAAACGGACCACGCTGATCAAGTGCAACGCAATCATCATGAATGATCAGAAACCGCGTCCTGTTGCAGGGCAACTCAGTGCCGGTCGACATGGGGCAGGCCTCGTCAAACGTAACAATCCAGTGAATGCAGCGTATGGTGACAAACTCTCGTCACCGATTGGTTAAACCGGATCGAAATATTTGACGGATAATGCTCTGGCGGTGCTGCCACGCAGGTACATCAGGAGTTACTGCCGATTGAATACGTTCCGTCCCGTCCACTTCTTGCGGCGCTTTTTACTTTTCGATGCGCGCCGTGATCCTGCTTTCTTGCGCGATGCAACACGTGGGGTGTAGCTGCACATTCCGCGCAAGCGACGCCTCTGAGTAATTGTAAGCGATGGTGCCGGTACGAAATCCGCGCACAGCTTGCCCAACCGTCCTGGCCCCTGGGCCGCGCTAGGCCGACAATAAAGACCGGAACCGTCGACCTGTTTCGCAAACCGCACGCCGCGCGACCCTGCCAGATCATCGTCCAGCTCTTCAGCCAGCATGTTGAGTATGTCGATCCGCCGACCAGCGGATTTCACCGGATGCGCCCGCGCTTGAAGATGCATATCCGTCAGCGGCACAACCTGAACCGCCTGTGCTTCCATCGTTCCGTCCGGCTGACGCACGACGAACACACGTGCCAGCAATCCATAGTCCCGACACGCATTAAACTTGCTCATGTCCTGCATGCCCATATGCAGAAAATTTCCAAGACCATAGAAAATCAGCTTGCCATCCGTGATCTGCACGCCCTGAACCACATGGGCATGGTGCCCGACGATCAGATCAATGCCGCGACCGACTTGCACATCATCACGCCACTTCTTCACCTGACCGGGCAGAGGGCGTACATTTCTCTCCGCCCCAAAGTGCATGGAAAGAATACGAAAGTCCGCCGACACCTCAACGAGATCATCGACAACCGCATTGAAATCTTCCTTGCCGTAGATGTTCACTTGACCGGGCTTGTTCACACCTGCACGTGATGGACCCGGCTGGCGTGCCCCGATGCCCATGGCAGCGAACCCGAACCGCGCCTGACCAATGGAGAACGTCTGGCTCTTGATCGCAGACGCACGGTCCAACCCCAGGCCGGCATAAGCGCGCAGTCCTGCCGTCCGGAGAATTTCAGCATTTTTCAGCGTATCGCGCACCCCATCGCGCCCATAATCCGCAGAATGATTGTTCGCCAGCGAAAAGACATTGAACCCGACATCAACCAGATGGCGCGCGCCGTTCGTGTGCATCCGGAAGTTGAACGACTTGGGGGATGGATAATGTTTGTTGTGGTCTGTCACGACCGTTTCGACATTTGCGAAATTTACGTGCCCATCAATGAGCGGGGCGATTTTCCGCGTCGTCCAGTCCCAGTCATAACCACGACCATGCCGGATCGCCTTCGCAGGCCGGACCTTCTGGTTGTGTGCATTGAGCCCCGTATCGCCCACGAGAACCAGAACGAACAGCTCTGGCTTGGGAGCATCGCCCGACGCAGCATCACCTGGCGAGTCAACCGAAGTAGAATCGGGAGGCACACTGGGTAGAGGAACGTCAGACAGTGCCGGGTCAGGCGGCGTCTGCACCTGAATGGCAGTTGACGCCGTTGCAGTAACAACGGCTCGCAACTGGCGTTTTGAGAAAACAGGCGCAGGCGTGTCTGCTGTCGCCGCGATAGTAGGCACTACAGTTGACGTATCAGGATGCCGTGACGACACCCTTTGCGGTAACTCCGGATCAATCTTGATGACGGCCTGCGGTGGCATCTCAACTGATGGCGAAATTGCGGTAAGCGCCCTAGGCAAAGCATGAGTAAGTGCCATGTCGCGTATTGCAGACTCGCGCGCGTTCGATACTTCATCTGCCAATGCAGAGACATTGCAAACAGCAGACACACCGCTGAAGCAAAGCATGAGTCCGAGCAAAAAACGTCTTTGGTCTTTGTTTTTGTTCACAATTCTTTTTCGCCGTTCGCAGTGAATGGGTTTGAAAGCACATTCCATCTGTATGCCATTACGGCCATTCTCACGATTCTCTATCATCGGATCACTGATAGATCATCAAAATGAAACTCTGCGTTCAATTTTTGTCACAAGAGTCGTATAGTGACCACCGGGTGTAAAAGACAGAGGGTCCAAAGAGACACTCTCGATAATAAAGGTCATGGGAGGAATTCATCTTGAACAGACGAGCCATACTTAGTGCGGCAGTTCTGCTGTTTGCAGGACTGGCACTACCGGCCAACGCAGCATCGATCGTACCAAAAATCGACACAAATACACGTGCGGAAAGCCCGCTTCATCAAGCGCAGTTTACACTTCAATTCGGAGCTTCGGACAGCAAGATCCGGCGAAATTTGAGGCAGCAAGGCTACTCGGAAATCGAGATCACTGGCCGCCAACTGGCGCGGGCGACTGCTGAAGCATGCAAGGAAGGCGTGCGTTACAGTTTGCAGATCCGTTCTTCAGGACGCATTCGGCGCGCAACAGAGATCGGCCGTTGCAAACAGATCATAACGATCGAGCAAGCCGAACGGCAGCTTGAGAAAGAGGGATACAAACGCATCAACATCACCGAACAAGGCAGCATTCCCTATATTGCCATTGCGTGCCGCGACAACGAGCGTGTGCGCTTGCGCATCGACAAGTTCGGTGAAGTAACAGGTCGTCGTAACCTCGGCGAATGCGAACGCGCTCTACGTCCAGACGACATTCGTGCAAAATTGCGCGATGACGGGTTCGACCGGATTCGTTTCACGGATCGTCAACTCCCGCGTTACGTCGCCGAAGCATGCCGCAACGGGCGCCAGTTCGAACTGATCATCAACCGCCGTGGCGTAATCCGGGATCGCAAGCGGATCGGCCGTTGCGACCCTCCACTGTCAGCGTCAAAGATTCCTGAAGTGCTTCAGGAACGTGGTCTCAATCGCATCGAGGTCATCGACAAAACACCACCACGGTTTGTTGTCGAAGCCTGCCGCGATCTCAAGCGGGTAGAAATAACGCTCGGTCGGTTTGGTAAAATCCTTCAGGAGTATAATATTGGTCGATGCCCGGCACCACTGACGCGTGCCGATCTTCTGGTTGAGATGCGCAAGAACGGTTACCGCAAGGTCAAGTTCAACACGATTCCAGGTACAAACTACGAAACGGAATCATGCCGCGAGCGCAAACGTCTGGTCACCCGCTGGTCTCAGTATGGCGAAGTGGTCAACGAACGTGATCGTGGGCCATGTGAGTCACCACGCCTTGAAACAATCGTGGACCGCTTCGCGGACCGTGGCCTCAAGAATGTGGAGATGGTGATCGAAGGATGTCGTCGCGGTCGCAAGATCAGGGTCACGATCGATCCGTTCACTGGTGATCGTCTTGAGCGGACACGTCTCGGTCGCTGCTGATGACCGGCACTTACAAAAGATAAACACCGAAGCCCGTTCCGGAGATCCGGAGCGGGCTTTTTATTTGATGACAAACACGGCCAGTCGAAATAGAGCAAAAAGGTACAGTTTTCCAGGAGCGCGCAGTCATGCCGATGTCACAGCCCCTCGCCGCAAGCCTAGAGCGTGTGCGCTTTCCGGTCGCGTCGTCAGCAACGTTACCACCCGAAGTTTACAGATGCACCGATATCGCCACCGCCGAAACGAACGCAATCTTTCGCAAGCATTGGATCGGTATTGGTCGCGCAGATCGCGTGAAGGCGCCTGGAGACTTTGCAACACTCGACATCGCAGGCGTTCCCATCATCATCGTGCGAGCTGCGAACGGAGCGTTGCATGCCCACGCGAACACATGCCGTCACAGGGGAGCCCTGCTCAAATCTGGCGACGGCAATTGCAAACGGTTGGTTTGCCCCTTCCACGCCTGGACTTACAGCCTGGATGGTCAACTGATCGGCGCACCGTCGATGGACCAAACTGCAGGATTCGAGAAATCCGACTTCCCGCTCGTCTCATTCCAGACTGCAGAACGTGATGGCTTCGCATTCATATGCATGGATGACAACGCGCAGGATATCGACGTCTGGTTGGGAGGTTTTTCTTCCATGCACCGTCCCTGGAATCTGGAAGGTCACGTTTCAACGTACCGCACGGAATTCGAGGTCGCCTGCAACTGGAAAACGTTCCTCGAGGTCTTCAACGAGTACTACCACCTGCCTTACGTCCATCCGGACTCGATCGACAGCGTCTACAAACGACCGGATGCAGCGGACGACGTCTCCGGCAACTTCACCACCCAGTTCGGCGAAACCGAAGGCACTGGCGGCCTGCTTGAAACCCAGCAGGATCAGGCCCTGCCAACAAACCCCGGTCTCGAAGGGCGCAACCGGTACGGCACACGCTATACGTGGATCTATCCGAACATGACATTTGCGGCCGGAACGGAGGGAACGTGGATCTACGAAACCCTGCCGGTCACCCCAAACCGGTGCCGTGTCGGCATGACGGTCACATTTCCGAAGGAAACGACAGAAACAGACGGCTTCGACGAGAAGTCAAAAATCTACATCGAGCGGATGCATGCGGCAGTTGATGAAGACATTCCCATGCTGGAGCAGCAGCAAATCGGCCTGACGTCCCCCTTCGCCAGACAGGGACGCTTTTGCGAAGCGCTTGAACCCAGCGTCGCCAACTTCGCCTGTTGGTACGCAGACCAGATCCGTAACGCGAATGCAGCTGTTTAAACCTCCGGCAAAGGAGCCAGGCTGGTCAACACGGTATCGGGTATCATATCAGCGAATTCATCTGGTTGACCGAACCGGTTGATCCAGACACAACGGAATCCAAAAGCCTTGGCTCCCGCAATGTCCCACCGGTTTGAGGACTGGAAGGAAATATCACCAACCGCTACGCCGAGCCGATCCACAGCCAACTGATAGACCCTCGGATCCGGCTTGTAGATTCCGACATCCTCAATCGAAAGCGACGCATCCAGCAGGTCGGAAATGCCGGACGATGTCACAGCCGCCTCCAGCATTTGTGGCGCCCCGTTCGACAGGATCGCAAGCTTTGCTCCCTTGGCTTTGAGAGTCGAGAGCACACCGCGGACTTCTGGATAAGCATCAAGCGTCATATAGGCATCCAGAAGTTTCTGGCGCAGACCATCGGCAATACCGCCAACCGACGCTATGGCAAAATCCAGCCCATCCGCTGTAACCTCATCAAACGGTTTGTGCCGTCCGACAAGGGCTCGAACCCATGTGTACTGCAGTTGCTTGTCACGCCAGGTCATTGACAGTTGATCGGCCACATCACCCAGTTCGCCACGATAGCGCCCAACAGCGGAATGCACATCGAACAGGGTTCCATAGGCATCAAAAACATAAGCTGAACTGTGGGGCATGGCATGGCACTCCTCGCAAGAGACGCCTGATGGCGCATCATCTCGACTATGGCGTACGCAAAACACTGCACGCAACTCCACAACCGATTAAAACAGTGCTGGACGCATCCGTTCGTGATGTCCAAAGATGGATAACCACGCACATTGCCCAGGGAAAAAGAAACGATGCCGGTCCTGACAGGCCCTCAAAAAGCTGAATTCGAGAAAACCGGCTGCCTTGTAGCCGAGAATGCCGTAACGCAAGAACAGCTCTCCAGCTTGCGCAACACCTTCTCCAACTGGGTCGAAGAGAGCCGCGCGCACGCGAAGGCTTACGGTGAAACTTATGACAAGCGTCCTCGCTTCGACGTTGAACCCGGACACAGTGCCGATCACCCGGCACTCCGTCGTGTCGCATCCCCGACCGAACTTGCAGAGGACTACTGGGATGTCGTCACCAACAGTGCAATGACCGAAATGATTGCAGATCTTGTGGGTAATGATCTTCGATTCCACCACTCCAAAATCAACAGTAAACTCCCCAAGACAGCAACAACCGTCAAATGGCATCAGGACTTCACGTTCGATCCGCACTCCAACGACGACCTGATTACAGCCCTGCTGTTCATGGACGATGTAACGGAAGAAAATGGCCCACTGCAAATCGTCCCCGGAACGCACAAGGGCCCGCTTCACTCGCTCTGGCAGGATGGCATATTTACAGGTGCCATCGACGCAACAACGTCAGCCGACCTCGAGGCGCAGTCCACCAACGCAACGGGCCCCGCAGGAAGCGTCTGCTTGATGCATGCACGACTGGCACATGCTTCTGCCGCCAACCATTCCGACAAGCCGCGCACGCTGTTCATATCAGCAATCGCAGCAGCTGACGCGATCCCACTGGCTCCAATCCCCCTGCCCAGCATTCACATGGGAAAAATCATCCGCGGCAGAGAACCAGGCCGGATCAGGTCGATCCCATTCGAAATGGAGATGCCGGAAATACCCAAGGGCGCCTCCTTCTTCGAACAACAAGCGATGCAATAGGACCCAGATGCCATTCGAACTTGATCCACGGCTCGCCGCCGACACAATTCCGGTCGGCAATTTGCCTCTGACATTGGCCCTCCTGATGAACGACAGCCGCTTCCCCTGGATCATCCTTGTGCCGCGCATTGATGGCGCACGCGACCTGATCGACTTGACGTATGACGATCAGGTTTGTCTGGTTGGTGAAATCGGAACAACATCCCGCGCACTTCGCGAACACGCAAACCCGGACAAATTAAACGTTGCAGCATTGGGCAACATGGTGCCCCAACTGCACGTGCACGTAATTGCCCGACAGACGACAGACGCAGCCTGGCCCGCGCCTGTTTGGGGTGTTGGCACAGCCACACCGTACACAGATGAAGAAGCAACGGTCCAGGTGAAGGCGCTCACCGAAAAACTTGGCATTTCCGCCTGACGCAAAATCACGCTATGCAGGCCTTAGCGACGGCATGGCCGATACGCATCAGCCTGCCAGGGAACCCGCATGCCCAAAACTCTAACAACCGTTCGCCATCTTGATCGCGCCAGCCAGAAACGTAGCGATAAGGACTTTATCGCCGCTGCACAAAAATCACCTGAAGCGCGTTACATGATCCTGGTAGATGAGGCCCCAGCCATCGTCTCAAACGCGGAACGCACGGAAGCAGCAATCCGCTGGTTCAAATACGCGGATATCGAAACCTTCGACTTCGTCCGCGAATTCCCGATCTTTCTCGGTCTTGACGACAACGCCGCACCTTACTTTGCGTTGAACATCAACGAGCATCGCTCACGTATTATGCCAGGCGGTCCCTTCGTGCTGAAGCCTTGGGTCGACCTGCGCACGCTGGCCGTCCAGGGTGCGATGCAGGTGGAAGAACTGTCACTTATTGGTCAGGCAAAATCTATTGCAGCGTGGCAATTGACGGCACGGTGTTGCGGCCACTGTGGCGGCACCACGAACATCCGCGATGGTGGGTGGCGACGCAAATGCTGGTCCTGCGGCCAACAACATTTCCCGCGTATGGACCCGGCAGTAATCATGCTCGTCACCCACGGCGACAAGTGCATCCTCGCACACGAAGAGCGCTTTCCCGACATGATGTATTCGACGCTTGCAGGCTTCGTGGAACCGGGTGAAGATTTTGAGGATGCCGTTCGCCGTGAGGTCAAGGAGGAGGTTGGCGTGGACATTGGTCCAGTCAGCTACATCGCAAGCCAGCCATGGCCCTTCCCGCATTCACTGATGATCGGGTGTCTCGGCGAAGCCCTCACAACAGACCTGACGCTGGATCCTCAGGAAATCGCAGACGCGCAGTGGTTCACACGCACCGAAATGCAGCAGGTTCTGGACGGAAAGCACCCGGACGGGATCACCGCTCCCATGCAATATTCCATCGCCCACAAGCTCATGCGCCACTTCATCGCGATGAAATAAGACGGCCTACGCAGCCGTTTCACCAATCACAAGGCGCGCACGTTCGAGGTCCTGCGGCGTGTCCACACCAAGCGGCACGGTATCAACGACGGCAACATCGATACGCATCCCAGCCTCCAACGCTCGCAATTGCTCAAGCCGCTCACGCGTCTCAAGCGGAGACGGCGGCATATCGACAAAACGCGCCAGCGCCGTTTTCCGATACGCATAAATCCCGATGTGATGATAGAGCGGGCCATCGCCCGAAGGTGCGGTCGCACGTGTGAAGTAGAGCGCTCGCAGATGTCCATCTGACAATGGTGTACCAATCGCCTTTACCACAGCCGGATTACCGCGTTCCTCATCGCGCACGATCTCAGCCGCAAGCGTTCCGATCTCCACAGCGGGATCATCGAGCAATTCCGCAACCCGCCGCACCAGTTGCGGCTCCAGCGTGGGCAAATCGCCCTGCAGATTGATGATCACGTCCGCTGGATAGTCACCCGAAACCGCCTCAACTGCCTCCCAGATCCGATCCGAGCCGCTTGGATGATCAGAGCGCGTCATGACGGCTCGCCCACCCACACGCGCAATAGCATCAGCGATTTCCGTCGCATCGCACGCCACAATCACAGGCCCACAGTCCGCTTCCATAGCCCGGCGCCAGACATGAACAATCATGGGATCACCGCAGATATCGGCCATCGGCTTGCCCGGCAACCGCGACGCGGCCAGGCGCGCTGGAATAACAATAAGATTTCGCGACATGCGTGCAAAGCCCTCCTGTGTCCGGTCCAGGGCGCAAAAGCCCGTGGACAGCGGCAAATTTACGCTCCTACGGTTCAAACCCGCAGGTTGCAAGGCCAGCGCAAACGAATGTATATCGTGCCAACGAAACGAGGGGAAACCCGCGTGCAGTCGCGCGCGGCAGGCCACCAGCCCATGCGCTGACCGCCTGACAGCTGTCCGAGGACGCATATCATGGACTCATTCGAATTCAACAAGCTGGCTGGTGCCGTACTGGCTGCGCTTCTTGCAATCTTCGGCACACGCACACTGGTCCATGAGCTGAACCACGAAAAGCACCCTGAAAAGCCTGGCTACATCGTTGAAGTGGCCTCTGCTGAAGCGACGAAAACGGATGGCGGGAGTGAAACTGCAGCAGAACCTGATATCACCGCACTGCTGGCGTCCGCTGACGTCGGAGCCGGTGAAAAACTGTTCAAGAAATGCTCGGCTTGTCACACAAGCAAGGCAGGCGGGGCGAACCGCGTTGGACCAAACCTGCACGGTATCGCCGATCGCGATATCGCCTCAACAGCCGGTTTCGCCTACTCTGCCGCCTTGCAGGAAAAAGACGGCAACTGGGACGTGGCAGCTCTGAACGCCTTCCTCAAGAGCCCCAAAGCCTACGCCAAAGGCACGAAGATGGCATTTGCCGGCCTCAAAAAGCCGAAACAGCGTGCCGAAATGATTAAATACCTGCAAAGTCTGAAGTAGCGCCCCGCAGGTGGCTGTTGCACGGCAATTGATCACGTATCTGCCAACTTTCTGTACGACTTTTAACTTGGCCCCTGCACTGTGCGGGGCCAAGGTATGCGCGCATATGCGACCGGTTGTACATCTGGACGCGAGCAGACATGCCGACCAAAGGGTCAGCGCGCATACTTAAAGCGGGAATCGTACACCACATGACGAGTCACAAGACCCAGGATCACAATCGCAAAGCAACACCGTTCCTGAAATCAGTGATCCCACTGGCTTGCGCCGCACTCATTTCTGCACCCGGTTCTCTCACAGCCCAGGAACAGGCCGCAGCGCCCGAAACTCCTGCCGACACCCGCGTCTGGCATCACGGCATGTCGCTGACGGGTAAACTCGAATACCCGGAGGGCTTCAAGAACTTCAAATGGGTGAATCCCGATGCACCGAAAGGCGGCGACATCCGCCTCGACGCGATTGGAACGTTCGACAGCCTCAACAGGTTTTCATTCAAGGGTCAGGCCGCGGGAAGTCTGGGATTATTGTACGACTCACTTATGGCGAGCAGCCCGGATGAATCGTCCACGGAGTATGGCTTGATTGCAGAAGCCGTATCCTATCCAGACGATTTTTCCTCCGCAACGTTCCGTTTGCGACCGGAAGCACGGTTCCACGACGGGGAGCCCATCAAACCGGAAGACGTCATATTCAGTCTGGAGCAACAGAAAAAAGCACACCCATTTTTTAACGCATACTATAAAAACGTGGCTCGAGCGGAGAAAACAGCAGAACGCGAAGTCACGTTCTACTTCGACATCAAGGGAAACCGCGAACTCCCACACATCATGGGACAACTCGACGTGGTTCCAAAACACTTCTGGACTGCAAAAGACGCAAGCGGCAACCAGCGTGATCTTACGAAGACCAGTCTTGAGGTTCCTCTGGGGTCTGGACCTTACAAAATCACTGACGTGAAGCCCGGTAGATCCGTGACCTTCTCCCGCGTCAAGGACTACTGGGCGAAAGATCTGCCGGTCTACGTTGGTCAATGGAACTTCAACACCATAACGGACGAATATTTTCGCGATACCAATGTGGCCTTCGAAGCATTCAAAGCTGGCAAGATCGATTACAAACGTGAGAACAGTTCGAAACGTTGGGCAACGGAGTACAAGAGTTTTCCTGCCATCCAGAAAGGCTGGATCAAACAGGATGAAGTCACACTTCAGAACCCGGCACCGATGCAGGGCTTCGTCTTGAACACACGGCGTTCACAGTTCACGGACGTTCGCGTACGACGTGCGTTTAACATGGCCTTCGACTTCGAATGGTCGAACAAGAACCTGTTCTCCGGTCTCTACAAGCGCGTCGGCAGCTACTTTGAAAACTCGGAACTCAAATCAACAGGGCTTCCTGAAGGTCTGGAAAAGGAGATTCTGGAGACGGTTCGCGCCGACATACCCGCCTCTGTCTTCACAGAGCCGTACACAAATCCGGCCAACCCGGACGGCAAATCAATTCGGGGCAACCTGAAAACGGCAACCGAACTCCTGCAGGCTGCAGGCTACAATACCGACAACGTGGCAGTCGAAGATCCCAATTGCGGATTTTTCTGTGGTCTGATGCAGTCCATTGGACTCCAATCGAAAAAGACACGTCGCGTCTTGCGTGATCCGGCAGGCAAACCTGTCAAAGCAGAAATCCTGTTGGTGTCTCCACTCTTTGAGCGCATTGTTCTTCCCTACATCGGCAATCTCAAGAAGCTTGGCATCGAAGCCTCCGCACGTGTTGTGGACAGCGCGCAATACACACGTCGCCTCCAGAACTACGACTTCGACATCGTTGTTGGCACATTCGCGCAATCGGATTCACCCGGCAATGAACAACGAGATTTTTGGGGCAGCGCTTCTGCAGACAATCCCGGTGGCCGCAATCTGATTGGCATCAAGAACAAGGCGGTCGACAAACTCATCGAGCGCATCATCTACGCGAAGGATCGTACTGAACTCGTCGCAGCAACGCGTGCACTGGATCGTGTGCTTCTGCACAATCACTATCTTGTGCCGCAATGGTTCAATCCACGCGCATGGCTCGCCTACTGGAACAAGTTTGATCGCCCAG
>CALHAX010000002.1 GCA_937931785.1 uncultured Hyphomicrobiaceae bacterium | reverse complement strand
GGAACACCAACACAGGCTGCGATTATACCGGTACAACAGGCAAACACGGTGCCGCTGACCGGTCCAACCCGTGCACCTGGGCAACGATTGGCCTCGGCTGAAACCAAAACACCCGAGAAGAAGGGAAATTTTGTCGTGGAAGCGCTTTCCGATTTTGCGAAAGCCGCTCTGAGCGAAAAAAACAAGACATCCTCGCTCAAAACCAAAAGCAAGGCGATCACGTCGGCAAAGACACTGTCGCTCGTTGATACATCCGTTGCGGCACTTGCGCGTCTTGGTGCGGCGAACACGATCGCCAAACCAACCTCCGGCACCACCCTTGAGAATCTTGCAACCGGGACGGGAGCCAAAACCAAACCCGATGCCGCAAAGACCTATTTTGTAAGATTTCCAGCACGCGGCACACCAAAGGATTGCCGCGCGGGACATGTCGGAATGAATTTCCTCTTCGTCGACATGGCTTTTCATAAGGCCGTACGCGGTTTGCGGTTCGATACGGCACTGAAACCGAAATCTGTTTCAAGCGTTGCAGTAGGCGCGCGCACGGATTGCGCAGTCTATGTCGATATTCCGCAGCGGAAATCCTGAACGCAGGTCTGGGCCTTACGGATAGAGCCCGGTGCTGGTCCACTCTGCGCTAGTGTCAGCGCGGCGGAACAGAACCCGTTCGTGCAAGCGGAACGGTCGATCGTGCCAGAATTCGATTTCCTGGGGAATGAGCCGGAACCCGGACCAGTGCGGTGGGCGTGGAATATCTTCACCGGGATACTCCGCATCATATCTCTCGACAGCTGCTTCCAGATCGCTCCGGCTTTTAAGCGGACGAGACTGCGCCGATGCCCAGGCCCCGATTCGGCTACCGCGCGCACGCGTCTTGTAATAGGCGTCCGCTTCTGCAGGATCGACGGGAAAAACCGCACCACGGGCGCGCACCTGACGACGCAAACTTTTCCAATGAAAATTGATTGCAGCTTTTCCCTGACCGAGAAGCTCCGTGCCCTTCTGACTCTCGTAGTTTGTGTAGAAAACGAACCCTGCCGGATCTGCATCTTTCAGCAAGACCATTCTCACGTTCGGCAGCCCATTGACATCGACAGACGCCAGAGACATGGCGTTGGCATCGTTGATTTCGTGCGCCTTGGCGTCGGTAAGCCATTGCGCGAACAGTGCAAACGGTTCTGTCGCAGTGACGAAATTCTCGTCTGGAGCGCCACCGTAATAGTCGGGTTTGGTCTTTTCCAACGTCTTGTGCCGCCATCCTGATTGCGTCCTGCCCCACGATAATCGTGAACACGCGCGGTTGGAACTGCGACATGTGACGCAAATGCGTGTCAGCGCTTCAACTGCGTCTCGTTTTTGACCGATACTCGCCTTAACCGGTAATTAACCTTGTCCATTCACGATGATTCGTGCCGTGGCGTTCACGGTGGCCGGTCTGTTTCCGGTCTGCGTTCAGTTTTGAGTACGGGTGTTCCATGCGTTTGTCCCGAAGAACCGTGCCGTCGTTCTGCACGGCAGCGACCGCAACTGTCGGTCTTCTCTTTTCCCTTCATTCAGCTGCGGCCAATCCTGCTGCATCGTCGCTGCCCGGCGAGTCTGGCTGGTCCATCACGGTTGAGCGTACCGCGCCAGCCAAAGAGGCCGCATCCAGCATTACAGGCCCGTTTCGGCTGCGCTTCGGCTTCGCCGACGAGAGGGCTGCGCTGCAAGCCTTGCAATTTGCCCTCAACGAGGTCGGTGACGGCTCGACCTTCGTCTGGCATCGCAAAAAAGGGGTGCTGAGCGGCAAGATCAAACCCACAGCGGTGTTTGTTGACGATAAAGACCGCCTGTGCCGCCATCTTGTGTTCACGCTGACCGCAGGCGATCGCAACAGCACCATAGAAGGCATTGCCTGCCGCACGGATGATGGTCTCTGGAAGTTGTGACTTTCTGGCTGCCCTGGCGGGCTACCGCGATTTCCATATCAAAGTTGCAGTGGAATTTGCGTTAGCCAACGCCGAGCCTATCGGCTAAACCGCTGGAATGAATTGTCTCGGGTGTGTGTTTTCGACACCTGCGCGCTCGTGCGTGCCATCCGAAGTCGTCCATTCCGGTAGGTGTCCATATATAATTGGGCGCGCCGATCAGGGAATAGCAATACATGTCCAACGTCGGAAATCTGATGAACGGCAAACGTGGCCTCGTTATGGGGGTTGCAAACAATCGGTCCATTGCGTGGGGTATTGCAAAAGCGTGCCACGAGCAGGGAGCAGAGATCGCGCTCACGTATCAGGGCGATGCGTTGAAGAAGCGGGTCGAACCTCTGGCTGGGCAACTCGGGTCTGATCTTGTGATCGAATGCGATGTCACGAATCCGCAAAGCATTGATGCCTTGTTCGAGAAGCTCAAAGAGGTTTGGGGAAAGATCGATTTTGTCGTTCACGCCATCGCGTTTTCCGACAAGGACGAATTGATCGGTCGATATGTCGATACTTCAGAAGCCAACTTCAACCAGACGATGAACATTTCCTGCTTTTCATTCACGGCGATCGCGCAGCGGGCTGAGAAGATGATGCCGGACGGTGGTTCGCTGTTGACGCTGACGTACTATGGTGCCGAAAAGGTTATGCCGCATTATAACGTCATGGGTGTGGCCAAGGCAGCGCTTGAAGCAAGCGTGCGCTACATGGCATCGGACCTTGGCAAGCAGCAAATCCGCGTCAATGCGATTTCGGCCGGTCCGATCAAGACATTGGCTGCGTCCGGAATCAGCGATTTCCGATACATCCTGAAGTGGAACGAATATAACTCGCCGATGCGCCGCACGGTTTCGATCGAAGATGTTGGTGGGGCCGGACTTTACCTCCTTTCTGATCTGTCGCGCGGTGTTACAGGCGAGATTCACCATGTCGACAGCGGCTATCATGTTGTTGGCATGAAGGCCGAAGATGCGCCTGACATCGTGGCGGAGAAATATGCCAAGGAAGCAGCCACCAAAGACGGCTAACCCCTCAAACAGTCATTCGCATTGAGCAGTCAATCCTGTGCCAAAAATCTATTTCATACGTCACGGTCAAACCGACTGGAATGCGGATGCGCGCTTGCAGGGCACGACCGATATTCCTTTGAATGATATCGGGCGAACCCAGGCACGCGGCAACGGTTTCAAGCTTGTCGATATGATTGATGATGCTTCCGGATATGACTTTGTCGCTGGTCCATTGGCGCGCACGGTCGAGACCATGCAACTGGTGCGCACGTCCATGGGACTGGAACCAGACGATTTTCGCCGTGATCCGGAACTCGTCGAAGTCGGGTTCGGTGACTGGGAAGGTAAACGCTGGGTGGACCTGCGTGAGAGCGATCCTGAAGGTGTCGCATCCTATCTTGCTGCGCCCCTGCAGTTCGCCCCCCCCAATGGTGAAGGCTACGGCGGGGCCCACAATCGGGCCGTGCGCTGGCTTCATAGCGTTGCGCGCGATACGGTTGTTGTCTCCCACGGTGGAATTAGCCGGGTCTTGCGTGGCTACCTGCTCGATATCCCGGAGCCCGAGATCGTTCAACTTAAAGTGCCGCAGGACAAGGTCATGGAGATTGTCCGCACACCCGAGTTGCAGGACATCGTCTGGCACTGACGCACGAAACTGCCTATAGAACAGTGATCTTTCCGGCGGCCCGTTTGCGGCCCTGACTGCGGCGACTCGTTTTCATGTCTCACAACACATTCGGCCATCTCTTTCGTGTCACCACATGGGGTGAAAGCCATGGCCCTGCGATCGGTTGCGTGGTGGATGGGTGCCCGCCCGGGCTATCGATCACACCAGAAGAGATCCAGGTGTTTCTCGATCAACGCAAGCCCGGTCAATCGCGCTACACAACACAACGCAAGGAAGCCGATGAGGTCAAAATCCTCTCTGGCGTCTTCGAGGATGAGCGGACGAACGGACCGGTCACAACAGGTGCACCGATTGCGCTGATGATCGAGAACACGGATCAACGTTCGAAAGATTATTCCGATATTCGCGACAAGTTCCGCCCCGGTCATGCCGATCTGAGCTACATCGCAAAATATGGCGTGCGGGACTACAAGGGCGGCGGACGCTCGTCCGCGCGCGAGACGGCGATGCGTGTTGCGGCTGGTGCCATCGCACGCAAGGTTGTGCCGAACATGACGATCCGCGCAGCGATGGTGCAGATGGGCGACCATGTCGTGAACCGCGCGAACTGGGACTGGGAACAGGTCGGACAAAACCCGTTTTTCTGCCCCGATCATGAGGCGGTTCAGAAATGGGCGGGTTATCTTGACGGGATCCGGAAATCCGGATCGTCTGTGGGCGCGGTGATCGAGGTGGTTGCCGAAGGTGTTCCAGCCGGACTGGGGGCGCCCATTTATGGCAAGCTCGACCAGGATATTGCCTCGGCGTTGATGAGTATCAACGCTGTGAAGGGGGTCGAGATTGGTGACGGCATGGCGTCGGCTGCATTGACGGGGGAAGAAAACGCTGACGAAATCCGGGCCGGTGCCGATGGTCAACCGGAGTTCCTCAGCAATCATGCCGGGGGTGTGCTGGGCGGGATTTCCAGTGGACAGCCGATCGTCGCACGGTTCGCCGTGAAGCCAACATCTTCGATTCTTACGCCCCGCAAGACCGTGGATCGGGACGGCAACGAAACAGACATTCTGACGAAAGGCCGCCATGATCCCTGTGTTGGCATTCGTGCTGTGCCCGTTGGTGAAGCGATGATGGCCCTGGTGTTGGCCGACCATTTCTTACGACACCGTGGGCAGGTCGGTACGTAACGGTTTGCTGTGTGAGGAATGATCATGATGAACGCTTATTTCGATAGTCAGGAAACCCGCGATCCTCTCACACGTGACGCGTCCCAGTTCGCGCGACTTGCGGATCTGTTGACCCATGCCGTGACAGCACCGGGATGGGCTGAACACCTTTCAGGCATCGACATTGCCAGCGTGGTTTCGCGCGAGACGCTTGCAAAGCTACCCGTCTTACGGAAATCCGACCTGCTTGAAAAACAGACAGTCAATCCCCCGCTTGGAGGCTTTTCGACAGGTGCTGCCGTACGGTTGTTCGCATCGCCCGGGCCGATCTATGAACCGCAGGGCGCAGGCCCGGACTTCTGGCGCTCGGCGCGCGCATTGTATGCGGCGGGGTTTCGTCGTGGTGACATCGTGCACAACACGTTTGCCTATCATCTCACGCCGGGTGGATGGATACTTGACGCGGGCGCACGCGCGCTTGGTTGTGCCGTCATTCCGGCGGGCCCTGGAAATACGGAGCAGCAACTTGCGGCCATTGCGCACCTTCAACCTACGGCTTACGTCGGCGTGCCGGATTATCTGAAAATTCTGCTCGACAAGGCGGCAGAAGCCGGTTCGGATGCCACATCAATCAAGAAGGCCTTTGTTTCAGGTGGTGCATTGTTCCCCTCTCTAAGGGAGGAATATGCTACCAAAGGCATTTCCTGCATGCAGGCCTATGCGACCGCAGACTCCGGAATGATTGCCTATGAAACGCACACGGGCAACGGTGTGTGCGAGGGCATGGTCGTGGATGAGGACGTGATCCTCGAAATCGTGACGCCGGGAACGGGCACGCCCGTCGCAGTTGGTGACGTGGGTGAAGTGGTTGTGACGGTGTTCAATCGTGACTACCCGATGATCCGCCTTGCAACGGGCGACCTGTCAGCCGTTCTTGAGGGGCCCTCGCCCTGTGGCCGCACCGGACTGCGGATCAAGGGTTGGATGGGCCGCGCCGATCAGACCACCAAGGTCAAGGGCATGTTTGTGCGACCCGAGCAAATCGCCAGGCTCGCGGACACGGTTCCTGGGCTCGGGCGCTTGCGGCTTGTTGTGACGCGCGATGGCGAGCAGGATGCGATGACGCTTCATGCTGAGGCGACGTCGGCCGATGTGTCCAGTGCGCTTGCAGAGGCTCTCAAATCGGCGACGAAAATCACCGGGACGATCGTCATTGCGGCACCTGGCAGCCTGCCGAACGACGGGAAGATTATTTCCGATGAGCGGAGTTACGATTGAGTTTTGTGGGGTCTGCGGCGGCAATAACCCATGTACGAAAGTCGACCTGATGGCTCACGCATACCATACAATGTCCGCTGTTGGTGAATGCTGCCATTGCGGTGCAATATGGACGTGACGCGATGGGCCACTTCCGGACGTCTATGATATGTCACACTGATTGATTCACGGCGTCGGCGATGCTCGACACCAACCATTTTCGAAACCGCCCGACTATCCCACCTCGTCTAGGACCGTGCAGTAGGTAATATCGACCTAACTCAACCGGCGCAAAGCCCGGCAACGCAACCAGAACTCCAGCATCGATTTCTGTTTGCGTAACCAGGGTGGGGGCTAGTGTCATGCCAAGCCCTGCCGAAGCTGCTCGTATTGCTGCGTCGTCAATGTCAAATTGATCAGAGAAGGATAATTCGTTCAATGGCACTGCCATTTTTGTTGCCCATAATGACCAATCCCAGTTGTCCTCCGTGCATAGTAATGCCGGAATATTACAAACGTCCTGAGAACCAGAATAGCCAACCTTTTCCAGCAAACTTGATGCAACGACCGGTCGGCAAAAATCAGTCATCAAGAGTTCGCCTTCTCCTCTATACTTCCCGTGTGGACGATACGTGATGGCAAGGTCCGCTGATTGCCCAAGTGTCACGTCAGTTAAATGGCTCGTCTCCACTCGTATCCGGGCTTGCGGATGCTGAGTTTTGAATTCTTCAAGTGCGGGGATCAACCACCTCACGGCAAGCGTGGTTCCTATGCGAATAGTCAGCTCGTTAGCATCTCGAACAACCTGCTGCACCGCATGGTCGACCATTTCGATCCCTGGTCTAACTTGTGTCCAAAAGACCTGTCCCGTGTCTGTGAGGCTAATCGAATTGCTTCGACGTACGAACAGCGGCATTGCAAGGCTGAGTTCCAAACTCTTGATTTGATGGCTGACTGCACTCGACGTGAGATTCAATTCCATCGCTGCATCTGAGATACTTTCGTGTTTAGCAACCAATGCAAACACCCGCACCGCATTCAATGACACTTGCTTGGGCATAGGCATCAAAATCCTCATGCTGCCATGAAAATATCCGCTTGTTTGTAAGCCTTAATCACGATCAAGACTAGATAATTCTTAGCCATGAGAGTCTTGCATGCCTGTTATTTCATTGTCGCGCAATTCTGAGGCCGTTATCTGGGTGACGCTCGGCACTGCCGCGTTTTCCATTGTGTACGCGTCCGGAAAGTTCGCTGGGCACACAGCCCATCCGTTGCAGATCATGTTTCTTCGCTATGTCGGCGGGTTTATCTCTCTTTTTCTTATTGCAGCACTTACCGGTCAGAAATCTACCTCGTACGTCAGCACGAAGCCCTTTTCTCATTTCATTCGTGCTGTCTTGGGTTGCTATGGTGGTGTTGCTATCGTTTACGCCTCGGCCAACATGCCGATCATCGATGCGACCGCGATAAGCCTGCTGTACGTCATCATGGTTATCCCTTTAGGCGTCGTATTCTTTAACGAGCGGATCAGCCACGTTCATTGGTTTGCGATCGGCGTGTCTACTCTTGGAGCTGCATTAATCATGCTCTCCAGGGGAGCATTTCAAAATTTCGATACGTCCTACCTGTTGCCCGCCCTTGTCGCATTGGGAGGAGCCACCTTCATTGCCTTTGAAGGCATCATGATAAAGACGCTCAGTCAGATGGACAAAGCGTTTACAGTTCTGCTGCACGTGAACTTTTTCGGTGTCATCCTTGTCGCAGTACCCGCGGTGTTGGCATGGCAATCGACGGTGTTTCTCGACAACTTGCCGTTCTTGTTTTTGGGACCAGTTGCCATCACAGCACAATATTTTATCATCCGAGGATATCGCATGGCGGACATTTCAATCGTCGGCCCCGTCGACTATACTTGGTTGGTGTTCGCGGCGCTGATTGGGTATGGACTCTTCGACGAAGTTCCAACTTTGGAGGTCATTGGAGGAGCTTGTCTCATTGCCTTTGGAGGGGTTATTCTTGTGGCCCTAAAGTCTGAATAAACCGCATAGCTTGAAGCAAACAGCATGTCCGCAGCGGGTCAAAAGTGAGCGTGTGCGATGCACACCCCATGTCCGGTGCTGGTCGAAGCGGACAACGAACAGCTCATAGTATTCCCCTTCTCCGACAGCCGATTCCTTTGCATCACCGACATTTGGTCGCCGATATTATGAGTTGACCAGTGCGGCCTACTTCCCCCCAAACACATCCGCGTACTGCTCGCGTAGCGCGGCTTTCTGCACTTTCCCCATTGTATTGCGGGGGAGTTCGTCGACGACGAACACGGTTTTCGGTAATTTGAACTTTGCGATCTGGTCGCGTAGCGGGGCCATGATGACCTCTGGATCAAGAGACCCGTTGGAGGCGGTCACCACAATCGTCATGCCCGCGCATGCGGGATATCCACGTCTGTTTCATAAAGTTCGATGCGGACTTCCGTGCCGAAAATCACGCGCAACGTACCAATCCGTCATACCTCGGCTTGTCGTAGATCCCGGCCTGCGCCGACATCCCGGCGCTTCTCCTTCGTCGAAGCCGCGTTAAGTCGGACACACCCTGCCGGCATCATACTCGTCCAACCGTCAGGCAGCTGCTTTCGCCGAGTCAAGCGTTGGTGACAAGGTTGAAATAAGCTCGGATATTTCATCCGCAGGACGCGCAGCACTGAACAAGAAACCCTGAACTTCAGTACAGCCTTCCGATCGAACGATTTCGAGTTGTTCTTCGGTTTCCACACCTTCAGCTGTCGTTGTCATGCCAAGATTCACGCTCAACGCAGTGACAGCGCGAACGATTGCCAGCGCATCATCCTGATTGGATATGTCTTTGATGAAAGAGCGATCGATCTTGATTTTGTCGAACGGAAAGCTTTGCAGGTAACTCAGTGAAGAATATCCTGTGCCAAAGTCATCCATCGAAATTTTGACACCGAGGTTCCGGAGTTGATGCAAGATTTCGACAGTTGCCGACGTATTCTCAATAAGCATGCTTTCCGTGACTTCAAGCTCAAGACGATGCGGGTGTAATCCTGTCGTTTCAAGAATGTGCGCGACTTGCTGCGCCAGGAAACCATCTTTGAACTGCAGGGCAGAAAGATTGACAGCGATTTTAATGTGCTCTGGCCAGGTGGCGGCATCGGTACAGGCCTGCTGCAGCACCCAGGTTCCCAAGGTTCCTACAAGACCGATTTCTTCCAGCATGGGGATGAACTCACCCGGTGATACCAATCCGCGTTCAGGATGATTCCATCGTACCAGCGCTTCGAAACCACAAACGTGACTGTTTTCAAGGTTCACGAGTGGTTGATAGTAGACTTCGAACTCGTCGCTGGCCAACGCGTTGCGTAGATCGAGTTCGAGCAGTCTGCGCTTCTGCATTTCATCGTCCATGGTTTGCTCGAAAAAGCAATATGCGCCGCGTCCCTCTGACTTGACCCGGTAGAGAGCAAGGTCGGAATTTTTCATAAGTTGCTCAACCGTAAGCCCATCGTTCGGTGAGAGCGCGATGCCGATACTCACGCCGATGACAACCTGGTTGCCGTCAAGCTCGAACGGAGCACTGAGCGCTTCCACAATCCGGTCTGCCAATGATGTGGCATCCTTTGGTGTTTCAATCTGGGTTTGCACAATTGCGAATTCGTCACCCCCGAAACGCGCAATTGTGTCGACCTCGCGGACTTCCCGTTGCAAGCGTTTGGCAACGGCAGTCAATAATTTATCTCCCGCCGGGTGGCCGAGCGTATCATTGACATTCTTGAAGTGATCGAGGTCCAGGCAGTGTACGGCTATCATTTCGCCGCGCTGCACCCTCTCAAGGCCATCGCTCAGGCGTTTTTGAAACAGCACTCTGTTTGCAAGGTTCGTCAACGTGTCGTGATGCGCCATGTGCGCAATCTTGGCATCGGACTGATACTGCTCGGTAATGTCTTTGTGCGTGGCAACGAACCCGCCGCCTACGAGAGGTTGGCGATTGACACTTATAATCCGTCCATCATGAAGTTGATCGATCCGGTTGGAAGGCCTGTCAACTTCGAACTGGGATTCAATGTCGGTTGATTTTTTTTCTGAATTGTCTGACCCGATGTCACTGAGGATACCCTGTGCTATACGATGGGTGATAATGTCTGTGTTCGGTGTGCCGATTTCCAGCAACTTATCGGGGAGATTGTACCATTTGGCGTAGCGATCATTGTAGACAACAAGGCCGTTGTTCTCGTCGAACATGCACAGGCCGTCGCCCATGTTGTCGAGGGCAGCCCTGAACCGACGGTTGTTTTCTGTCAATGCCTCGGCTGCAACCGTACGAGCGCCAAGGCCATTGAATTGATGTCGCAGGAAAGCAATGCCCAGGCCGGAAAGTATCAGAAAGAGGGATAATCCCACCGCAATACTGTGCTGGATGTTGAAATCCAGGAACGGTGCAGCCGGTACTTGCGTTGCAAACGCATTGAAGACTTCCAGATTTGATTGGTATAGCTTGTACGCAGCGCCGACACTTACGGTTGCCGACATACCCAGGCACCAAGAGTAGGCAATTGCACTCGGTGCGCGCAGAGATGTTGTTAACGCCTCAATGTCCGAGAAGCGAAGTGATAACTGTGATGCTGCAACTTTTTGCAATGATGGAAACCAAGCGAGGACGCGATACATTTACAACTCCCAATTCGTACCCACATCGCCGGGGTATTGAATTCATCAGGAGATGAATGCGTCCCAATGGGATTGATCCGGCGATAACCCTGAGTCCTTCCTGGTGATCGCACGCGCCATTCGAATGTCTGTTGCAGTCGCATCGGCTGCCCCCACCAAGCGACAGACGTCAAGAGTGCAGGAAGCTCATTGCTTTACCGTTAATCGTTCCTTCGTTTGATCGATTTTTTTCCTGAAATTGCATTAACCAAACGCGTTGTGGCATGCAGCATTGCAACGGCATGCACTCAGTCACCTGGTTGCGGTCAATCGCTTCAACCGATTTCCAAGTTCTGCGATCTCCCCGACATCCGCATTTGCGAACGCGATCCGCAGATAGTTGTCCTGGTCCTCGCCGAAGAACATGCCGGGTAAGCAGAGAACGCCCGCATCCTGTGCCATATGTGCGGCAACATCCATTGACGGTGTGTCGGAAAACGGATGCTTCACATAGGCGAAATACGCGCCCACCGCCATGATCTTCCAACCAGCGCAAGTTGCGATTGTGGAGCGAAATGCTTCTGCCCGTTGCTCAATCTCGTGCGAATTACCTTGCCGCCAGTCGCCGAGAGCGGGCAGTGCGTTTGCCAAAGCGCTCTGGGCATGGCGCGGCGCACAAATCTGTAGATTGTCCATCACCTTTGTCGTCTCGACAATCACATCCGCGCCTCCTGTAATTGCGCCGACGCGAAGGCCCGGCGTGCAATAGACTTTTGAGAAGCTGTAGAGCAGAACCGTATTGTTTTCCCATTCTGATGTGGTCAGCAAGTCGTGGCGGGGGGCGTTATTTCCCCCAATAAAGTCCGCATAGGTTTCATCGATCACGAGCCAGACGCCACGCTCAAGACAAATCCGCTGAATATCAGCCAGCGTTTCACGGGGGTAGACCGCACCTGTCGGATTGTTCGGCGACACGAGGGCAACGACACGAATGTCGTCGTTATCAATCGCCCGCGCAACGTCCTCGGGTTTGGGAATAAATCCGTTCTCCGGGGCGCATGTCACGAAGCGCGGCTCCAACCCGAGCATCGCAAGTGCTGCCTCGTTGTTGAAGAAGCATGGATTGGTCAGAAGTACGCGATCCCCGCGACCGGCAAGCGTCAGCATCGATACAACGAACGCCTGATTGCATCCGGACGTGATTTGAACGTTATTGGCCTCAAGCGACGTCCCAAGTTGCATGGAGGTATAGTGTGCGAACGCTGCCCGCAGCGCAGGTTCTCCCTCGATGTCACCATATCCCGCCAACGTGCGGTCGTGCGCGAGGGTCGCAATATCCTTCAATAAACTGGGATGTGGAGGATATCCGGGAACGGCCTGCGACAGATCGATCAGAGGGCCAGCGTGTCCGCCATAATTTGTAGCCCAGGCCTGAACAGTTGGAATCGGTGGCGCAGTCAAGGCGCGCACCGCAGGGTTGAAGGCCGTCTGTGGAAAGCTCATATCTTGCGCCGTGCGGAAGGACTGATCCGGAAGCAGCAAGCTTCCAACGGATCAGATCCAAACGCAATCAAACGTTATGCAAATTCGCCCGCGCAACAGAGCTCAGGCCGAAGCAAGCTGCTTTTGCCCGCGTGGTTTTCCACCCCGCTTTGGACCACCTTGCGCGTCACCGCGACCAGCAGGTTTGGAAGCACCGCCAGGTTTGCCGGATCGCGCATTGGCGGGTTTGCCTGCTGTGTTCGCCGAAGCCGCGTTGGACTTGCGAGCGGGCTTGCCCCGTTTCTTGCGTCCGCCTTCTCCGTCTTGCGCCGTCGACGCGGCCATGAACTTCACACCCGCCAGTCCGTTGCCGCCACCGCTGTTCGCTCCAGCCGGCTTTCCCCCACGTTTTTTCTTGTGGGAAGGCTTGCCTGTGGGCTGTGTTGTCGAATCTCCCAGGCGTGCCTGGGCCGGATTGTAGCGCCCGGCTTCTGTCACCGCAGTCGTATTGGTGTCGGTGTCAGCACCGGTTGCGCGTGACCGACCCTTGCCGCGATGATTGGGGCGTTTCGTTGCAGGGCGCGCATTCCGCCCGGCACCGCCGCGGCCGTCCTGCTTGGTACCGCGGGGCTGACGGTCACGCTGGCCATCACTGACAGCCGCCAGACCGTCGTCACCAATACGGTTTTCTCCGTCGATTTTCTGTCGCGTGACCTTCTCGATCTGACGCAGCAAATGCTTGTCGTCCGGCGCGCAGAACGAGATTGCCTCGCCGGATGCACCGGCGCGCGCTGTGCGACCAATCCGGTGCACGTAGGCTTCCGGCACTTCGGGAAGATCGTAGTTCACAACCAGGGACACATGATCCACATCGATGCCCCGCGCAGCAATATCCGTTGCAACCAGGATCTGAACTTTTGACTTCTTGAAGCCGTCGAGTGCCTTTTCACGCTGGTTCTGGCTCTTGTTGCCATGAATGGCAGCAGCCGTGTAATCCATGGCAGTCAGATGTTTGGCAACCCGGTCGGCACCACGTTTCGTGCGTGTGAACACCAGCGCACGGTGAATTCCGTCTCCGGAAAGAACCTCCCCGAGCAATGCAATTTTCTTCTGCTTGTCAATGTGGATGACGCGTTGGGTAATCCGCTCGACGGTTGTTGCAGCGGGAGTCACGGTCACCTTGACCGGATCTTTCAGGAACGCATTTGCAAGGCTGGCAATCTCTTTCGGCATCGTCGCAGAGAAAAACAGCGTCTGGCGCTTCGTGGCGAGTTGTCCGGCAATGCGTTTGATTGGCTTGAGAAAGCCGAGATCCAGCATCTGGTCAGCTTCATCGAGAACGAAAATTTCGGTGCCGCCAAGTTCTGCGTGGCCCTGATCCATAAGATCAATGAGTCGACCTGGTGTCGCGATCAGCACATCGACGCCGCGCGAAAGGGCCTGGATCTGCGGACGATATCCGACGCCACCAAAGATGGTTGCAACGGACACACTGACGAAATGACCGTAGGTTTTGAAGCTTTGCGCGATCTGGGAGGCCAGTTCACGTGTTGGTGAGAGAACCAGAACACGGCATCCTTTGCGGGGCGGACGTTGCTGGTTGGCGTTCAGGCGATGCAGGATCGGAAGCGCGAAGGCCGCAGTTTTGCCGGTTCCTGTCTGTGCGATGCCAAGAAGGTCCTGGCCTTCGCGAACAGGCGGAATGGCCTGCGCCTGAATGGGGGTTGGCGTGGAATACCCCTCGCCGTCGAGCGCCTTCAGGAGCGGCGCTGCAAGACCGAGGTCTGAAAAATTTGTCATGTTCATTCTTTCAAGCACGTCAACGTGTACGGATCACCCCACCGAACGAGTCGGGTGGCTACAGGACACGGGACGCTTGTCGAGACGCCCTGCGTGGCCCGGGGCTATCTTAAGTGGGAAAAGGTTCGAAGCGCTCAACAGGGGAGACTGGCAAGGATGGGGCAACGGCCCGTATACCTTCAAATGTCCCTTCACGCGGCTGGAGCGCCGAATTCGCATCATTGCGATGAGCGGGCTATCTCATGTTGCGCCGCACAAGTCAAATGCAGCCGCAACGCATCCCGTGTGCATGCTTGAGCGGGAACTCCGTCCAGACCCCGATTATCGTTTGCGTAACGAAAACTGGCCGCTTCCACCGGCGCTGGAAATGTAGACAGTTTGCTTGCGGCCACGCAGCTTCACGTAGACGGAAGCACTGACGCCGTATTGTGCGTTGTAGACCGAGCCCTGAAAATTGTTTCCCGAGATGCGGGTAAGGCTTCCGGACTGGCTGAGTTTACCTGCGCCACTAGCACACCGCGCGTACATCGAAAATGTCTGACCGGAAACACGAGAATACGTGACTCTGCATCGAACACGTTCGGTTCCCTTGGAATTGATCGTCATGGATCCACTGCCGCTCCATGTGCCGGTCAGTGAGGCAGCATGGGCTTCACTCGGCGCAGCAAAGAACGCGCATCCCGCAAGAATGATGAATGCGCAAAACAGAGAGACAGTTTCTGTAATTTGTTTCAATTTCATCGTCGTTTTCCTCACCCGTAGCGGTGGCGTCCAATATGATCGAGTTGCTTACAATCGACACTGTGCGTCGTGAAAACAGCATATCGCAAGATGATGTTTCATTTCAGAACGATTCCGTGAAGTCGTAGTTAACGTTAAAGCTATGCAGCCGACACCACGAGGCTTGCCAGCAGCAGAACTTCCACGATCTCGATGCCTGCGCCGTGACAATCGCCGGACATGCCGCCAAGCCTCCAACGCCAGTAGAGAGCGATCGCCGGACAAATCACCAGAGCAGCAAGAAGCGCTGGAGCCAGCCAGAACGACACTCCGGCAAGCAACGCGCCGTATAGCGCAGCCCAGGTCCAATCTTTGTGCTCCGCAAAGTCGTGGCCGCGACCATCGCCAAGAGGCGGAACCAGGGTGCGCCAGACCAGAGGTCCCCAACGCGCCCATGCGGGAATGAGGACCAGAGCCGGCAGCCAGATGGGGGGGAGCAGATTGGAAATTTCCGCAAGCAGAACGATCTTGGCAATCAGCAAAAGGAAAAGCGCCACGGCCCCGAAACTGCCGATATGTGGGTCCTTGACCACGTCAAGAAAACGGTCTGTTTTCCCATGTGCCGCACCAAGACCGTCGGCGACATCGGCCAGACCGTCGAGATGGAGTGCGCCCGTAACCCAGATCCAGGCAACGAGTGTGCTTAGAGCGGCGACCCACGGGGAAACCTGTACTCCGCAAACCATGGCAACAGCAACAATGCCGCCAATGAGCAAACCGACCACCGGATACCAGGCCGTTGCCGCACGTTGGTCTTCAGGAGAAAAATCACACAACTTGGGTGTCGGCAACCGCGTCAGGAATTGCAGAGCGGCGATCAGGCCTCTCAGATAAAAGGGCACGCTCACGACTGCACCAGTTCGACAATTTCGCCCCACCAGGCCCCGTCATCATCTTTTCCGTAGTTCAGCCGCACGCGCGCCGCGTAACCGATCCGCATCCGCCACAGCATGTCGAGCGGCAGGCCGCACGTTACATTCAGTGCAGCACGAATGACACCGGCGTGGCAGACCACAAGTGTGTCGTCGGCCAGCGGCGTCAATGCTTCGTCAATACGATTAGAAAAGGCCTGCCAGGATTCGCCGTTCGGGGGTGTCACAGCGTGCGGATCGATGGAAAATCTATTCAGCGCATCACACGTCTGCGGATCCGCCCGCAAGTCCTTGAAGGTACGGCCATCCCAATCGCCGTAGTCCATCTCCCACCACCGTGCGTCAGGGCGGAATGTTGCGCCAGTATGTTCCGCAATTTCCTCGGCTGGCGCACGGGCGCGGACGGCGGGAGACGTTACAACCGTGAGCCAGGCGCGTCCCGCGTACTGCCGCCGAACCTGTTCCCAACCCGTATCGGACAATGGCGGATCATGCCGGCCATTGAGATAACCGTGCATGGTGGTCTCTCCGTGGCGGAGAAAATCAATAACGGGCATTACGAGCCATCCGAAACTGCGGCTTCCGCAAACGTAGCCATGCCGTTGTGGAGGGCGCAGGCGTTGCGTACGAGTGGCAGCGCGAGTGCGGCTCCCGAGCCTTCTCCGAGACGCAGGTTCAGGTCGAGCAAGGGGCGCGCGTCCAGTGCTTCCAATACTCGCGCATGTCCCTGTTCGTGCGATCTGTGCGAGAACAGCAGCCAGGCACGCACCTCCGGGTTGATCCGCACCGCAGCAAGTGCTGCAACGGAGACAATAAATCCATCCACAAGAACCGGAATGCCGGCTTGTGCCGCCGCCATGATGCCACCGGTCAAGGCTACAATCTCAAGTCCACCGACATGCCGAAGAATGGTGAGTGGTTCACGCTTTTTGGAAAGGTTGTGCAGGGCAAGCGCCGCATCGATGACCTGCGCTTTTCTCTCCTGCCCCGGTGTGTCCATGCCGGTTCCGGCACCAACAACGGTTCGCGCCGCGACACCAAGCAATGCTGCGGCAATCGCAGTCGCTGCAGTCGTATTTCCGATCCCCATTTCGCCAAACAGAAGAATATCTTGCGCAGTGGTGGTTGTGGTGCTGGCGACCGCGCGTTGTCCTGCCGCGAAGGCAAAAGCCACATCGTCTTCGGTCATTGCTGGTTGTACGGAGAAATCTTCCGTCCCGCACCGGCGCTTGTCTTCAATGACACCATCTATGGCCGCATCTGCCAGTGTGCCTGCATCGATGACAGTTAGCGGCACGCCCAGCGCTCTGGCCATCACGGAAATTGCGGCGCCCCCTTGTGCGAAGTTCCGCAACATTTCGACGGTCACTGCACTCGGGAATGCGGACACGCCCTGCGCCGTGACACCGTGATCACCGGCGAACAGGATGACCGCAGCGTCGTCCGCGGAGGGGGTATCTGTGCCCTGTAGCCCTGCCAGAGTAATCGCGACATCTTCCAGCCGACCCAATGATCCCGGAGGTTTCGTGAGCTGGCCTTGCCGCGCTGCGGCAGCCTTGCGGTGCAAGGCAGAGGGTGCAGGGCATGGCAAGGAAATCCATTCAGGTGACGTCATGGGATCTCATTGAATCGCGTGTTGTAAATTTGTAGCGCTGAAGGCGCACCGCTTCGCTTCTGTCTGAACGATCGTGACGGCAATTTCAAACAACACCTGAGATTATGGCGAGTCATGTCGGGCATCCAAACTATTAAGCGTCTGCGAGCACTTTCATTTGCCGCCCACCAGTTCTGCCCCTAGAGTAATGCCAAGGATGATTCCGGCAACTCGCCTGATGTGTTCGGTGGTCGCGTTTTAGCGTGCGCACTGAACAGCAAATTCCAGGCGCTGGGGGTACTCTTGGACGGGTCGAGCGACAACGCCGGCCCCACGGCTCAGGCCAACGCCCGCGGGCTGCTCAATGAAGCAGACATGGGCAGGGTCAGAGACGGAAGGGGCCACAACGACGTGAGAGACGGCGCGACGCAGCGCGTGCAAACTCCACAAGATCCATCACATACGCAGACGACACAGCTGAACTCATCTGAACAGATACGTCCAGAGCCTGAGCCAGGGCGACCGGTGCGGGGCGAACATCCGCATCCCTCGCCACCTGAGCAGGCCGCACCGAACCGAGCCGAACCACAAGACCCTCATGCGCAAACCCCGCGCCCGAAACGCAATGCCCATCGCCGCAAGGCTGCGGCGCGGCGCAACGAAGGCCCAACCTACGCAGCGCTCGATCTGGGGACGAACAACTGCCGGTTGCTTGTCGCCAAACCATCGCGCCGTAGTTTCCTGGTCGTGGACGCCTTTTCGCGCATCATCCGTCTGGGGGAAGGCGTGTCGATGAATGGCTCGCTTTCGGAAGCGGCGATGTCCCGGACGATCAGCGCCTTGAAGGTCTGTGCAGACAAGATGATCCGCCGCGACGTGCAACGCTCTCGCCTGATCGCCACCGAGGCGTGCCGGATGGCGGACAATGGAGAAGAGTTCATCGCGCGCGTCCGTGAGGAAGCAGGGATCTCGCTGGAAATCGTCAACCGCGAGACCGAAGCCAAACTGGCCGTGTCGGGGTGCGCCTCGCTACTTGACCAGAACTGCGACTGGGCGTTGGTCTTCGATATCGGTGGCGGCTCATCGGAATTGATCTGGCTCGATTTACGCAAGCGCCGTCAACGCACGAGACGGACCATCCATGACCGTGTCGACGCGCAGGATTGTATTGCCGCCTGGACCTCGCTACCGGTTGGCGTCGTCACGCTGGCAGAACGCTTCGGTGGGCAATTCGTAACGGCTGAAATCTACGAACAGATGGTGCAGTACGTCACCGGGCTACTCGAAGGATTTGAAGCTGAACATCAGATTGCGAAACAAACTGAAGGGTGCAGCAAGCATTTTCTGGGCACATCCGGAACAGTGACAACAGTAGCAGGCATTCACCTCAAACTCCCGCGCTACGACCGGCGCAAGGTGGACGGATGCTGGCTTGCTGTCGAGCAGGTGCGCACGGTCACAGAAGCACTGGCGCAGATGGACTACGAGGGACGCGTGGCGCAACCTTGCATTGGCAAAGACCGTGCAGATCTGGTGCTGGCGGGGTGCGCGATTCTGGAAGCCCTGTTGCGCATGTGGCCATGCGACCGCCTCCGTGTCGCAGATCGTGGCCTGCGCGAAGGAATCCTCGCAACTCTCATGGCTGAAGACGGCCTCTATCGCGGACAGAAACGGCGCAAGCGCAAATGAGTGGCACACGTGGTGGTGGCAAACCGGGCGGAAGCGGCACGACGCGTGGCCGCAAGACGGCGGGCAACAAGTCCGGCGCAACGGGCAAGCGCACGCTCACGACTCGCGTGAAATCCGCCAAGGGGCGTCGGATCTCCTCGACACGATGGCTGCAGCGCCAACTCAACGATCCCTATGTGGAAGCAGCGCGCGACGAGGGGCTTCGCTCCCGTGCCGCCTTCAAGCTCATGCAGATCAATGAAAAGCATCGTCTCATGAAGCCCGGAGACTGCATCGTCGATCTTGGCGCAGCACCTGGCGGCTGGGCGACCTTGTCTGCCAAATGGGTGAATTCTCTGGAGGGTGACGGTCGCGTTGTCGCGCTTGACCTGGTGGAGATCGAACCCATTAACGGGGTCACGTTGTTGCAAATGGATTTCATGGCTGACGATGCGCCGGACAAGCTGCGGGAAGCTCTGGAGGGGCGCCCGGTGAATGCCGTGATTTCCGACATGGCCGCTCCATCAACCGGGCACAAGCAAACCGACCATTTGCGGATCGTCGGGTTGTGCGAAGCCGCTTTGGAGTTCGCCCGCGAAGTGCTGGCCCCCAATGGTGTGTTTCTCGCCAAGGTTTTGCAGGGTGGCACGACGAGCAACCTGCTCAACGACATGAAGCGTGACTTCACGAAGGTCCGCCATCTCAAGCCGGAAGCAAGCCGCGCCGACTCGTCGGAACTGTTCGTTCTCGCCACCGGATTCCGCGGACGTGAGCTGAAATCGTCGGAAACCGCCTGACGGTTCCATTCCACTATGGTTAACGCAGCCGCGCTCCGGCATGCTATGTGCTTAACGAAGCAAAGCGTCACGCCATACCGACCACGTTCTGGAACTCGCGCATGCCCCAGCGCCGCCTCACAGCTATCCTGGCCGCAGATGTTGTCGGTTATTCACGCCTGATGGGCGATGATGAGACAGGCACGCTGGACGCCCTCAAGGCGCATCGCGAAAACCTGTTCAATCCTGAAATCCGCAAGCGTGGCGGACGTACGGTCAAATTGATGGGTGACGGGGTGCTCGTCGAATTTCCCTCAGTCGTCGACGCTGTCGAGGCAGCCGTATCCGTACAGCGCGCGTTGGCGCAGGAGGCTGGCCCAATCCAGTTGCGCATCGGTATCAACCTCGGCGACGTGATCGTTGACGGCGATGAAATTTACGGCGATGGAGTCAACGTGGCTGCGCGCCTTGAGGCAGAAGCTGAACCCGGCGGAATATGTATCGCCTCGATCGTGCATGAAAGTATCCGCAACCGTGTCGGTGCTGCGTTTCACGATGCGGGTGAAATCGATCTGAAGAACATCGAGCATCCGGTTCACGCGTTCCAGTGGGCACCAGATCCGTCATCTGTTCGTGTGAAATCGAAGCCAATCAAATCACAGCCCGCCCAGAACCGGTCCATGCGCACGATCGCAATCGCCAGTGTTGTGGGGCTTGTTGTTGGTGGTGGTATCACCGTGTTCGGCGTTCAGATGATGCAGGGCGACGGGCCGAAGTCTGCAGCCATTATTCCGGCAGTGGCAACGCAATCACAAGAACCAGTGCCCGAACCTGAATCGGTTTCCAGGTCGAGCGAGCAACCAGCAGGCGACACAGCACCCGCCACGACCACAAAACTGAAATCGGAAAAGCCAGCACCAACACCACCTGAAACGGATGTTGGCGCAACTACGTCGCCGGCTCTCGATAAATCAGAAGCGCGGGTCACGGAAACCAAGCCAGATCTGGTCTACCCTGAAACACCAGAAGCAACGGAAGAACCGACCCAGGTTCCCGGCGGGGAAATCGCAGGTTTGCTTGCAGGAAAAGTGCTGCGCGGCGGCAGCGAATTCGGCGGCAAACGTTTTGAACTTCGCCTCGCCCCGGACGGTGCCTTTCGTGGCAAGGTCAGTTTTGAGGATGCATTTGACTCCGCAGGCGTCGACAATGGGCGTTGGACTATTCGTGATGACGCACTATGCATTCGCTTTTTCGTCTTTGCCAACGGGCGTCAGGTGTGTGCGATGGTCATGCGTGATGCAGTGAACGTCACCTTCAAGACCCCAAACGGAAGCGACCGGAACTGGACGCTCAGCGAATAGCCAGTCGCTGGTGACTGTCGAGGTTGAGGCATCTGCTCGTGCGTCTTCGCTCTCACGGCGTTTGCGTAAATTTTCTTCAACCAATGAACCTTTCCGTTCTGCGTTGCGACCAAGCTTCAAGACACCTGTGTGTCTCCCGATTTGAAGCACGCGCAACAAAGGAACCTGGACATGCCACAGACCCCCGAAAACTGGCGTCCCACACAACTCGTCAGCACCGAAGATGGTATCACCAATCTCACGAACGATCAGTTCGACCCGAAGATCATTCATCTCGCCAGTGGCAATATTCTTGTCGTCTACTCGTCCAATGCGGATGTCGGTGCCGGCAGTCCGGCCAGCACGGATATCGTTGGTCGTCTCTACAATTCACTTGGTGAGCCGCAAGGCGATGAATTTCTGATCAATACGGCCATTAACCAGTCCGGCAGCGAGCGAGACGTTGAGATTGCAGCACTGCCGAATGGTGGCTTTGTCGCGGTTTATGAGGACGTTCACGGAGGCGAAGCCACATTGCGCCTTCAGGAATATAATGCGGATGGAACCTTTGATTTTTCCGGCGTGACGATCATCGATGCCAGCATTGATGGTACGCCAACCTTTTCAAACCCCAATGTTTCCGTCTCAGCCAGCAACCGTGTTCTGGTGACTTACGAGGTCGACAACGGCAATGGCGATGTGGATCTGGTCCGCAAGACCTACAATCCGCAAAACGACTCCTACTCCGATGCCGCTACCATCTTCGACGGTGGCTCCGGTAACGGCGAAGGATTTGCCGGACACAGCGTGACCACGCTGACAGGCGGCGTTAACGACGGTGCCTATGTCGTCGTGTTCTCCGATCAGGATGGGCCTGCCGGAGATGATGATGACATCTATTTTAATATTGTTCAGCAGGATGGCACGATCGGAGGAAATGTCCTCGTTTATGATGGTTTGACCGACTCGAGCGATCCACATGTCACAGCTCTGACCGATGGCGGTTTTGTCATCACGTGGGTGGCCGATTCAAGTGGCGGCACAAATACCGGTATCCGTGCGCGCGTTTATAATGAAAGCGGAGCGCCGGTAACGTCGACCTTCATACCCAACGACACCACGGACGGAAATCAACTCGCACCGGTTGCGGCTTCACTTCAGGATGGCGGTTTTGTGCTGGTCTGGCTGGACGCACCAACTGCCGACATTCACGGTCAACGGTTCGACGCATCGGGCAATCCCGTCGGAGACGAATTTGACATCGACACTGACGTTGCCATTGGCGTATCGGCGGGTGGTATCGATATCGACGTTGAGGGAATGGCCGACGGTCGGATTGCGGTGACGTGGACCGAGTCGCCAGCTGCCGGCGGCCTCGTCAATAATGACACCGACGTTCACATGGCGATCTGGGATCCCCGGGATGGCGCGAACCCTGAGAACGTCTACATCGGTGATCAGGTCATCGGCACGGTTGGTGACGATATCATCAACATGGATCTGGATGACCGCCGCGCCTTTGGCTGGGACGGCGACGACCGGTTCAATTTCGAGGCAGGCGAAGCTGGACCTTTCGAGTTTGTCGACGGAGGCGAAGGCCATGATACCTTGGCGCTGTCCGGCAACAACAGCGTGGATTTCTCCGGTACTTTCCTCACCAGTATAGAGGAATTGCAGTATTCCATCAATTTTGGAAACGGAGCAAAAACAGCCTCATTTGCGGCATCTCAACTCGGGAATGGCCTGGCGGACGATCTCCAGGTCGTCGGCTACGGCAATTCCCCTGGCACAACCGACATCCTTGAGTTCGACATGTTCGGTCAAAACTCCATCGATCTTTCCAACCTGCAGTTCGTGAACTGGAACGCGACCCATGATTTCGTTCGGATCAACGGCGACGGAAGTTCGGAAACGATGGTCGGAACGGCCGGGCGTGACAGCTTTGTCGGTAACGCAGGCAACGACACGTTCACCGGCAATGCTGGCAATGATCGTCTCAATGGCGGGACAGGCAGTGACACGATGATCGGTGGTACCGGTGATGACACCTACGTCGTGGACACGCTGTCGGACGTTGTGACCGAACTCGTTGGAGAAGGTCTCGACACAGTTGAAAGTACGGTCAGCTACATTCTGGGCGCGAACGTCGAGAATCTCGATCTCATCGGGATCGGAAATATAGACGGACTGGGCAATCAGCTTGCGAACCGCATCGAAGGCAACAACGGCGCGAATGGTATTGCCGGTGGAAACGGAAATGATCTGTTGATCGGAAATGGTGGTAATGACTCACTCGATGGACAGAACGGTGCCGACATCATGCGGGGAGGTACCGGCAGCGATGGCTATCATGTCGATCGTGTGGATGACGTCGTGGAAGAAAATTTCAATGGTGGAGAATACGATATCCTCCGCACGGCCGTGAGCTATACGCTCCCGGACAACGTTGAAATCCTCATCATGAAGGGCGGCGCTGCGAACCCGATCGACGGCACTGGCAATGATGGTGTTGGCAACAACATCCAGAACCTGATGTTGGGCAATGACTCAGCCAATGTGCTCGAAACGTTTGGCGGCAACGACGTCATACTTGGGCAGGGCGGCAACGACACGATCATGGCCGGTGATGGCAACGACAATATTGCCGGTGGTCTGGGATTGGACATACTGACAGGCGGTGGCGGAGCAGATCTCTTCAACTTCACCAATATTGGGGAAGGCGGCGATACAATCACCGACTTTACGATGGCAGATAGTGATCTTCTTGATCTGCGTGCCATGTTTGACACTTTCGCAGGCGGTGCTGCGATGACGACGGCGTCGGCCCAGGCCAGCGGTCATCTTACCGTCACCCAGCTTGGTGCAGATACAGCGGTGTATGCAGACGCCACGGGTGGGGCGAACAACAATGTTCTGATCGCCGTTCTGGAAGGCACGAACACCACGGCAGAAATCATCGACGACTTCATTCTTGTATGATCGCGTCTATACAACCGAAAAGAACAGGCGGGCCTCCCTTTGATGGGCGGGCCGCCTTTTGAATGAAATTGCCACCGGTCTGACCCCATAACCATACGAGCCTGCCGGGAGATGCAGGCCCGATGCATCGCCCATCTTCCCCTGTACACGTGCACCTGCTACACCGCTGGCAGAAAAATCCCGATTCGACGTGACATTGCAGGAGACCGGCACATGACCAAAGGTGCGGGCATACTTGGCTTACCCGTTGCTCTGACGTTCGACGACGTGCTGTTGCGGCCTGGTCCATCCGAGGTCTTGCCAAGCGACGTGATCGTCGCATCGCGCATCACGCAGAGCATTACGACCAATATTCCGATTCTTTCCGCCGCAATGGACACCGTGACAGAGGCGCCACTTGCCATTGCCATGGCCCAGGCCGGCGGCATTGGCGTCATCCACCGCAACATGGATCCGGAACTGCAGGCGGCACAGGTCGCGCAGGTCAAACGCTACGAGTCCGGAATGGTGGTCAACCCCATCACCATGACACCAGATGGCACATTGGCCGACGCTCTGGCGATCATGGAGCAGCACAAGATTTCGAGCATTCCGGTCGTCGAACTCCCGAAGGGCGGAAACCTCAACGGCAAACTGGCAGGCATTCTGACAAACCGCGATGTGCGCTTCGCCGACAACCCCAAGCAACCCGTGACAGAACTCATGACGCGTGAGGTCATCACTGTTCCGCAGGATGTTGATATGGTGGCAGCCAAACGACTGCTGCACCAGCATCGCATCGAGAAACTGGTTGTGGTCGATGACGACCACTGCTGCATCGGTTTGATTACGGTCACGGATATCGAGAAGTCCGCACACCACCCGAATGCCTGCAAGGACGCACAAGGACGATTGCGCGTCGCGGCAGCGACGACTGTCGGTGATGCCGGTTTCGAACGCACCGAACAACTCATTGATTCTGGTGCAGACCTGGTCGTGGTCGATACGGCGCATGGGCATTCATCGCGCGTTCTGGAGGCCGTGTCCCGCATCAAACGGCAGTCGAATTCGGCGCAGGTCATCGCCGGGAATGTAGCAACGGCAGACGCCACCAAAGCGCTGATCGATGCGGGGGCCGATTGCGTGAAGGTGGGCATTGGTCCAGGCTCGATTTGCACGACACGCGTCGTGGCGGGCGTTGGCGTGCCGCAACTGACGGCCATCATGGAATGCGCAGAAGCAGCCCAGAGTTCTCGTGTTCCTGTCATTGCAGATGGCGGAATAAAACTGTCTGGCGACATGTCGAAGGCCATCGCCGCCGGTGCAGATTGTGCCATGATCGGATCTCTTCTGGCTGGCACCGACGAAAGCCCTGGCGAAGTATTTCTCTATCAGGGGCGCTCCTACAAAGCCTACCGTGGTATGGGATCGGTTGGCGCAATGGCGCGTGGGTCGGCAGATCGATATTTCCAGGAAGAGGTCAAGAACAGCCTCAAGCTTGTGCCGGAAGGGATCGAGGGACAGGTCGCCTACAAAGGCCCGCTTGGTTCTGTACTGCATCAGCTTGTCGGCGGTTTGCGCGCCACCATGGGATACACCGGTTCGGCCACGATCCCGGATCTTCAGGAACGCGCCGAATTCATCCGCATCTCCGCAGCGTCACTTCGCGAAAGTCATTCACATGACGTGACGATCACGCGCGAGAGTCCCAATTACCCAATGAGCGGCTAACAGATATGACAGCCCATGACCTTTTCTTCCCCGCGCTCGCACAGGTGGGCCTGACCTTGATCCTGCTCGTCTGGATGGGGCGGGTGCGCTTGCGTTCCCTGTCTCAGGAAAAAGTTCGTGTGTCGCAGATCGCACTTGGTCAACGGGCGTGGCCGGAGCGTGTCCAGCGCATCAGCAACGCCTTCCATAACCAGCTCGAACTGCCGATCTTGTTTTATGCCACGGTCCTCTTTGCGCTGCAATTCGGCTATGCAGGGACGGTTTTTGTCACGCTCGCATGGATATTCGTTGCCTTCCGCCTTTTGCATGCCTTCATCCAGACGACGGGGCGCAACATCCGGTTCCGCTTTGCAAGCTTCGTATGCGGCGTGGCGGTGCTTGCGGTCATGTGGGCGCTTCTTACGGTGCATATCGTTCGCACCATGCCGACTGATATCGCGGTATGAAGCCCGGCGGACGGATCCAGGCGGCCATCGAGGTTCTGGACGACGTACTGAGCCATCATCGCCCGGCCTCCATTGCGCTTTCCGAGTGGGGGCGGGCGCATCGCTTTGCCGGCTCCGGCGACAGGTCTTCCATCGGCAATCTGGTCTACGACGCGCTACGGGTGAAAAGTGCCAGCACGACACTGCTGGGAGAAGAAACATCCCGCGCACTTGTGCTGGGTGCGCTTGTGCTGGTTTGGAAACAATCGCTGGATGAAATCGCGGTTGTCGTGGACGGCTCGCAGCATGCCCCTGACGCGCTCACTGATGCGGAACGTCAGGCGCTTGAAAGCTTTACGCAGCTGCAGGATGCGCCACCACACATACAGGCAAATATCCCTGAATGGCTCTGGCCGTCGTTTGAAGAGATGTTTGAGGATGACGCTGTCGCGGAAGGTCAGGCGCTCGCCGAACGTGCTCCACTCGATTTGCGGGTCAACACGCTGAAATCAACGCTCGAGAAGGTTCAAAAAGCGCTCACAAAGGCGGGCGCGAAACCTTGTCGGATCGCAAGCAACGGTCTGCGGATTGCACCGCCTCCAGCGACCGGCCGTACGCCAAATGTACAGAACGAACCTGGCTTTCAAAGAGGCCATTTCGAAATTCAGGACGAAGGCTCGCAGATCGTCTCCGAACTTGTATTTGCCAAGCCTGGCGAGCAGATCCTTGACTACTGCGCCGGTGGCGGAGGAAAAACCCTAGCGCTCGCCGCGGCAATGAAGAACAAGGGGCAGATTTTCGCTTACGACAGCAACAAGGGCCGCCTTGCACCGATCCACCAGCGCTTGAAGCGAGCTGGTGCGCATAACGTGCAGGTTCGCACGCCATCTGGCGACGGACCTGCGACAGATCTCGCAGACCTTGTCGGCAAGATGGATCGGGTTGTGATTGACGCGCCCTGCACCGGCACGGGTGTTTGGCGCCGCCGCCCGGATGCCAAATGGAAACTCACGCCCGAGGCCCTCACCGAACGTCAGGAGGAACAGCGCAATATTCTGGCTGACGCACGCAATTATGTGCGACCCGGTGGCTACCTCTGTTATATCACTTGCTCTGTGCTTCCCGTTGAAAACGAGCATCAGGTGCACCATTTCATCGAGCATAACCCGGATTTCGAACTCGTTTCCGCCGAAGAAGCCTGGCGCGAGCTCTACGGTTTTGACAAACCTTCGCCGTGGTCTGACGATATGGCCTCCATGCGTCTGACTCCCGCATCGACCGGAACGGACGGGTTCTATTTTGCCGTCCTCGAACGGCGCAAAGAGGATTGAGATCATGGCTTATGTCGACGACGGACGCGTCACCGCAAGTTTCTGGCTCTGGGTTCTCGTCTTCGGCATGATCACGATGTGCGCGGTCTTTGCCGGGCTGAAGTTTACGCCGGGTGAATGGTACAACGCCATCGAGCGACCGGCCTGGACGCCGCCGAACTATGTTTTCCCGATTGTGTGGAGCACTCTCTACCTGTTCATGGCGGTTGCTGGCGCCTTGGTCTGGACCGCGCAGTCCAACAAGGTCATCCCGATTGCGTTATGGTTTATCCAGCTCGGCCTGAACGGTGTCTGGTCGTGGTTATTTTTTGGCGAGTACCGGATCGACGCTGCATTACTCGACATTGGCCTTCTTGTACTGGTCGTTGCGGCGTTCATCTGGTTCGCCTGGCGTTGCCACAAGACCGCGGCGATCCTGTTCGTGCCGTATCTCGTATGGATCTGCATCGCCTTTGCTCTGAATGCTCACGTCTGGATGCTGAACGGTTGGCCGACTGGCGTATACCTCCCGCCCGGCTTCTAGCCTCGGGGTGTCCCCGCCACATTGCCGACTCGCATCGCGTCGGGTAAAGGCTGCGGATGACAGAGAACACTGAAAATGCGCCGCAAGAGGCACCCCAGGAAAACATCCTGATTATCGACTTCGGTTCGCAGGTCACGCAACTTATTGCGCGCCGTGTTCGGGAGGCCGGAGTTTACTCCGAGATTGTTCCGTTCAACGCCGCCGAGGACGCGATGGCACGCCTCAATCCGCGTGCTGTGATTCTTTCTGGCGGGCCAGCCAGCGTCACTGAAATGGGTACCCCCCGAGCTCCAGACTGGGTCTTCGAGGCAAATTTGCCGGTGCTCGGCATCTGCTACGGCGAACAGACGATGGTCGAGCAGATGGGCGGCGGCGTGGAGGCCGGGCACCACCGCGAGTTCGGGCGCGCTGAACTGGAAATCACCGCTGACACGCCACTCTTTGATGGGGTCTGGAAAACGGGCGAAAAACACCAGGTCTGGATGAGCCACGGTGACCGCGTTACCCAACTTCCTGATGGCTTCGAGGTCGTCGGCGTTTCCAAAGGCGCACCGTTCGCGGCCATCGCGGATCAAAAACGGAACATGTACGCCGTGCAGTTCCACCCGGAGGTTGTGCACACCCCGGACGGTGCCAAACTGCTGAATAATTTTGTCCATCGCATTGCCGGGTGCAAGGGCGACTGGTCCATGGCGCACTTCCGCGATGTGGAGATTGCCAAGATCCGCGCCCAGGTCGGCGACGGCCGTGTGATCTGCGGTCTATCCGGTGGCGTGGACTCCGCTGTTGCTGCCGTGCTCATCCACGAGGCCATTGGCGAGCAACTCACCTGCATTTTCGTCGATCATGGCCTGATGCGCCTGAACGAAGGCGACGAAGTCGTCCGATTGTTCCGCGAGCACTACAATATCCCGCTCGTCCACGTTGAAGCTGGCGACCGGTTTCTCGGCGCGCTTGATGGCGTGGCAGATCCGGAGAAAAAACGAAAGATCATCGGTGGTCTGTTCATCGATGTTTTCGAGGAAGAGGCGAAGAAAATTGGCGGTGCTGCGTTCCTGGCCCAGGGGACGCTTTATCCGGACGTGATCGAAAGCGTGTCGTTCACCGGCGGTCCCTCGGTCACGATCAAGTCGCACCATAACGTTGGTGGCCTGCCGGATCGCATGAACCTGAAGCTGGTTGAGCCACTGCGTGAACTTTTCAAGGACGAAGTTCGTGCGCTCGGTCGCGAGCTTGGTTTGCCCGAAACGTTTGTGGGGCGCCACCCATTCCCGGGGCCTGGGCTCGGTATCCGCATTCCGGGTGCCGTCTCGCCGGAGAAAGTAAAAATCCTTCAACAGGCCGACGCGGTGTACCTCGATGAAATCCGCCAATCCGGCCTCTACGACGACATCTGGCAGGCCTTTGCCGTGCTCTTGCCTGTCCAGACGGTAGGTGTCATGGGCGACGCCCGGACTTACGATTTCGTCTGTGGCCTGCGTGCGGTTAATAGTGTCGACGGCATGACCGCTGATTATTTCCCCTTCGATCACGCCTTCCTCGGCCGGGTCGCAACGCGCATCATCAACGAAGTCCCCGGCATCAACCGGGTCGTCTATGATGTCACTTCGAAGCCCCCGGGGACGATTGAGTGGGAATAGGGCGTGTATCTGTATCTCAACACCGCCGTGTGTTGAAATGGCCTGAATGCGCAAGCCTGATTGTCTGGATGCTCCCGGATGCAACCTCGTGACCGCAAACCTGAGGATAAAGGCCATATCAGAACGCTTTTGGAGGTCTTGTTACTGACGTTCGGGTAGAATGCACCTAACTTGAGACGTTGAAGCGAGACACGAGTCTTGCCCCGTCGCGCCCGCAGAGTGCCGGCCGCCCTTATCAAACTCCGGACCGCTCATGACGACGCCCGAAAAAAATCTTGAAAACCGCTATGTCAACGATCTGCGGCGCTTTGGTTTCAGTCAGGAACAGGTCCTGAAAGCGCGGGCGTCCATTGTGCCGATTGGTTTGGCGCTCGTATTCCTGGCAGCTGTCGCCCTTGTTGTCGGCTCTTGGTTCACATCATCAACAGGTGAAGAGTACCTGATTATCGTGGCGGCAGCCGTAATCGGTGGGTACATGGCGTTGAACATCGGCGCCAACGATGTTGCAAACAATATGGGGCCCGCTGTCGGCGGCAAAGTGTTAACGGTCGCGGCGGCCATCGCAATTGCGGCAGTTTGCGAAACGGCAGGTGCACTTCTGGCAGGCGGTGACGTCGTCAAGACAGTCTCCAAGGGTATTATCGCACCTGGGGACGCCATCACGGTTGTCGAATTTCGCTATCTGATGCTGTCAGCGCTTTTGTCTGCCGCGCTCTGGATCAACCTGGCGACCATTCTTGGGGCACCGGTTTCGACCACACATTCGATCGTCGGCGGTGTTTTGGGGGCGGGTATTGCTGCAGCTGGCGTCGGACTGGTCAATTGGGTCACAATGTCCAAAATTGCGGCCAGTTGGGTCATCTCCCCGGTTTTCGGTGCTGCGGTCGCTGCGGCGTTGCTGCTTTTTATCGAACGGAAAGTGTTGAGCGCCCCGGATCGTCTCAAGGCCGCCAGTACCTGGATCCCGGTTTTGGTCGGATTGATGGCGGCGGCATTTGCCGCGTACATGTCGCTAAAGGGATTGAAAAAGATCTGGAAACCGTCCGGTATCCAGATTGTGGCTTTTTCAGTCACGGCATTTGCGGTGACGCTTGCGCTGGCGCGGCCCTACATCGCCAAACGCGTTCTAACGTTGGAGAATACCAAGAAGGACATTTACCCGCTGTTCGACCTGCCACTGATTATCGGCGTCGCGTTGCTGTCCTTCGCGCATGGTGCAAACGATGTCGCGAATGCCGTGGGGCCTTTGGCGGCCATCGTCTCAACGATCGGTGCGGATGCCGAGATCGCAAGCAAAGTCAGCATCCCGCTCTGGGTTATGGTCGTCGGAGCGTTCGGAATTGCGCTTGGGCTCGGGCTTTTTGGGCCTAAACTTATCGCGATTGTTGGTCAGAAAATCACCCGACTGAATTCTCCACGAGCCTATTGCGTCGCGTTATCGTCCGCTGTCACGGTGCTGATCGCAACGACCCTCGGCTTGCCGGTCAGCTCCACACACATTGCCGTTGGTGCAGTGTTCGGCGTTGGGTTCCTGCGTGAATTCACCGAGAATCCGAACAAGCGCAAATTACGCCCCGGTCACAAACTGAATGCGACAGCAGACGATGCATTCAATAGCCGGAACTTGCGCGGGAAACGTCGCCTTGTGCGTCGGAGCTTCGCGCTTTCCATTGCCGCTGCGTGGGTTATCACGGTTCCGGCGTCAGCGCTTCTCGCCGCTATGATTTATGCGGGGTTGCAGCTTCTGTGATGAAGGGCCGCAAGGCACTGAACTGCTGAATAACGGCCAGATAGTCTTCCCGGTGCGCGACTTTTGGTGCGTCTTCAATCAGCGCCCAGTGACGCTGCCGTCGGTCTTTCTCAAGCCAGTCATCCAATTGTTCCTGAACCAGAAGCGGATAGTAGGTCACGGGAACATCCTGGATGCCACGATCCGTTTTCTTCCCAATCGTGACGGTCATCGGGAAATCCTTGAGAACCACACCGGTCACACCTGCTTCTTCAAGGCACTCGCGATGGCACGTTTCGATGTGCGTTTCACCGGGCTTTGCAAGACCCTTCGGCAAAATCCACCGACCACGTGTTTGTGATGTGACGAACAGAAGCGCGATCGCATCGTCCTTGATCTCAAATGGTATGATGCCAACTCTGTGCATGGCGCAGTCCTTCATGTCTCCTCGACGACGGACCCTGCTGCGTCTTGCATCCGGTGGTCGTGAAGCGGTTTGCGATCGGTCGATCGCCGATTGTGAGACTAGACGATCAAGACTTGTCCCGGCTAGTCGACGGTTCACGTTAGTCACAGGGTTGCTGACCCGGATCACATCAGGTTTACGTCATTCTCAAACGTCCAGGTAACACAATCCGGGATATCTCACGTCACCCTGCCAGCCGCGGGCCACTTCATCTCAGCCAGGCCAATCGCCTGCTCACCGGCGCCACTGTAGAGCAGATACGCCTTGCCTTCATCGACAAAGACGCACGGATCGCGCAAGGCGTGCTCTGGCCCATCGGCGGCCCCGATTTTCGACGCCTGGACGGGGAGTGTCGCGCCCTCCCAGTCCAACTCGGCTTTGAGAACGGGCATCGGTTTTGTAGCGCGCCAGTCGTGCCAATCTGCGGATAGTTCAATGGACATGTGCAGGATCACCTCCGGGCGATCGCCAATGCGGGAATAAAACAGATCAAGTTGGTCGTCTCTGCAATAAACCGCGACATGGCGCACGATCTGATCGCCTTCAACGGCAGGTGACGTTTCCAGAAGCGATGGTCCGCACTCGAACGGCCCATCCCAGTCTCTGGCCCGCAGCAGCGTGCCACCCCACGCAATTGCGTAGATGAAACCGCCGTGCGGGAAGACACGAAAATAGGCTGGTCCGAGCAACGGGCTTCGCGGTTGAAACGAAAGACCGTCAGGCGAATAGGCCACGCGTGTTTGCTGGTCTCCATCCTCCAGCAAGCCGTGAAAATACATGCGGATGGTTTTCGCGTGATGATCAACATGAACGTCCGGCGATGCGATGTGCGCATAGAGGAACTGCCCTTTTGTCCATCTCGGATCGACATCGCTCGCGCTTGCAGCAGGTGCGTCCAGATCCGTTGTTACAAACAACGACTGGGTGACGTCCAGTACGCCGGGTTCGTGGATAGTCCAGGGGCCTGCCAGCGTGTCGCTGTATGCGAGGCGGATATGCCGTCCCTTGTGATGGGCGAAATAAAGATAGTAGGTGCCCAGTGAATTTTCGATCCACTCCGGCACACGAATGAGCGAAGGGCCGTTGATGTTGCGCCCGATCCGTTCGCTCATCTCGGTGTGGACAATAGGAGAGGATGTCAGGCGTGTGACTGTCAGTGTCATGTCCCACGCCCTCCGCGTTCATCGTCTCTCACCCCATGATAGATGGGACTGTAAAAATTCCCAACACGCAACGGCGTTGCGACAGAATTCTCTGCACGCCGTACCTCCACGAATCCGGCTAAGTGTTCCAATACGGATAAATCGCTTGAAGTCTGGAGGCTGCAATGTTCGTGAAAGTAAGATCTGCTCTCAGTGTGGCTACTGCAACGATGGTCCTGGCGGCCAGTGCACACGCCCAGACTGCTGTGCCACCGCTTCCGGCATCCAAAGCCCCTTCCTCCATTGTGACAGGTGCGGCGAATGTCTCCGTCGAGGGCAAGGCCGCAGCGCGCGAGGGCGATCAGACGACCGCAGCCTCAACGGTGGCCGAAGGTTCCAGCAACGTCCGCATCAACGGCAAACCCGTTGCCCGCGCCGGAGACAAGACGAAGTGTGGCGGTGTCATCGTCGGCGGCAGTTCGACTGTTTTCATCAATGGCAAACCGATGGCCACGTCTGGTTCCACTGTGTCGGGTTGCCAATAGGTTCGTGTACAGGCCCAGGCAAACACACACGCGACGACTGGAGCCAGGCGCCGCGTAGTGCTACGCTTATTCTGAGGGGCGCACGTGGGCGTATGGGGGGCAGCGAGCGTGCAGGAAACACTGGCAGTTCCGATCTGGCTGGTCATTGTCGTCGGGCTGCTTGCTGCATGGGCTGTGCTCGACCGATTGCTGATCCCGAGTGTACGCTGGGCGCTCCAGCGCCGTGCCAATCGCGCGATCGACCGATTGAACGAAAAACTCCAACTTCACATTCAGCCGTTCAAACTCACCCGGCGCCAGGTTCTCATTGACCGCCTGTTGCACGATCCCCAGGTGATACGCGCCATTGATGCCTATGCCGAGGCGGAGAACAAGCCACGCGCCGTGGTCATGGACGAGGCGAAAAAATACGCGAAGGAAATCGTGCCGTCGTTCAGCGCCTACGCGTATTTCCGTTTCGGAACGCGGATCGCGCGGCGGATTTCAAAGGCGCTGTACCGTGTACGGCTTGGGGCGATGGATGATGCCGCGTTACGCGCCATCCCGTCACAATCCTCTGTGGTGTTCGTCATCAATCATCGCTCGAACATGGACTACCTGCTTGTTACCTACTTGGCCGCAACGTCTTCTGCTCTGAGCTACGCGGTCGGAGAGTGGGCGCAGATCTGGGGGTTGCGCAATATCATCCGAGCCATGGGCGCATACTTTATTCGCCGCAATTCGCGCAACGCCCTCTATCGCAAGGTGCTGGCACGCTACGTTCACATGGCAACGGCCGCCGGTGTTACGCAGGCCATGTTTCCGGAAGGGGGGTTGAGTCGCGACGGGCGGTTGCAGGCACCCAAGCTCGGGCTGCTGAATTACATGGTGTCCGATTTCGATCCGCAAGGCGAACGCGACGTTGTGTTCGTGCCCGTTGGTGTGAACTATGATCGCGTCCTGGAGGACCGTATTCTGACTGGCGCGCAATCCAGGAAGGGTGAGGGCAAGCCAAGGTTTCATTTTTCTCCTTTGATTGCCGTACGGTTCCTTGCCAGCAATGTGTGGCGCTGGCTGCGCGGTCGCTGGTATCGCAACGGCTATACGTGCGTCAGTTTCGGACAACCGATCTCGTTGCGTGGCGTTCTCGCCGAACGCGGCGTCGACCTGCGCACGATGACAAAAGACATTCGACACGCCGAAGTGCAACGTCTGGCCGATCAACTTATGACAGACATCGGCAAGGTTGTGCCTGCGTTACCTGTGTCCCTTGTTGCAACGGTCATTCTGAGAGCCGACAATACCAGCCTGACAGAGTTCGAGTTGAAGGGTCACGTCTTCCGCCTCATGGCAGATCTCGAAGAGCGTGGCGCCTATGTCCATATCCCGCGCAAGGACCGTGCATACGCGATCGACGTCGGGCTGCGCATGCTGACGCTGCGCAAGATTATTGAGCAAGATGACTGGGGCTATCGTGCAAACCGTGACGAGCGGGTTTTGCTGCAGTACTACGCAAACGCAATCATACAGTTGGTTGAGCCTGAGACGCCATGAGATCGTCAATCGTCATTTCCGCGCTTGTGGCCGTGCTCGTGGGCTTTGGTGGTTCGGTCGCGGTCATCCTGTCTGCCGCGCAAGCTGTGGACGCAACACCCGCGCACACATCATCCTGGCTTGCGGTGCTGTGCGTGGCGATGGCCTGCACGACCGGTTTCCTCAGTGTTCGGCATCGCCTGCCGATCGTAACGGCGTGGTCGACCCCCGGTGCGGCATTGATCGCAACCACAAGCGGGATCACGATGGACGTTGCCGTTGGCGCATTCCTGCTTGCGGCAGCGCTCGTCCTTCTGACAGCAACTTTCCGCCCGCTCGGTGCCTTGATCGAAAAAATTCCCAGCGCCATAGCCTCGGCGATGCTGGCGGGTGTCCTGTTCGGATTCGTGATTGCCGTGTTCCGGCACATCCCGGAGACGCCATGGCTGGTGCTGCCACTACTCGCTACGTTCGTCGTCCTGAGGCTGTTCTCGCCGGCTTGGGCAGTGATCGTCGTGCTGCTGTTTGGCATTGTCCTGTCTGTTGCACTCGACCTGACCAAGCCACTTGCGCCGCTCGAGTGGACAACGTTCACCCTGATCATCCCGTCCTGGGACATCACAGTGCTCGTCGGCCTCGGTATACCGCTCTATCTTGTCACGATGGCGTCGCAGAACCTTCCGGGATTTGCGGTCCTGCGTGGTGCTGGCTACCCGGTTCCAGCCCGCTCGATCCTCACAGTGACAGGCCTAGCCTCACTCATATCTGCACCTTTTGGAGCGCACACATCGAATTTGGCAGCGATCACGGCGTCCATTTGTACGGGGCCGGATGCGCATCCGGATGCCGGGAAGCGCTGGCTCTGTGGTCCGTTCTATGCTGCTGGTTACGCAGCACTGGCCGCGTGCGCTGCATCAGTTGTCGCACTGTTCGCAAGCTTTCCACAGGCCTTCATCGTGACGGTCGCCAGTATTGCGTTGTCAGGCCCGCTGGTTGGCGCGCTCAGTGCTGCAATGGCTGACGAACGGGACCGTTTTGCCGCTGTTTCAGCATTCGCCGTCACCGCCTCCGGCCTCTCGGCGTTCGGGATCGGCGCAGCCTTCTGGGGTTTGGTGGCCGGCCTCTCGATTCATGCGGTGAATCAAGTGCTTACACCAGTCAAAGGTAAGCTGGACGAACGGCAAAACACATAAAAAAGGACCACCGAAGCGTTTGCCTCCGTGGTCCTTCCCGCTTTGGATCACCGCTCCCTAAGTTGATCAGATGCGCAGCCCGATCTTGGCGATCCGGTTGGCGGGCAGCGGGGCCCCAATCCCCACTGCCATGCCAACCAATGGGTCTCTTGATCGCCCCCAAAGCGATCAAGACCCAAGTCCGGCTTCAATGAAGCCATACCCAAGGCATAATTAAAGTCTTTCTTCTCGCCAACGTCTAAAGACGTCTATCAAATGGCCTTCGACACGTGTCGCGGTCTGCAGACATCAGGAGCCCCAACATGCCTGAGAACTGGAGCGATTGTATTCGACAATACCGTTTGCGTTACGGCATGACGCAAAAGGAATTTGCAGTCGTTATGGGCGTATCCCAGCGGACCGTGTCCAGATGGGAACGTGGCGAAGACCAGCCCAGTGTGGAGAAACAGGTGCAACTGCGTCAGTTGGGCTGGAAACCTGCGGGGCTGTTGCTGCGGAACCTTGCGATCTCCGTACGGTATTGCCCGGCGCCGCGCGCCCTGTCGCATACGTCGGACCTGCGCCTCATCGAGGTGTCAGGTGCCGCCGTCGCAAAGCGCCCGTCGATCACGCAATGGGTTGGTCATAGCATGAAGAAGATCGCCACCGGTGTGCTTGCGGAAATCCTCGAAGACCGTGAGGTTCAGTGCGCTCTGCGCAAGCAGGAACTGTCCGGTATGCTGACGACGACGTCCAGTGTTCTCAAGACGGGCGACTGCACGGATTTCGGAAAATTCAACACAACCATCAGCTATTTTTACCAGGACGGCGACCTCTATAGCGACGCCATTTCTGTCCCCGCTCCGGATGACGCCATGTGTGGCTACAAGCCGATCTTCCACGAAGAGCAGTTTGCAACGCATCAGATTTGAGTGCCAATCGTCACCGTACGGAACTCACGCGTGTGACGATCTCGAGCCACATTTTTTCCCGGATTGCGCGTTTGAAGTCTGTGTAATCCTTGGCTTCCATCACGAAACTGCCGGGGCCGACAATAACGTTCTTCTGGTAGTACTTATCCAGCGTCGGGAAATCGTTCAGGATGGCGAGGCCGTTCACCAATACGCCGCGTTGCGCCGCGGACTGGCGCGCCTCGGGCAACATCACGGCATCTCCGTGCCACGGCTCCGTTTCGATTCCGTCGCCGGAGACGTCCACGACCTGACGGCGCGCCGTGATCCCGTTGGACGCCATCATGCCCATCGCAAAATCGATGGCTGATCCGATCGCGGTGCCGCCGCCGCCCAGCCCGCGCGACCGTCCGGCCTTCTGGTGGAAGGTTTCGACCTTGGCCGCAAAGGCGATTGCCGATTGCGGGGAACTGAGAACGTGCCACTGCATCGCGAACTTTGGAAACGCCGCGTCCGACCACACCAACATCGACATGGCGACCTTCTGGCGTGGTCCGGAGCGGATGGCATCCTGAATGCGGGGATCGCGTAACGCTTCGGCAATGCCGCGCAACTGTAAATGGAACTCGTCATCGTCGACACTGCCGGACGCGTCGACTGCGAGCACAATCTCAAGATCGACGTCAAAGGCGTACGTTGGTTGGGGCAGAACGCAGAGAGTGGCAAAGAACAGACAGAATTGGAAAAATCTAAATGGCTGCAATGGTGAAACAGAGAAAAATAAGAAAAGGGAGGGCGTGAATACCCCACACACCCCAGAGATACCAGATCTGATTCCACACGCGTTGCATGGTTGGCGTTTCATCATTGAAACTGGCGCGTTCGCTGTCAACATCTGCATGATTGTACGGACATTGCTCCATGATGTCATGGTACGCAGTTGTCCAGGTAGATAGGTCATCTGCAACAGCGATTTGCAGTTGGCGTGCGTTTTCAATTCTGTCGAGAAGCCGGGTGAGGTCCAGAGCGCATTGCTGGAGCCGCAGAGCTTTGTCTTGATAGTTTCCAAGAGCAACAACAAACCCGAATGACAAGGCAAGTAGCGATAGGAAGTTTCCAATGAGGTCGAGCGGAATGGCTCCATTGAATAAACGGATTGGTTCTTCGGCCTGACTCGAATACATCGATATGGCGAGCGCAAGAACAGACACCACCGTTAGCGCAAGTATGCTGGCGCTGTTTTTAGCACTGTATCGCATCTGCGCATTGAACCGTGCCCGTTTCGTGAAACGCGTCTTGCTGACAAGCCGCTTGAGGGCATCATCGAGCCCCGGCTGCATGACAAGACGCCTGCGTGGTGGCAATGCGTTGGGCAGGGCATAGCCGCTGCCATCTGGCCGGACACGCGCCGCATCATCACCTGTACGCGTATGCGCAAGAGAGACCAGTTGCTCAACTGCTGAAGATTGATTCGCCATGCGTCAGAGCATGCGGAATCGGGCACCGTGGCACAAGGATTCGGTTGCGATTGGTGTGGATGGCGACGGCGTGACCGTCGTGCGTGCCCGCCGTGTAAATCTAATACGATCAGCGCAGCGATATCATCTTTTCATCCGTGACTGCAGAACAAGAAGTGCGGCGGAGAATTCTCCGCCGTACTCAAGTTTTCTATTCATCATATGTGATTGCGAAATTGTTGCCAGCTCCATAAACCGGCGTGAACATTTCCTTACAGTTACCGGGACCGTCCGTGAACATCCAGGGATGGCCGACAAAGGTCTTCTGCGCATAGGACTCACCCGCTGCGAGATCCCGGTAATGTTTCGGCTGGCCATTGTAGTCGATCCACATCACGCTGCGATGCGACCCGGAGTTATTTGTGAACCGGATCGTGATCGGTTGCTGCGAGTTGCGGGATTTGACCCGACCGAAGTCACGGCAACTCCGCGCAGAGGACACATTGTTCTCTTCATTGTCTTCGTCATTATAGGTCCCGGCACCGCTTGAGGCTGTCTGAATGGCTCGACAGTTCTGACGGTAGATTTCGATTGCACGTGACGACCCGCGCAACGTCATGCGCGCACGCTTGTGGCCACGGATGCGATACCGAATGGAACGTCCACGCTTGAGTGTAACCCAGAGGCCGTCGTTCACTTCCGTATTAAAGAGGACGCCGGAAATCGCTTCGCTATGTGCACCAGCGTAGACCGTTGCGGATTTTGAGTAGACGTTGCGTCCATTCTGAAAGAAGTCCACGACCACATGGCGACCGTTGGGAAGATTGCCGGTGTTATAACCCAAGACTGTTGATTGCCCGCGGGGGGAGCATGTTGAGTGGAATTGTCTGTCGTCGGTTTCTGGCACGCCAAGCGTCAGCGCCGCGGTATAACGTCCGCCATCCGCTTCGTCATTGTAGGTCGTCGAGATCCAGGAGTAATCCTCCTGTGCAGTCGCTGGCGCCGTTGCGAGGCATGCTGCAGCGAGCGCCGTGGCAGCGAGCGCGCGTCTGATGAAAGATATGGGTTGCATTGGGGTTTTCCTCTCTGTCGTGCACCAAGTGTGTGTTCTGCTATAAGCGCAGCGACATGAAGCGAAAATGAATAAACTCATTTCCTGCGAATGGAAGGAATTCTGGCAGTAATTTAACTGAGTCTGAAGGCTTTTGACAGCGTTAGGGAGACGACGGAATGCCTACTTCGCGCACCCGATGCAGGTCGAGACACTCGGATCAATTGCAAGGCGCGCGTCGGGGATTTGCTCGCCGCAACGTTCGCAGTCACCATATTCGTCGGCATCGATCCGCGCGAAGGCCGCCGCGATCCGTTGGAGTTCCGCATTCCGGGACCGCTCGGTGGCTGCCGCCATGGCCTGCTGCTGCATCGCATCCATGCGCGACAACCGGCCGACCGATTGCTGGTCGAGAGCAACCGTATCCCGCGCCTCCGAAGAGATATCACTGAGGGACACCAATTCCTCTTTCCGCTGGGTGAGGCGCTGCCGTGCGATGTCCAGATCTATGTTCATTTTGCCACGGTCTCCGATGCTGGACACTGGACGCGCATGTCCATCGGGCGATACCGTGCGCGGCAACTGCCTCTATCGTCAAGAAACGGGAAACGCATGACACAACTGGTAGCGGGCCTGATTATTTTTTTCGCGGTGCACGCGGTGCCAATGATCCAGAAACTGCGCACGGCAATCGCCGATAAGATCGGGCTGGTGATGTATCAGGCACTTTTCGCGCTGGCATCGTTTGTTGGTCTTGTCTTGCTGGTGCGTGGCTATGGAGCCGCAACCCATCTGACGCTGTGGGACCCGCCGGAATGGGGCATACACGCAACATTTCTGTTGATGCTGCCCGTCTTTCCACTCCTCGTTTCAGCCTATCTACCGGGGAAACTCCGCCAGTGGATCCCGCATCCCATGCTGCTGGCCGTCAAGATCTGGGCCGTCGCACACCTCATCGCGAACGGCGATCTGGCATCCCTGCTGCTCTTTGGCAGTTTCCTCGCCTACGGCGTGATCGATCTGATTTCCATCAAACGCCGCCAGCGGGCGAAAGGCGTTGTGCCCAAAACGGGCCCCTTGCTGAACGACGGGATTGCCACGGTGGTGGGACTTGCGCTCTACGCAGGCATGATTTTGTGGGGGCACGGCGCTCTCATCGGCGTTTCATTTGTGGGTTGAACAGCAACATGAGCATTCAGAAACAGGTGCGACGCACGACAGCCCCTGAAATCCTTGCACGCAAGGGCGGTGAGCCCATCGTGTCATTGACCGCCTATCACGCACATACGGCCGCGTTGGCTGACCCGCACGTGGATTTTCTCCTCGTCGGAGATTCGCTTGGTATGGTGATGCACGGTTACGAGAGCACGGTGCCGGTACCGCTTGAGCTCATGATCATGCACGGCAAGGCGGTGGTGCGCGGATCAACTCAAGCGCTCGTCGTCGTCGACATGCCCTTTGGAACGTACGAGGAGAGCCCATCCGTCGCCTTCCGTAACGCGGCTCAGGTCATGAAGGAAACGGACTGCGGCGCAGTGAAGCTTGAGGGCGGGGCGCGCATGGCCGAAACCATCGATTACCTCGTGCAGCGCGGCATTCCCGTGATGGCGCACATTGGTCTCACGCCGCAGTCCATCAATGTGCTTGGCGGGTTCAAGACCCAGGGCCGCACAAAGGATCAGTGGCAGCTGATCGAAGAGGACGCCGTCGCCGTCTCAGAAGCAGGGGCCTTTTCTGTCGTCCTCGAAGCCATGGCTGAACCGCTCGCTGCGCGAATCACTGACGCCATTGCGATCCCGACCATAGGAATTGGCGCGTCCGCGCAATGCGACGGTCAAATCCTCGTCATGGAAGATATGCTGGGTCTGAGTCCGCGCGTACCGAAATTCGTCAAGGAATTTGGCAATGTCGGCGCAGCGATTGAAGGGGCGATCAAGGCGTATTCGAAGGAAGTGCGTGCCAGAACATTCCCGGAACAGGCCCACACGTACGCGCTCAAGAGTGAGAGCGGGAAACCAAAATCCAAGGGGTAGAGTGCACGGTATGCGTCACGAAATGGCCGGAAACGCCGTTCACGAAAAATATTGGAATTCAACAGTCCCGTCGCTGCGCGATGGCGCATCGCTTGCGGTTGCGCAGATGGGCCTCTATAGCCCAGATGAAATGGGTGATTACCAATACTGGATCGGATGCGTTCGCACTGCCCACACGGCAGACCAGCGGGCACAGATCGAAGCAAACGGGCTGAATAAACACTATGGTCGATGGAGACGTATTCCGCGAAGTCGAAGAGGAAATGCGCAAGGAACGCGCTGTTGACCTCTGGAACCGTTACGGAACACTGATTGTGGCCGCTGCTGTCGGCATCATCCTTGGCGTGGCCGGGTGGCAATTCTGGCAGTACACGCAGGCACAAGAGGCCGCCAAGGCCGGGGCTCGCTTTGAAGGGGCGGTCGTTCTGGAACAGGATGGCAAGTCCGACGAGGCCCGCAAGGTGCTTGAAGAATTGGCAAGTGACGGTCCGAAGGGCTATCGCTCTCTCGCCTTGTTCCGACTCGCCGCCGATCTGGCAAAGAACGGCAAAACGACTGAGGCTGTTACAGCGTACGACAAGCTTGCCAAAGGCGTTGACGCAGACAAATCCCTGGCGACCTTCGCAAAGGTGCGCGCCGCCATGCTGCGGGTCGATGAAGCCTCGTTCGATGAGATGAACGGGCGTCTGTCCGGTCTGACCGCAGGCGATACGTCGTGGCGTCATACAGCACGTGAATTGCTGGGTCTGTCCGCTTACAAACACGGCAAGAAAGCCGAGGCCGAAAAGATATTTCAGGACATATTGGTCGACAACGGAGCAACCAGTGCGTTGCGTCAGCGGGCGCAGGTCATATTGAGTTTGCTTGTCGAACCGGAAAAAGCAGCGCCTGCCGCAACAGTACCCAAGAGTACGGCAAAAACGCCTGAAAAAGCATCCGGATCGGATGCAACCGTGCCCCAGAATTAGTACACGTTGACGCGGCTGCCGTGTTGCGGTCGGATTGTCGTGCTGACTGGGACCAAAATCGAGAGCGATCAGCGTGATCACACGCGTTCGCAGGACTTTGGGGAATGTAAGATGGACAGCATGAAACGGATCACCCGGTCGGCGACGATAGCCGCCACATGCGTCATTGTTGCTGGAGCCATGGTCGGGTGCTCTGGCGGGCCTAAGCTTCCTGATCTTGCCTCCCTCAATCCCTTCAAGCAGGAAGAGGTGAAACTGCCGGGCAAACGGCTCTCTGTTCTTGGAAGTGACGCCAGTCTTTCAAGTGATCTGGCTGCCGCATCGCAACCGATTGCCGTGCCGGCACAGGTCGCCAACCTTGGCTGGTCGCAACCTGGCGGAACGGCGGACAACGCACCGGGGCATCTGCAACTCCAGGCCTCACTGAAATCAATATGGCGTGCCAGCGCAGGAAACGGATCGTCATCCTATGGCAAGCTGACGGCAAGTCCGATTGTTTACGAAGGTCGGGTCTACACGCTCGACGCATACGGTGCGATTACCGCGTTCTCGGCGACCGGTGGGCAGAAGGCCTGGCGCTTTTCTTTGGCGCCAAAGCACGAAAACGCAGAAGAAGGATTCGGTGGCGGGTTGGCCGCAGCCGATGGACAGGTTTTCGCCGCGACTGGCTTCGGCACCGTTGTCGCACTGAGTGCGCGATCAGGAAAGAAAATCTGGGAAGTCAATCTTGGCGCACCGGCACGGAATTCGCCGACTGTGGCCTCTGGCAAGGTGTTTGTCAGCACAATTGATGGTCGCTTCCACGCCCTGTCTGTGCTTGATGGACGTGCGGCCTGGCGCTTTGACGGAGCACCCCAGAAAGCAAGTATTCTCAGCAATGTCAGCCCGGCTGTTGGCGACGGTCTGGTGATTGTGCCTGATCTCTCGGGCGAAGTGCTCGCAGTGAATGCGGAAACGGGTGAAACTCTCTGGACAGACTCTCTGGCAAGTTCGCGTAGCCGCTCATCTGTCGGTGCGATCGGAAACCCGGGACGTCCGGTCCTCACCGGTGGGACGGTCTACGCCGTTGGGAACGCAGGACGAATGATCGCGTCTTCGGGCCAATCGGGTGAGCGGCTCTGGTCCAAGCGCATCCGTAGCATCCAGACCCCATGGGTCGCAGGGGATGCGGTCTATATCGTCGATGTCAGCGGACGTGTCATGGCGCTGAACCGTGCGTCGGGTGCGATGCACTGGGCAACAAAATTGCCGGGAGACGGCAAATGGAGCGGTCCTGTTCTTGCTGGCGGCCGGCTTTGGCTCGTCTCAAGCAAGGGCAAGCTCGCGCGTGTGGATGCCGCCACGGGCCGGGTGCTCGGCAGCCTGGATCTCGGTGAACCGGTCTTCATTGCCCCTGTTGTGGCGGGCGGGAAGATGTACATTCTGACAGACAAGGCACGCCTGATTGCACTACGGTAGGCATGCTGCGTCGAACTGATCCAGAAACTCAATGATGCGAAGGCGCTTGCCCGCTGACGGTCATTGGCCTACGCCAACCGCTCAACCACACATCTTCTGAGCCAGCTTTTCCCTATGCCGTTCAAGGTCGCTATCGTCGGACGCCCGAATGTAGGCAAGTCCACGCTTTTCAACCGCCTGACAAAGCGTCGGCTCGCCCTCGTCGACAAGACACCTGGCCTGACGCGTGATCGACGTGAAGGTTTTGCTGAAGTTGATCGCCATACCGTCACACTCATCGATACGGCCGGTCTTGAAGATGCCGAAACGGGCAGCGTGACGGAGCGCATGCGCGAGCAGACAGAGACAGCTGTGCGGGATGCAGACTATGTCCTGTTCGTGATTGACGCACGTGTCGGCGTGACACCGGCGGATGAAATGTTTGCCAAGCTCGTGCGCAAGTCGGGTAAGCCCGTCACGTTGCTTGCCAACAAGTGCGAAGGTCAGAGTGGCCTGGACGGCGTGCTGGAAGCCTACAGCCTTGGCATGGGAGATCCTGTCGGGATTTCGGCAGAGCACGGGCTCGGCGTCGGAGATATTGGGGATGCACTCTCGGACGCGCTTGAGACGGCGGCATTGAATGAAGAAATCGCCAGGGAGCAAGACGACGAAGACCGCGCTCTGAAAGTGGCCATCGTCGGTCGTCCGAACGCAGGGAAATCGACTCTCACCAACGCCCTGCTCGGTGAGGAGCGGATGATTACGGGGCCCGAAGCGGGCATTACGCGCGATTCCATTGAATCGGAACTGGTCTGGAACGAACGACGCATCCGCTTGTGGGATACGGCGGGCTTGCGCCGAAAGTCGCGCGTTCAGCAGGTCGCCGAAAAACTTTCCGTCACGGATGCGCTTCGCGCTGTACGATTTGCCGAGGTCGTTATCCTGCTCATCGACGCAGCAGCCCCACTGGAGAAACAAGACCTCACGATTGCGCACATGGTGGCAGAAGAAGGGCGCGCGCTCGTCATCGCCATCAACAAGTGGGATACGGTTGACGACAAAGGGGCCTATCTCGCCGAATTGCGACGTGAGGTGGACCGGCTATTGCCTCAGGTGCGCGGCGTTCCATTCGTTACGCTGTCGGCACTTTCAGGGCAGGGGCTGGATCGATTGATGGGCGCGGTGCTGTCTATCGAAGAGGTCTGGAACAAGCGTTTGACAACGGGCCAGCTGAACCGCTTCCTGGAAGATGCTGTGGCAACCCACACCCCGCCGGCACCGAGTGGACGCCGTCTGCGTTTGCGTTACATGACGCAACCACACGCCAGGCCTCCGACATTCGTTGTTTTTTGCTCTCGACCAGATGATTTGCCCACATCCTATGTGCGGTATCTGATTAACAGTTTGCGAGACCAGTTCGATATTCCCGGGGTTCCCATCCGTCTCAACCTGCGCAAGGGCAAGAACCCGTACGACAGCAAATAGCCAGTCGATCTATACGATAAGAAAAATGCAGAATGATGCGGGCCGGATCGCTGGCCGTCCCCCGTGAACCGAGATGACAGCCGCGCTCCGGCCCAAAAGGTCAGCAGCCGTTGACAGGCGCTGACCAAGTCTGAACATAGCACAACAAGTTGTCGTGTAACGTTCAAACTGCAGGTGTCGTTTACGCGCTTGCTGCACTGGACTCGCCAGAGGGCAAAGACGTGCGGTGAACGACCCGCGAGGGATAACAGGGGAGTATTGCTGATGCGTAAAGACGCCCCATCGAAAACAAATACGGTGGCGACCGATACTGCGCCGGAAGTGTGGTTTTACCATCTCGAGCGCCAGCGTCTTGAAGACGTCTTGCCAAGTCTGCTGGAGAAAACACGTCAACGGGGTTGGCGCGCCGTGGTTCAAGCGGGAACCGAAGAGCGTTGTGATGCCATCAACGATCACCTGTGGACGTACGCCCAGGCCAGTTTTCTGGCACATGGCACGGCATCGGAAGGGGATCCAGCGGCGCAATCCGTATTCCTGACCACAACCCAGGACACTCCCAACGGGGCAGAGGTTCGATTTCTGGTGGATGGTGCCGCCGCCGGAGATCTGACCGCGTTCACGCGATCCATTTTCCTCTTTGACGGCCATGACGAACGCGCACTTGCCGATGCTCGCACAACATGGAAAACCGCTCGCGATGCGGGGTGTTCCGTGACGTACTGGCAGCAAAGCCCGCAGGGCAGATGGGAGAAGAAAGCGTGATGGATACACCAGAATCCACTGCCCCGACACCGCGCGATATTGGTCGCGGCTGGGCCAACGAGCTCCAGGCGAAATCTGATGCCTCGGTAACCCCGGACAGTTGGTTCGAAGCCCTCTATGAACGGGCAGCGGGCAAGTCGGAGTTCATTCCGTGGGAAACTGCGGCGCCTCGGTTCAAACTGAATGAATGGTTGGCGGACAATCCCGGCGCAGGACGTTCTGCGATCGATGTCGGGTGCGGTCTCGGCGACAATGCGGCATGCCTTGCGGCTTCAGGTTACAAGGTCACGGCATTCGACCTCTCGAAAACCGCAGCAGAGTGGGCGGAAAGGCGGTTTTCCGGGGCAGGGATCGAATTCCGGCAGGCAGACGTCTTTGATCTCCCGGACGAATGGCATGGCCGATTCGACCTGGTGCACGAAACCTACAATCTTCAAGCCATGCCGCAGGACCGTGTCGAAGACGCAATCCGTGCCATCACGAAGCTTGTCAGCCCGGGCGGAACGCTCCTCATCATCACAAGGTCCCGCGAGAACGGTGCTGCACCGTCAGGACCACCCTGGCCGCTGCCTCGTGAAACACTCGAAGTGGTCACGCAATGCGGCCTGGAACCGAAGGGGTTCGAAGTGTTTGACGATCAGCGCACAACCCCCATCGCGCACTATCTCGCGACATGGACACGGCCACGTTCAAAGCTCTAATCCATCGCTGCTCTTCAAGCTTGAATGGCGCTTGGCAATCCTCGACGCCGCTCGATACGCACTTTGCGATAGAAGCGGGTGATTAACAAAATGAGGCTGGCGAAGAACACGGCCCCCGCAAACATTGCTGGTAACCGTCCCCAGGCAACAAAGTCGGGCAACACGAGCGTGGCAAGCGCAGCGCCAACCACACCGATGAGCATGTCGACGGCGAACCCCTTGCTCTTGTGCCCGGTGATTTGTCCGGCAAACCATCCCGCGACGGCCCCAAGAGCGAGGATAAAAACAAACTGTAATGAGATCATGCGAGTGCCCCCCATGGCGAAAAGTCATGAAGGATACACGTATCAAAAGTGTCTCAATATTCTCTGAGATTAGTCATTAAAATTTGAAGCATCATGGTTGCTGTGAAAGGCGCTGTCTGCATCATATCAATCTATGGCGGATCTGAGTTGAATGAACTCATGACGTGACGATCCAGATAGCTCCACTGGTATCCCGGCGCCTCTCCTTCGTAGAAGCCGTATTATGTCGCACAGTCTCTAAGGTGCAATGGCTTCAAGTTCTTCGGTGGCCTGCAACCAGGAGTCCTCACTCACCGCATGAGCGCGCGCCGCTTGTGTGCGTTCCTTCGCAAGTTTCGCAGCCTTGGCCGGATCATCCTGATACAGGTTTTCATCCCCAAGCTTTTCATCCAGCCGCAGAAGTGTGGCCGCATGGGACTCCATGTCCTTTTCGTACTTTTTGATGGCCTTACGCAACTCCGATAGTTTTTCACGCGCTTGCGCCGCTTCCCGTCGACGCTCTGCCTTGTTCATGCTGGAGTTCCCGCTTGCAGATGGAGCAGACTTCCCGTCGCCGCTCACTTTCTTTCCGCCCCGTTCTGCAAGGCATTCTGCGCGATAGCTGTCGAGATCGCCATCGTAAGGTGCAACGCCGCCATCACGGACAACCCATAACCGGTCCGCCGTTGCCTCCAGCAGGTGACGGTCGTGACTGATCAGGATTACGGCACCCGAGTAGTCGTTGATCGCATGGATCAGGGCCTCGCGACTGTCCACGTCGAGGTGGTTGGTCGGTTCATCGAGAATAAGGAGATGCGGTTTGTGGAATGTCGCTAGCGCAAACAACATGCGCGCCTTCTCGCCACCGGAGAGTTTCCCGCACTTGGTGTCGGCTTTCTCGAAACTGAACCCAAGAGCACCCAGCCTGGCTCGTTTCTGCGCCTCCGTCGCCTCCGGCATGAGATCGGCAATATGATCGTAGGGCGAACGTTCGGGGTTCAATTCGTCCATCTGGTGCTGGGCAAAATATCCAACCACCATCTTCTTTGATGCATAGCGATTGCCGTCCATCGGTGCCAATCGGCCTGACACAAGTTTGGCGAATGTCGACTTCCCGTTGCCGTTGGTTCCCAACAGTCCGATGCGATCATCGTGGTCCAAGCGCAAATCCAGCTGGCGCAGGATCGGTTTGCCAGGCTCATATCCGACGGCTGTTCCTTCAAAGCGCACCAGCGGGCTTGCCAGCATTTTCTCAGGAGCTGGGAAATTGAACGGCGTGACCGCATTCTCCATCTGCGCTGCGATCGGTTTCATCTTCTGCAGCGCTTTCAGTCGGCTTTGCGCCTGACGGGCTTTGGTCGCTTGGGCCCGGAAACGGTCCACAAAGGCCTGCATGTGCTTGCGCGCATCTTCCTGCTTCCGCTGCATCTTCTGGTCGAGACGCTGCTTTTCTCTCCGCGTGGCTTCAAAATCGTCGTAGCCACCCGCATAAAGCGTCAGTTTGTGTTGATCGAGATGCAGGATTGCATTCACGGACGTGTTCAGCAGTTCCCGGTCGTGACTGACGATCAGGATCGTATGAGGATATTTGGCGAGGAACTGTTCCAGCCAGAGCGCGCCCTCCAGATCGAGATAGTTCGTCGGCTCATCAAGCAGCAGGATATCCGGCGCATCGAACAAAGCGGCACCAAGCGCCACCCGCATCCGCCACCCGCCGGAAAATGAGGCACACGAGCGTTGCTGTGCTTCTTCATCGAACCCGAGGCCTGCAAGGATGGTCGCGGCGCGCGCCGGTGCCGTATACGCATCAATGTCCGTGAGCCGTATCTGGATGTCCGAGATGCGCTCGGGATCTGTCGCCGTCTCGGCTTCGGCTAGAAGCGCAGCCCGTTCCTTGTCCGCCGCCAGAACGGTGTCGATCAGGCTTTCCGGTCCACCGGGTGCTTCCTGTGCCACCGTGCCGATCCGCTGGTTCTTTCCGGTCTTGATCGCCCCGTCATCCAGTGCCGTTTCACCTGTAATCAGCCGCAGAAGTGTGGTCTTCCCCGTGCCGTTGCGCCCAACCAGGCCAACTTTGTGGCCGGACGGAATGCCGGCTGTCGCCTTGTCGAACAAAAGGCGTCCCTCGATGCGATAGGTGATGTCATTCAAATGAAGCATGATGAAATGTGTGGGCTTTCGAAGCAGGTGTTTGCCGGGTCATACACGCCGCCGCCCGTCACGCCAACGGTCCCGCGTCAACGCGTCTTGTGGCCGTCTCCGGACCTCGTTATAAGGCCCGCAGAATCTTCCATTCAATCAGACACGGAAACGGGGACCACACATGGCCACGGAACGCACCTTTTCGATCATCAAGCCGGACGCCACAGCACGCAACCTGACAGGCAAGATCGCCGCCAAGCTGGAAGACGCCGGCCTGCGCATCGTCGCGTCCAAGCGCGTGCACTGGAACGAGGCGCAAGCCAAAAAATTCTACGAAGTCCACGCTGAGCGCCCATTTTACAATGATCTCGTATCTTTCATGACATCGGGACCCATCGTCCTGCAGGTCCTTGAAGGCGAAAACGCCATTGCGAAAAACCGCGAAGTCATGGGTGCGACGAACCCGGAAGAGGCAGCAGCAGGGACGATCCGCAAGGAGTTCGCCGAGAACATCGAGCGCAACTCGGTACACGGCTCCGACAGCGCAGAAAACGCTCAGATCGAGATCGATCTCAATTTCACGGCTGACGAAATCGTCGGCTGACACGATGGTGCCGGCGGTCGGGGCTCCTTCGACCGCCGCCTACACCAATCGCTTCTTGTAGCACGACGGGTTCATGTCGCGGATATCGATGCTGATGCTTTCGATGGTAGAAAATTTTGCGTCCAGGGCGTCGCGGATGGAAATCGCGAGTGCTTCTTTTTGCGCGTCCGTCCGGCCTGTCAGAAGTTTTGCAGTTACGTGCAGGAAACTGGTTCGCCCATCGCCGAAAAGCGCATGGGTGTAACGCACCAGTCGCACCTTGCAGTCTTCGCGTTTGATAAACCCGGAGTTCGCCCCGCAATCGAGGACGATCTGCATAGCGTCCGCCATATCGCTCTCGTTCTTGAGAGCATGGCCGTGTTCGATGACAAAGTGTGGCATGATCAATAAAGCGAGAAATACTCCCGCTGCTCCCACTCTGAAAGGGCGGAGACGTAGCGCTGCCATTCCGCGCGTTTGAGGCCGCTCATGTATGCCACGAACTCATCGCCGAGGCCGGTCTTGAACAAGGTTCCAGCTTCAAAGGCGATGATGGCATCGAGCAATGTCACAGGCAAACGCTCGGCATCGGACTCGTAGGGTGTTTCGACAGGTGGTGGCGCCTGCAAGGCGTTTTCGATACCGGATAGGCCGCCAAGAATCTGTGACGCGAAGAAATAGTAGGGATTGGCTGTCGTGTCCGCGACCCGGTTCTCGATCCGGCTGGCGGCGTCCCCAGGTGTCATCAAACCACGGATCATGGCGCCCCGATTGTCGCGTCCCCACTGGATGCGATCCGGTGCAAGTTGGTACGGCTGATAGCGTTTGTATCCGTTGACCGTCGGTGTGGTCAGCAGGCAGCTTTCATTGGCGTGGTGCAGCAGGCCAGCAATCCACGCACTGGCCTGCGGTGTGAGTGCGCCCATCGTGTCCGGCACGAAAAGATTGGCTCCGCTTTGCGCGTCGACCAGCGACTGATGCAGGTGCCATCCGCTTGACGCACAATTCGCCACGGTTGGGCGACACATGAACGTGGCGTGCAATCCTTGCTGCGCACAGACCTGCTTGGCCATCGCACGAAACATCATCATGTTGTCCGCATGCGTTACGGGATCGGCTGGATCAAATACGAACTCGATCTGGCTCGGCCCCATCTCGATTTCGGTCGAGCGGATGGGCAATCCAAGCGCCTGAGCGGATCGCCGGAGATCGTCGACGATCGTCTCCAGCTTTGCGTAAATGTTCTCCGTGAGGAGCTGGTAGCCCTGCGACAGCAACTGCGTTGCAGGCGGCAGACCCGGCATGCCAGCGTCCGCATGTTGCAGACGGTCATCAACAACCTCGAACACATGGAACTCAACCTCAAGGCCGAGCGTTAGCGCAAGGGATTTTCCGGCAAGCGCGTCGACGCTGCGTTTCAGCACCGTCCGGGGCGCGAACGGGATCGGCGTGCCATCCTTGAACGCCACGTCGCAGAACAACCAGGCCGAATGCGGTGACCAGGGCAGCGTGCGGAGCGTCGTCGGGTCTGGCACCATCACCATGTCGCCCGCTCCTTGCATCAGTCCGGAGCCAATACCTGCATCTTCAGACCACACCGGGAAAACTGTGCGATGTGACGTGTCTTTCAGCAGAAGCGATGATGGGAGGGATATTCCACTTGTGAATGCAGCGGCAATCGCATCTGCAACGATCGTCTTCCCGCGCAGTACGCCGTGCTGATCCGCAAACAGAACGCGCACGGTTTCCACTTCGCCTGCGCCAACACGCGCTATAACGTCAGCGCAGGCGGCGAGACCATCCTCCGGTAAAAGCCCGGAGCGCGCAAGAAAACCGTCTTTCAGTTTTGCAACAAGGTCCTGGGTCACGGTCAGATCTGCGCATCCCATGGGCAATCGGCGCGGCGTTCGCGGTCAGTGTTCATCCAGACTGTCTCCCATGCTTCCGTGGGTGTGATAGCATCCGTCGAAATCGGTCCGCGAATGGTTTCGGGCGCAACACCGTTCAGCATCGGGAGTTTTTCAGTTTGCCCCGATTTCACATGTTCGATAGCCGCTCGCAGCATCCGGCGATAGGCAATGATTCCCACGTCTGTCTTTCCGAGATGTTCCACCGTGCGATCCTGAATGCGCCCCATGGATTCAACGGCCCATTGGTCGTGCACGTTGATGTCGAGGCCCATACCCGTGTAGGTCATTTCGCCCTGTTCGTCGGGATCGTAGCCGTAGTTGTTGCGGGCATTCTTCAACGGAGTGTAATCCGGCAGGCGATGCTCCTTCAACCGCTGGTCCCGCATCACGGTCTTGTCGACGGGCGCACCAAAGCTGGTGAACATCGAATACCAGTAGCATGTCTTGTCATCGACGGGCACATGCCACTGCGTAATCGTCATGTCCCGCGACATCGGAATGCAGATCGCTTCCGGGAAAATCTGGTTCGTGACACGCACGTGCGTGCGGCCATCATCCAGGTGGCGCAGAGCGGTCAACCGCATGCCGTAATCCATCTCTTCAACGGAAATCTCGGGGCGCGGATAATCACGCAGCAATTTCGTCATCGGAATGTTCGTGCCAGTGGCGGTGTCGCGGAATTGTTTTCCGTAACCGTCCGCCGGGTCTTCGTCCTGTAGAAAGCGATGCAGGAATGAGGCGTGCGCTGGATCGATTCCAACCTCCATTGCCTGCAGCCAGTTACATTCCCAAAGCCCCTTGAACGCAAAAACGTGAGAGGAGGGTGCGCGAAAGCAGTCGAGGTCCGGAAACGGGGGCGGCTCACCCGGGCCCATGTAAGCGAAGATGATTCCGTTTTTCTCTATCACCGGATAAGAGGCTGTCTTGATACTCTCGTGCATCCGGCTGCCGTCCGGCTCGCCCGGTTGTTCGATGCACTGGCCGGTTCGGTCGAAGTGCCAACCGTGAAACGGACAGCGCAGCCCGTTGTCCTCTAGGCGCCCATAGCAAAGATCCGCACCCCGGTGCAGGCAATGCCTGCCAATCAGTCCCAGTTCGCCGTCGTCATTGCGGAACAGGACAAGGTCCTCACCCAGCAGGCGCACCGGCACGACCGGACGTTTGCTCACCAGTTCGTCCGCCAGCGCTGCAGGCTGCCAGTAGTGCCGCAACACAGTTCCGGCGTCGGTCCCCTGGCCCGTTCGGGTCAGTCTCTGGTTGAGTTCCTCGCTGATCATCTTGGCGGTCGGTCCTCTCGAATGCGTATCGGCATCATTCGCAATGTATGACGGCTTGCACGCTCAAGGTCCAGAACGCAGCGATGCAGGCGTTAGTGCATCAAATCACTCGTCGGCAGCATCTGAAAAGCGCGCAACGCCCAGAACTTTCCAGTCCTTCGCATCGAACATCATGAGAGCGGACCCGGAGCCATCATCGATGGTCAGGAAAACGCGATCGCCATCCACGGTCGTACCGGTGATCCGCGCACCTTTCGGGATGCGCGCTGTGACAAACTTCGATACACCGTTTGCACCATAGATCGCACGGGCCTCGTCCACGCTGACAATTGCCGGGCGTGCCTTCTCGATTGCTGCCTTCTTCGCCTTGCCGGATTTGTATATGATCAGGCCAACCAGCGTTGCGAACCCCACCAGGAGAATCACCCCCATGACGACGACGGCAACGGTCATGCGGCGCACACCTGTCGGGCTCATGAACGGCGGGTATTCTGGTTCGTTCTCGTCGGCAGTTTCCGTCGTCATCGCGGCATATCCCGTGGTTGGTTCAGCGGATTGTACGCCGCATGTCTGATGATCTTGACCCCGTTACGATCATGCACCATCGCGTGGTCGTGAACCTGTCGGACGTGGGTGCGCGTCTGGACCGTGTCCTTGCAGACCATATCGGTGCCGTCAGCCGCTCACGCGTCAAAGCGCTTATCAAGGAAGGGCAGGTCCGCCAAGGGGGCACAGAGACAGAACCTGGCGCGGGCGCGGTGATCGACACACCCAACACAGCCGTGCAGGCTGGCGATATCTACGAGATTACCGTGCCGGAAGCCATCCCGGCCATCCCGCGCGGCGAAAAAATCCCGTTGAGCGTCGTGTTCGAAGACGATGCCGTTATCGTTATCGACAAGCCTGCAGGCATTGTCGTCCATCCGGCTGCCGGAAACTGGACGGGAACGCTCGTCAATGCGCTCATTGCTCACTGTGGCGACAGCTTGTCCGGGATCGGCGGCGTCCGTCGTCCCGGCATCGTGCATCGGCTCGACAAGGATACCACGGGGCTCATGGTCATCGCGAAGACTGACATCGCCCACGCGTCATTGACGGCACAGTTTGCGGCCCATGGCCGGGATGGGCGTATGCAGCGTGCCTATCAGGCGATTGTTTGGGGCGTGCCGGAGCGGTCACGTGGTAAGATTGATGCGGCGCTCGGCCGTGCCAGCGGGAACCGCACGAAGATGGCGGTTATTCCTGGCGACCGGCAGCAGGGACGAACAGATGTGAAATCTGCCGTGACGCACTACGAAGTGCAGGAAACGTTTGCGACCGAAGATCGCGCCAAGGCTGCGTCCCGCCTGCGATGTGTTCTCGAAACCGGGCGGACACACCAAATTCGCGTGCACATGGCGCACATCCATCATCCGCTTCTCGGCGATCCTACCTATGGTGCCAGCCATGCAGCCAGTGCACGGTTGCTGTCGTCGGACGCGCAGCAAAGCCTCAAGGCCTTGAAAAGACAGGCACTGCATGCCGCGGAGCTTGGTTTTGAGCATCCCTTGAGTGGCGAACTCCTGCGGTTCAAATGTGATCTTCCTGACGACATTGCAATCCTGCTCGAAGCGCTTCGCAAAGGGGCAGAGCAAGTGGATTGATCTCCACCATACCGTTGCTGTGTCGTCGATATTAACGCCTCATTAGCCACATCTGCTTAGTCTCAAGAACCATTGGGTGGCGTTCGCATTGATTTGCGGGCGGGAGGTGCGACGTATGTCTGAACCTGCACCTCTTTGGGGAGAGTGAACATGAGCGGCTACAAGTTCATCACGATACCGACCGGTGAGGTGTTGTTTCACGAAAATGATGCCGCCGATTGCGCGTATGTGATTGATTCCGGATCCCTCGAAATTTCCGTAAAGCGCAACGGCGAAAAAGTTGTGATAGCGACCGTCGGTCAGGGAGAAATCCTCGGCGAGATGGCGATACTGATGAATGAGCGCCGCTCGGCAACCGCTCTGGCGCTGGAGGACTGCGTTCTCCAGAAAATCAACGCGGAACAATTCACGCGCAGGATCCTGGAAATGGATCCCGTCATGCGCATGACAATAGAAACGGTCCTGAACCGGTTGCGCAAGACATTGCGTATACTTGAGACGTCCACAGGCGTACCAACAAACGTTTACGATTTGCCGTCGAATTTTGCACCCGCTGCACTCGAAAGCCTGAAGCTGGAAAGTGACATCGCGACAGCTCTGCGCCGAAATGAGATGCGGGTCCACTACCAGCCGATTGTCCACCTCGAAACAGGTATGCTGTGCGGGCTTGAGGCTCTGGTACGCTGGCAACATCCCGAGCGCGGTTTGATATCACCGGATCAGTTCATCCCAACCGCAAACGAAAGCGCACTCATCCGCCAGATCACGACGTTCTGCCTGAAACAGGCGTGTGTCGACCTCCCCCGGTTGCGCACGACTTGCTTGAAGAACATAGGGAACGTGACCCCGATTGTGGTCAGCATCAACGTCACGGCCCGTGATCTCGAAAGCGGCAACATTGTTGAGCTGCTGGAAGAGAGTGTCGCGGAAAACGGATTGACGCCAGACGTGCTGACATTCGAGATCACGGAAAGCTCCGTCATGCAGGACACGGCTATGGCTGCGCGCGTTCTGAACGAGATTCGCGCTCTAGGCACCGGCGTTGCCATCGATGACTTCGGGACAGGTTACTCGAGCATGTCGCATCTCGCGAACTTGCCGGTGACCACACTCAAGATCGACCGCAGTTTCGTTTCAGCGATGTTCAAGGCAGAGCAGAACCGCAAGATTGTCGAGACCATACTGATGCTCGCACAACAACTCGGCATGAGCGTCGTCTCCGAAGGCATTGAGACGCCGCACGATTTCGCATTCCTTATGGAAAAAGGCAGCAACTTCGGACAGGGGTATCTGTTCTCGAAGCCTCTCCCGGTGCTCGATATCATTGAGCTCATCCGAACCTGGGACGCGGAACGCGCGGCCATTGGTGGCGCGGAAATCAGCCAACAGGTGGCCTGACTGCGGCATTAGCGCGTGCTTGAAATTGCTTTGGTCAATTCCTAAGTCCATGAAATAAAACAATTTTTCTTTTCGGGTGTTGACCTGCTTGAATTTCGCTTCTTTGGCCCCATATATCGGGCTGGAGGAACACACACGTATGGCTAATTCAAATCTTCCCGTCTTGTCCGAAGGCCAGTCCGGGCTTTCGAAATACCTGGAGCAGATTCGGAAATTCCCGATGCTGCGGCCGGACGAGGAATACATGCTTGCAAAGCGCTGGGTCGAACATGGCGACAGCGATGCGGCGCATCGCATGGTGACGTCTCACCTGCGTCTCGTGGCCAAGATTGCCATGGGCTATCGCGGCTATGGCTTGCCCATCGGCGAAGTTGTCCAGGAAGGCAACATCGGCCTGATGCAGGCTGTGAAACGCTTCGATCCCGAAAAGGGGTTTCGTCTCGCAACCTATGCGATGTGGTGGATTCGCGCCTCGATCCAGGAATACATCCTGCGCTCATGGAGCCTCGTGAAAATGGGCACCACCGCGTCGCAGAAAAAGCTGTTTTTCAACCTGCGCAAAATCAAGGGCCAGCTCCAGGCGTTCGAGGATGGCGACCTGAAACCAGAGCACGTCAAGGAAATCTCGACACGCCTGAACGTGCCGGAGAAGGACGTCGTGTCCATGAACCGCCGCCTCGGAGGCGACTCGTCGCTTAATTCCCCCATGCGCGCCGACGGTGACGGCGGCAGCGAGTGGATGGACTGGGTCGAAGATGAAAATGCCACAGACCAGGAAACCAACCTTGCTGAAAGCGAAGAACTCACCCAACGCCGCGCGTTCCTTGAGTCCGCAATGGGCGAGTTGAATGAGCGAGAGAAACATATTTTCGTGGCTCGTCGTCTCTCGGAAGATCCGAAGACTCTGGAAGAACTCAGCCAGGAGTTCGACGTCAGTCGGGAACGTATTCGACAAATCGAAGTGCGCGCCTTCGAGAAGGTTCAACTCGCCGTTCAGGCAGCAGCCATCTCGAGTGCCGATGTAGGCGCTTCGGCGTAGTACGCGACGGTAACGCTCCTGAAAGGAGCGTTACCCGAGACTTTCATCATATCGTGCAGAATGCCTTTACGCGGACATTGTTCGTTGATAGACGGCAATCATGACAACGTTCACAACAGCACCAGTGTCGCTCCGACGACGAATTTCGGGCCGCCCTCGACGCGGCTGACAGGTGCGCACGCGAAGATTGCGGTGGCGGACCTGTTCCCTTCACGCTTTGTTTTCGCAAGAACGTTAGAATATACTCATGTCTGTCACCTGCCTCAGCCCATCCGTCGGCTCGCCTCCAGCGGCAAGCCTAACGGTATCTGCAACTGTCATTGCTCCCCTTGAAATCGCGGATCTGCCCGCTGTGACCCGGCTCCACGAGACGGTGTTTGGCCCTGGACGGTTCGCCCGCACGGCCTATCGCGTTCGAGAAAGTGCGCCAGCCATTTCGCCAGCCTGCTGTAAGCTGGAAATCGACGGCGTACTCAAAGGTGCCGTTCAGATGACCTGGGTCACTGTCGGCACCTCATCGTCACGAGGCATGTTGCTCGGGCCCCTGGCCGTCTGCCAGAACCACATGAGCATTGGTCACGGCCAGGCATTAATTGCAGCAGCCGTCAAGGCCGCGGTTGGAAACGGAGCCGCCTACGTCATCCTTGTTGGCGATTTGTCTTACTATGAAAAGACCGGCTTCGAACGTGTTCCCCATGGCAGCATTACGCTCCCTGGTCCCGTCGATTTCATGCGTTTGCTGATTCGTCCATTGTCGGGCAATCCGATTCCATCGGGCGCATTGCGTAGCGCCTGATTATCGCGGCACCGTCCCCTTCATGCTGGTCGCAAAATAACTTTTGCCGCCCCAACTACGGACAGCGCAGTTGTTCGGCATTTGCAACGAGGCAGTCCCGTGGGAGTCGAGAACCGCTTGATACCACTTGCGGTGTCGAGGTTTTGCGTCCGAGAGGTGACGTTCAACGTCCGTTCGCGCCCCATGACGCAGAAGTGCCAGGAACAAGGCCTGATGAAGAATTTTATCCTTGCTGGTATCAACGTTTGCAAACTGCAACTTCATGAGGTCAAGCGTTTCCTGGTCGATCGTATCGAGCCGGCATAATGCCAACACCGGCGCAAATTTCAGCCAGCCACGTGACACCGCGTTAGTGAAGTGCGCCTTGTACATTGCGAAAGTCTCAGGCCCCGCATCTGCTGTCCGGATATACAGCGCAGGGCGATGCTTCCACCATGTGTCAGCCCGGACAGCATCGAAGATTGTTGTCCCGTGCTCTGTAAACTTATCCTCTGGAAGCGCTGCAACGGCTGTTGCAATGGCGCGCGCGCGGTTGAGGGCACGATAATTCTTCCCTCGAGCCTCACTTGCGAATTTGGCGAATGCGAAAACGAGGCTGTCAGCATGCGCCGCAAGACGTTTTGTGTCACTTGCCAGCGAGTAGCCCATCCGCCAGGGGAGTTTCATTTTGGGATCGTCAATCAGTTGCTGTAACTGATCGTACGCATTCGCTGTCACGCGATCCGCCTCACCCATGACACGTGCGATGCTTGCGGCGTTTGACGGGTATTCGACAAAGTTGGCGTAGTCCGCCGACGTGTACGGTTCGAGCCCCAGCATGATCGCGACAGGATTGGTTCGTGCATCTTCGGGCAGGGATGCAGGGCGTGATTTCAACTGATAACGTGTTGTCCAGAAACCGCCGGAGCAGTCCCAGCGTGCCGCACCGGAATTCAGGAAACAGCCATAGAACGGAAACGGGAATGCCGCGTAACGTTCCACGGTGGCTCTGCGATAGACGCCGAGTGTCTCACCATCGACCACAAGCGTATGCGTGCGTTCTGCGATCGTCGTGCCACTGCGCCACCATTTCCCGTCGTCCACATTCACCTCGACAAGGGTGCGATCCGGTTTTTCTGGATACCGCAACTTACAGATCTCACGCACCAGACGGCGTTTGCCCTTCAGGTTTTTGCGGTGAAACCAGGACGTGTTGATGCGAGCCAGGCTGTCGCGCGGTACGGATTTGCAGGTGGCGCGTTTTGCCAACCGGGTCGCCAGATACCCTTCGTCGTAGTTTTTGTTCTTCGCGTAAGCGACGGGAACCTTGAAGGAGGACACGATGCCGCCAGCGTGTTTGGTCACCAGGCTGTGGCGGTCAGGATCGTACGCGAAAACTTTCGTTGGATTGGACCGCTGTAGTTCCGCCTCGCGTGCCGTGATGTCTGCCCCTTGTGAAAAGTAGGCCGCATAATATCCGCCAAAGAAGCCAAGTGGGATGATCAGACACAACCGTGGTATCGCACCGCGCAAGGCGTCGATCGTAAACGCGCCAAGCGTGCACAAAATGGCCAGGCCGGTCCATAGCGGACCGCCGAGCATCATGAGGAATATGCCGGTCAGCGGAAACACTTGCGCCAGGATCAGAACAACCGTGACCATCAGTGGCCAGAAAAACAAGGTTCTGGTCAATTGTCTGAACATGGCAGGCCCTTTGCTGAACACCGACACCGGAAAACTGAACGGCGTGTTCGTGGTGGTTTCATTTCAGAACAAGTCAGAGCCCATGCTACCAGCATCACCTTAATGCCCGGTGTTTGTACGTGTTTATGTTCCGCAATTGCGCGTCTGAAAAAAGATCTTGACGTCGCTCGGAAATACTCTCTCTTTTGCTGCGTTAAAGTTCGGTTTGCTTGTCGTGGAGCGGAAGTTTGGTGATTTCCGCAGCCTGCATCATCAGGTGCGATGGTCGGTACATGGAATGTCGGGCGATACATTCGTTTCGATCAAAGAACGTACGTGTCATTTTCCCGAGTTTGCAAATTGCCCGATGGAAAGAGTTACTCCAGGGCGTCGATACGTACCTGAAAACAGCAACTGTCGAGTTTTCGACTGGTGAGGCACTCTGATACAAAGTGTTGCGACAATTTGATCATCAGCATTGGTGAAAATGTCCGTTGGCCCAGCGCAGTCAAACCCGAATTCAAAACAGCGGGCCGGTTTGGATGCGAGTGTCGACGCCCAACCAATCTTATCCCCCGTACGAAAACACCTCACCATTGGCCGTCACGTCTGGTAGCGCCAGTTTCACGAACAAATCTTCCAGATCATCGGGTTGCGGGATTGTTGTAGGGTCTTCACCGGGCATGGCTTTGGCGCGCATCTGGGTCGCGACAGGGCCGGGGTTCACGAGATTCACGCGCACGTTCGTGGTGGCGACTTCGGCGGCCCAGGTTTTGGCGAGTGCTTCGAGGGCGGCCTTGGACACGGTATAAGGTCCCCAATAGGCGCGGTTCTTGGCAACGGCACCGGAGGTCAGCAGCATCGCACGACCAGCGTCCGCCTTTTCAAGCAATGGCGATAGTGTGCGTATCAAACGCCAGTTGGCATTCACATTGATGGTCATGACGTTCGCCCAATCCGTGTCGGACACGTTATGGAGGGGCGACAGGGGACCGAGCAACCCTGCGTTTCCAACAAAGATATCGAGTTTGCCGAACCGTTCGAACAGCGTTGGCCCGAGAGCATCGACTTTCTTGTCGTGCTTCAGATTCATGGGGAGCAGGGTCGCGGTTCCGCCCAATGCGCGGATCTCGTCGTCCAATTCTTCCAGTGCGCCTTTGGTGCGGGCCAACAACACGCAGTGTGCGCCTTCACGTGCATAGGCCCGCGCGATTGCTGCGCCGATGCCCCGTGATGCGCCGGTGATCAGCGCGATCTTTCCATCCAGTTTTTTCATGAGGCTTCCATAGGGGAGGTGGACGCACGCGGCTAGCGGAAATGCGCGTGCGAAACAAGAATGGCGGCCCCCGATTGTGAGCCGCCATGCAAAAATTCCATGTTTGCCAGATCAGTTCTGGTTGTACGTGTCATTCAGGTCGTTCGCTTTTTCGCGGGCCTTGTCGAGCAGGTCCTTCGAGCGGTCGAGCCCATCTTCCGCCAATTCACCGGCACGTTCCATCGCGCGCTTGCTGGCGTCCTTGGCGCGTTCCATCATAGGGCCTGCCTTCTCGCGTGCTTCGTCGGAGAGTTCGAGCAATTTTTCCATGCTCTGACCGGACAACTCTTTTGTGCGGCGCCACAGGCGGCTCCAGAAACTCCCGCCGGTTTGCGGACGCAGCACGTCGGCTTTGAAATCCTTTACGGTGCGCACGAGATCTGCGTGATCTTCCTGGGCCTTCTTGTCGTCCAGACGTTCAGGATTGCCGGTGAACACGACCAACGGTGTGCAGGCCGTCACGAACTTTTCAGAGGCCTTGTTCCAGCTCGGGTTCTTCACCTCTGTGGCTTCTGCGAAATAGATTTTTTCACCGTTTACCTGCTGGCGGAGAATATTGCGATCAAGAACCGGAATCAGACGCCCACCCTGCTTCTCGATATCCTTGAAGCGTTTGTTAGCGGGATCGGGATACTGCACGAAGAGCGTTACTGTATCGTCGGCACTAAGAGCGGCTGCAATGGCCTCGTCCGTGCTGCTTGCGTAGGTGACCTCACGTGCCAGGCCCAATCCGTCCGGATCGATCTGGCGGAGGAATTCGAAACTTGCGGCACTGCCGCTTTTTTCCGGTGGTAATACGAAACGGAGTTGGGATGCTGTTCCGCCGATCTGGCCAAGGTTTGTAAGGTCATTGTTGCGCGACACCATGAACAGGCATTCGCGGGCCCCGTCTGTGCGGAGCGTTGTGAAAAGTTCGTCGCCCAGCATTGTACGCTCGAGAGCGTAAATGTCTAACTGTGCGAAGCCGATGTCGGTCGGGGTGCTGATGGTGCGCTGCATGTTCTCGCGCGAGCCTTCCGACGTGGCGCACTCGTACTTGAACCGGCTGTTCGAAAGAGCGTCGCGTAACAGGGGGCAGAAGCGGGAATAGTACGCGCCGGTTTCACCGCCTGTGTTGATCTGCTTTGCGTGTGCCGACGTTGCCAGGAGTGCTGCGAGCGCAGCCGTGAGAGTGATATGCAACCGTGTCACAATTGATCTCCATTGTGAGTGCGGTCAGATGGCGCGCAATCAGAAGCGCCCGGTATCTGACCGTTTATCCGTTTGAGGACGAGATAGCCGACGAGTGTGGCTAATGTGTAACGAATCTACCAAGCCACCCAAGCAGATATAAGGGGCGATGGTGGTTTTTGCACCGTGGCGTTAACCGACTTCTGCAAGCAGGGAGAGTTGGCGGTTGTCGCTATCTTCTTCACGGTCGCGCAGGCGGGTGGGATAATCGCCCGTAAAGCAGTGATCCGTGAACTGTGGTGCTGCGTTGTCGCGCCCGGTATATCCGGCGGCCTTGTAGACGCCGTCGATTGAGAGGAATGCGAGCGTGTCGGCCGTCATGTACTCGCGCATTTCTTCCAGCGTGAAACGCGCGGCGAGGAGGCTTTCGCGGTCCGGCGTGTCGATGCCGTAATAATCAGGATGTGTGATGGGGGGACATGCGATGCGCATGTGAACTTCCGTTGCGCCAGCATCGCGCATCATGCTGACGATCTTGAGAGATGTCGTGCCGCGCACAACGCTATCGTCGATCAGGATGACGCGTTTGCCAGCGATCTGGCCGCGGTTGGCGGAATGTTTGAGCTTTACGCCAAGCGCGCGAACCTGTTGCTGCGGTTCGATGAACGTGCGGCCCACGTAGTGATTGCGGATAATCCCGAGCTCGAAGGGGATGCCAGCTGCATCAGCGTATCCGATTGCGGCCGGAACGCCCGAGTCCGGGATTGGAACAATAACGTCTGCATCGACAGCAGATTCCTGGGCGAGTTGTTCGCCCATGCGCTTGCGGATGTTGTAAACGCTGTGCCCACCGACGATCGAGTCCGGTCGCGCAAAATAGATGTATTCGAAGATGCAAGGGCGGGCCGGACGTTTTGGGAAAGGCCGGTGGGATTCGATGCCGTCTTTCGTGATGGCGACGACTTCGCCGTTCTCGACTTCGCGGACGAATTCCGCGCCGATGATGTCCAGTGCGCAAGTCTCGGACGCGAGAATGTATGCGCCGTCCAGTTTGCCGATGATCAGAGGACGAATGCCATCGGGATCGCGGGCCCCTAGCATAATGTCTTCTGCAAGGGCCACAAGCGCGTAGGCACCTTCGATTTGAAGCAGAGCGTCGATGAAGCGATGCACGATGCCGTGGCGCTTGCTGCGCGATACCAGATGGACGATGACCTCGGTGTCCGTGGTGGACTGGCAGATTGCGCCGTCGCTGACCAGTTGCTTGCGGATTGTCAGTGCGTTGGTCAGATTGCCGTTGTGGCAAATTGCGAAACCAAGCGTGTCGAGATCGGCATAGAGTGGTTGGACATTTCGCAGTGCCGTTTCGCCGGTCGTCGAATAGCGAACGTGGCCAATCGCACGATCGCCGACCAGGCGATCAACGACCGCTTGCTTTGAGAAGTTGTCGCCGACGAGCCCAAGGCGGCGTTCTGAATGATACTGCTCGCCATCGTAGGTGACGATGCCCGCTGCTTCCTGTCCGCGATGCTGGAGGGCATGCAAACCGAGGGCCGTGAATGCACCGGCGTCCTGATGGGGAATGATGCCGAAGACACCGCATTCTTCGTTCAGTCGGTCGCCGTCATGCCACTGATCATCATCAGTGGTACACGCCATTTTTGTTGTGGCGGAGGGCTTGTGTCCGGGTGAAATCATTTTGTCCTCTTTTCTTTCACCTTGCCGTTCACGTTGCCCGCTCGCCAATCAGGAATTATCACCTGTGCCCGGGATCGTGAAATCCTCGGGCAAGCGTTTGAGCACGGCGTCAGCAATGGAGTCAGACGAAGTGTCGATAAAGTCGTATGTCGCAGCATCCTTAACCCAGGGTGGGAAACTTTCTGGTGGGAAGACTTGCTTGACGAGAATGAACAGAATGATGAGCAACAGCCCACCACGTACAACACCGAAACCGAGTCCAAGAATTCGGTCAATCATGCCAACGCGACTGTCCAGTATACTTTCAGAGAGGCGGGATGTGATCAAATGTACGACAATCAGTACAACCACGAACAGGACCGCACCCAGGGCAATCTGTATCAGTTCCGGACGCTGACCAAGTTGCCCGGCCAGGCTCTCACCAACTTCGGGATACCCGGTGATGAACACGTAGGTCGCAGCGCCTGCTGCAATCCACGACAGGATCGACAGAAGTTCGCGTGAAAAACCACGGTACATCGCCAGCAGGCCTGAAATAGCGGCAAGCGCCAAGAATACCATGTCGAGAATAGTAATTGCCATGGGAGTTGTCCCCTTAACTCATCCATATCGCCTAACACGATTCCGTGGCAGCAATTGTGCGCTGGTCTGGATATTCAGTGGCAAAGTGCCCTGTCGGTGTGCGGCGTTTGCCACGTTCTGGCGCACTGGGCAGTAATCGGCAACGGTTTTCACGTTCATGGGCTATGTGGAATTCCCCAGTGTGTCCAAACCAAGCATCTGCGCCAAGTCAGACAGGCGTGCAACACGCTTCAGATGGATGTCCAATGTCTTTGTTTCAAGGTCTCCGGATGCGGGCATTGCGGCCTGCTCGAAACCCAGTTTCTGGGCCTCCTTAAGGCGGTGGAGCGTGTGTCCAGTCTGACGCACCCCGCCGGAGAGACTGATTTCGCCAAAGTACACGGTGTTCGCTGGAAGTGGATTATTGGCGAGTGATGACATCAGAGCGGCTGCGGCGGCGAGATCTGCCGCAGTTTCCGTAATCTTCAGACCGCCTGCGACATTCAGGTAAACATCATGCCCAGCGAGATTGACACCACAACGCGCTTCAAGAACGGCCAGCAGCATAGAGAGGCGACTGGTGTCCCAGCCAACAACGGCGCGGCGTGGCGTGCCGAGTGAGGATGGTGTGACGAGAGCCTGAATTTCGACGAGGATTGGACGCGTGCCTTCCATGCCGGCATATACGGCGGCACCCGGGGTTCCGGCTTCGCGTTCGCCGAGGAATAGCTCAGACGGGTTGGCAACTTCCTGCAAGCCCTTTTCACCCATTTCAAAGACACCGATTTCGTCGGTGGCTCCGAAGCGATTCTTGACAGTACGCAGGATGCGGAACGGGCGGCCCCGATCTCCTTCGAAATAGAGAACCGTATCAACCATGTGCTCAACCACTTTCGGTCCGGCAATCTGTCCTTCCTTGGTAACGTGGCCAACCAGCAGGAGAGCTGTGCCAGTGCGTTTTGCATGGCGAACCAGCATCTGCGTTGCGGCCCGCACCTGCGTAACAGTGCCGGGCGCGCTATCGAGGCCATCGCTCCAGAGCGTCTGGATGGAATCGATGATGACCAGGTCTGTGTGTTTTTCAGCCTTTAACGTTTGCAAGATGTGGGCGAGGTTTGTTTCCGCAGCGAGTTTGACGGGAGATTTTTCCAGTTCGAGTCGTTTCGCGCGCATGCGGACCTGTGCTGCGGCTTCCTCACCCGTGAAGTAGAGTGCGGTGCGTTTCTGGTTTGCAAGAGCCGCAGAGACTTGCAACAAGATCGTGGATTTCCCGATACCAGGTTCCCCGCCGATCAGGATTGCAGACCCTGCCACGAGCCCGCCACCCAGCACGCGATCAAGTTCTGCGATACCGGTGACCAAGCGGGGTTCTTCGGCGAATTCTCCTTCCAGTCCCTCCAGTGCAATGGCGTTGCCCTTGCGTGCCGGTGACGGGCTGCCGGGCACGGCGTGCACTTCCGGCAATTCCTCGACGATCGTGTTCCATTCTGAGCACGATCCACAACGCCCGGACCATTGAGTGGTGACAGCGCCGCAAGACTGGCAGGCGAATGTTGTCTTCTGTTTGGCCATCGTGCTGGTTCCGTGTCAGGTGGCATCGGGAGTCGGAATGACGTGTCTTGGAAACCGTTGCGAGAGCTGTGTCAGCAACTCATAGCTGATCGTATCAGCATGATTGGCAATTTCGTCCACGGTGATGTGGTTTCCGAAAATTTCGACGAAATCGCCGCGTTTGACGGCCTCATTCGGCAAGGATGAAATATCGATGGTGATCAAATCCATGGACACCCGCCCAATGATGGGGACGCGGGCTCCGGCGCACCAGACATGGGCTTCTCTCTCTCCGTCACCAGAGCTGAGATGCCGGGGCAATCCGTCCGCATAACCGATGGCCACGGTTGCAATCCGTCTTACGGTTTCGAGTGAGCGTGTGGCGCCATAACCGACCGTGGTTTCGGTCCAGTTGTCGCGAACCTTGAGAATGCGGGCCTGAACCGTGGCAACGGGTTCTGTTGGTCTTGTTTGGCGATTGACGGCCTGTGCGCCGTAGAGCGCAATGCCCGGGCGAACGAGATCGAAGGCGGTGCCCCAACCTAGAAACGTCGCTGCTGAATTGCCGAGGCTGAATTGTGCATTCGGGAAGGCGGGCCGCAGGGCGTTGAAGCTTTCAATCTGCCGTACATTCAACGGGTGATCCGGTATGTCGGCACAAGCGAGGTGTGTCATGACATGTGTGATGAACAAGGATTGCCTGAGTGCGTTGTTTGCGAGAACGCCGTCCACTTCTTTTGGTGAAAGGCCAAGCCGGTTCATACCCGTGTCGATATGGAGGGCTGCAGGCGCATCCGTTTCGGATAACCACTCTTCGAGTTCCTCGCGCGAACCGAGGACAGGTCTCAGTCTTTCGGACAAATAGTATGCGGTTTGGCCTGGCAGCAATCCATCGAGGATATAAATCGCAGCCCGAGACGCAAGCGCACGCACCTGACACCCTTCCTGCGGTGTGGCGACGAAGAATGTTTTGCAGCCTGCCGCGACGAGGGCCGGAACGATGTGTTCGACGCCATGGCCGTATGCGTTTGCCTTGATGGTTGCAGCGCATTCCGCTGGTGCAGCACTGTCCTGCAGCAATCGGTAGTTGCGCACGAGCGCACCAAGATCAATCTTGATGCGCCCGGTGGCGGTATCCGTTTCGCTGAACATGCGGGTTAGTAATGCTGCTCAGGAATGTGGTCGTTTTGCGCCAGATCGGAGAACCGTGTGTATTGCCCTTCGAAGTGCAGTCGTACGGTGCCGACCGGACCGTGTCGCTGCTTGCCAACAATGGCTTCAGCCACCTGGTACACTTCGTTCATGCGGGTTTGCCATTCGAGATGTTCCGGCGATCCTTCACGCGGTTGCGCACGTTCGAGATAATATTCTTCGCGGTAAACGAACATCACCACGTCGGCGTCCTGCTCGATCGATCCGGATTCGCGAAGGTCAGAGAGTTGTGGGCGTTTATCTTCCCGGTTCTCGACCTGACGCGAGAGCTGCGAGAGCGCCATCACCGGAACGGCAAGTTCCTTTGCGAGAGCCTTGAGACCGGTTGTGATCTCTGTGATTTCCTGCACGCGGCCCTGGCCTGATGTGCGGCTTGAGCCGGCCAGCAACTGAAGATAATCGACGACGATGAAGCCAAGTCCGTGTTGACGTTTCAGGCGTCGGGCACGGGCTGCAAGTTGTGCGATGTTGATGCCGCCGGTCTGGTCAATGAAGAGGGGCAGGCGGCTGAGTTGTTCCGACGTGACACGCAGGCGGCGGAATTCGTCTTCCGTGATCATCCCGCGGCGGATTTTCTCTGATGAGACCTGGGCCTGTTCAGCCAGAATACGTGTGGCCAATTGTTCCGACGACATTTCCAGGGAGAAGAAACCGACGTTGGCACCATCAAGTTTGGGATCGTCCGGGTCCGCATCCGGATTCTCGGCAAGGGCCTTGGCACGGGCGTTTGCAACGTTGAATGCGATGTTGGTGGCGAGCGAGGTCTTTCCCATGGACGGGCGACCGGCGAGCACGATCAAGTCGGACTGCTGGAGGCCACCCATCTGCTTGTCCAGGTCGCGCAAGCCAGAGGCGATGCCGGAGAGGCCGCCGTCCCGCTCGTAAGCCGCGCCGGCCATAGCGACGGCTTCAATGAGTGCGTTGCCGAATGAGTCGAAACCTTGTCCGTACTTCCCGACCTCGGCGAGCCCATAGAGACGTTGTTCCGCTTCCTCAATCTGGCGTGCGGGCGGAAAATCTACCGGACTGTCGTAGGCGACATTCACGAGATCCTCGCCCACCGTGATCAACTGACGCCGGACTGCGAGATCGTGCACGGTCTGTCCATAGTCGGCGGCATTGATGATCGAAGTTGCGTTTGCTGCGAGGCGCGCGATGTACTGCGGCACCGTGATATCGCCAATGTCTTCTTCACTCTCGAAGAATGTCCGCAACGTGATCGGAGTCGCCTGCTTGCCTGACTGGATCAGTTTGCCTGCGATCTCGTAGATTCGGCCGTGGATGGGCTCGAAGAAATGTTCGGCCTGCAGAAAACTGCTGACCCGATCCTGCGCTTCATTGTTGACGAGGATTGCGCCCAGCAATGCCTGTTCCGCCTCGATGTTGTGTGGAACGTTGCGGAATGCCGGGGCGTCGACCAATGAGCCTTGCCCTGTCGATGCGTCAGTGGATGTCGCTGCGGACAGCCCGTCGGCGGATGTGTTTTCAAGTGCCATGGCGAGACGCTTAGGTGATTCTGGATCAGGGGCGCGGGGAATGATTCCGATGCAAGAGGTCTTTCCCCGCAATGCACATGTGCGCCGATGCAACCCGAGGGAAAATGCGGTTGTGCCGTGAATTGTGCTTTACGAATCGACTGTGTCGCGATTTCGGCGTGACTGAAACGTGCACGCGATTTTCAAGACACGGTGCAAGGTTTCTGCTCTTTATATGACAGGCGGATACAACGGCTTCCGGCCCCAGCCAATGCCTGGTGAAAAAACACGGCGTCTGCATTGTCTGGCCCGAGGTTACTTTCGGGGAAGATCGATCTCGCGTGATGCGTCTGCCGGTTTGATGCCCATGCCGCGACGTATGCCAACATTGCGCAACATGACCTCCAGACAGATTTTGTCATCGAACGCGCCTTGTGTTGGCGTTTCGTATTTGCCTGCAAGGTGCGTGTACATTTCACGCTCGTTGGGTGTCAGTTCTTCCGCGATAGGCTTCAGTTCGTCTAAAAGATCGCGAATTTCAGCATGTTCGACGAGATTCATAGGGTGTGCGTTCCGGCATACATGACATTGGCAATGCTTCAACCGGTGTATAGCACAAATTCTGGAGTTATGAGGGAGGGGACAATGGCTGAGAAACCAAAACGCAAGATGGCGCCATGCGGACAATTGACAACGCGTACGTTGACGATGCCAGCGGATACCAATCCGGCAGGTGACATTTTTGGTGGCTGGGTTCTGACGGAGATGGACAAGGCCGGTGCGGTGTGTGCTGCAGAGCGGGCGGGCGGACGGGTTGTCACGGTTGCGATCGACGCGATGAGCTTTCTGGCGCCCGTGTTTGTGGGCGATGTGCTGTCTGTTTATTGCGATATCACGCGTACGGGGCGAACCTCGATCACGGTGCAGATGGAAGCGTGGGCGTTGCGTAATCGTATCGGTGAAGATGTGAAGGTCACGGAGGGCACGTTCACGTTCGTGTCGGTGGACGGGAAGCGCAAACCGAAGGTACTCAAGAAGGCGTGAGGGCAGAGCACACTGTACGTTCATGCATTCGCGCGTGAGAGAAATCGCAACATTTCACGTGCCACCTCGTCTGGTGCTTCCAGCAGCAACGAATGCTTGTAATCAGGCAGGATCACGAGTTCGCTGTTTGGCATGGCGGTGTGAATGCCTTTGTTCAGGCGGAGATTGCACCCGCCGTCATTTTCGCCCGTGAGGATGAGGGACGGTGCGGTGATCTCGTTCAACCAAGGCATCATCTCCGTGCCAGCATAGATGCGAAAGACGTTCAGAAAAATTTCGGAATCGGTGTCGATGACCTGTTTCAAACGGCGTTGCACGATGTCGTTGTGGGCGGCAATGAACGCGTCGGTGTACCAGCGGTCGACAAGCGTGCTCAGCACGTTGGCGACACCTTTTTCTTCCATGGCGTGGACCACGGCCCAGACCTTTTGACTGTCGTCCTCAGTGCGTCCAGCGGCCGTTGACAAGAGGCCGAGAGAGAGAACGCGTTCTGGATAGCGGCGGGCGTAGGCGGGGCCGATCATGCCGCCAAGCGAGTGACCGGCAAAGTGGGCCTTTTCGATGCCGGTGCGTTCCCGCAGACGTTCGAGATCGTTCACGAGTTCGTCGAGATCGAACACACCTTCGGGCTTCGGAGACGTGCCGTGGCCGCGCAGATCATAGGTGATCACGGTGAAGTGCGGTTTGAGTTGTGGCGCGACGAAACGCCAGGTGTCGCGGGCCGCTCCGATGCCGTGGATCAGAAATAGCGGCGGACCATCGCCTTCGATGGTGTAGTCGCAGTCGATCGTGTGCGTCATGGCTGTTGATCCGAACAGAGCGTGCCTCCAACGGCCCAATTCTCGCTGTGCACATCCTGCAGGATGATGTTGAGTCCCTCGCGCTTGCCGCCACAGATGCGGAGATAGCTTTCCGTGAATTCCTTCACCAGTTCGCGCTTTTGCTCGACGGTGCGTCCTGACAGGAGTTCGACCTTGATTACCGGCATGTTGTGCTCTCCTATTCGGCAGCGACGGCGTTTGTCTGCCCTGCAAAATGCGGCATCACCTCTTCGGCAAACTGCTGGATGCAATCGAGCTGCTCTGATTGTTCCATACCGAAGTTGATGTTGACGATCACACGATCAACACCGGCTTCTGCATACGGGGCGAGTTTGTCGATGAGCTGTTGCGGTGTTCCGATGAGGAGGCTTTCGCCGAGCTCTTCTGCGGTTTGCTTACGGGGGAGGGGCTCGATCATCCCGTTCGTCACGATACCGGGCCCGGTGAAAACGTTGTCGAAGCGGCTGTAGTAATCGTGTGCCTGCGCAACCTTGCGTTTGGCATCGGCTGCATCGCGGGCGAGAAAACCGACGCGGGATAACGTTAGTGTCAGATCCTTGCCGCCGTCGTCGCGGTCAGTCTTGCCACGATTGAAGGCGTCGACCTGTTCCAGCATGTGTTTATGGTCACCGGACAGGGGGGTGGTCTGGATATGAAACCCGCGTTTCGTGCAGTGATAAATTCCTTCGGGAACCATGACCGCCATCATGAGGGGTGGCCCGCCGGGACGTACGGGGCGAGGCATGATCGTGAGCGGGGCGAAGGTGTAATATTTTCCATTCCATGAGACTTCTTCCTCGCTGAGAAGAGCCTGCAGGACATCGAGGGACTCATTGAACTTGTCTCGGGTTTCGTCCATCGGCACGCCAAGACGTTCCATTTCAAAAGCATAGGCCCCGCGGCCGACGCCAAGCATCAAACGTCCATCCGTGAAGATATCCGCGCATACCAGTTCACCTGCGTAGATCCGCATGTCGTGCAAAGGAAGCACGGCGATCGCAGTCATGATCTTGATGCGTTCTGTCATGCTGGCGATCTTCACGGCGAACTGCAACGGAGCCGGCATCATCAGAATGTTGATGAGGTGATGCTCCGTGATGGATACCGCATCGTAGCCAAGCCGATCGCAAAGCACGGCTTGCTCCAGCATATCGTTATAGACGCGGTCTCCGCCATACGACTTGTCAGGATAGTAGGCGGAAAGTTGAATGGAAAATTCCATGATGGCCTCTGTCGTCGGAGTTCGCGCACAGAGCATGGCAAAATTCGGATGACTTGAAAAACGGATTTTTCTGACGCAGTAAGTTTTTGGGTCAAATGGATGTTTGATCGACGAATGCCTGGGTGCAGGTGTTGAGCGTTGTGCAGCATCTCCGCTCAATCTGTGGTACATTCGATCTTGCCGGATCGGGAGTTTAGATCATGTCGGACCACATAAAAACGCCATGGCACCTTTGGGTTACTGGCGGCCTCTATCTGCTTTGGAGCGCAATGGGTGCTCTGGATTACACGATGACGCAAATGCGCAATGAGGCCTACATGAGCCAGTTCACGCCGGACCAACTCAAGTATTTCTATGGCTTTCCAGTCTGGATGGTTGCCGGTTGGGCCATCGGTGTGTGGGGCGGCGTGATCGGGTCGGTCCTGCTGCTCCTGCGTCATCGCCTTGCAGTTCCTGTTTTCTGGCTTGCGCTCATCGGAACCGGGGTTGGAGCTTTGCATATGTTCATTTTGTCCGAGACGTCGTTCACTGATATTGCCGGTCCGTTTGAGTTTGTGTTTTCGCTTGTCATTCTTGTTCTGTCCGGTCTCATTGTCTGGTATGCCCATCGCATGCAGGTTCGCGGTGTTCTGGGTTCGTCATCGCACCATCGTTCGACGGAGTGAAACACCATGCGCCTTCTCGTCTTTCAACACATCGCCTGCGAGCATCCCGGTTCATTGCGAAAGTTTCTCGCAGCGGATGGTATAGAGTGGGATGCTGTCGAGCTGGATGAAGGGGAGAAAATTCCACCGCTGGAGAACTACGACGCGCTCTGGGTTATGGGGGGTGCGATGGATGTTTGGGATATTGAAGATAATCCCTGGCTGGTTGACGAAAAAGCAGCCATTCGCCGCTGGGTCCGGGAGTTGAAGAAACCGTATCTCGGGTTTTGTCTCGGGCACCAGTTGTTGGCCGATGCGTTGGGTGGAACATGTGGTCCTCAACGGCCAGCAGAGATTGGCATTCTTGATGTACATCTGACAGATGCGGGCAAATCCGATCCTATCATGGCTGGATTGCCGGCCTCTCAGAAATGCTTGCAGTGGCATGGTGTACGGGTGGCGCAGGAGCCGGAGGATGCGGTTGTGTTGGCGAGTTCAGATGCTTGCCGCGTGCAGGCGATGCGCGTTGGTGATCTCGCCTGGTCCATGCAGTACCACGTCGAGGTGGAGGACGAGACTATCGACACGTGGGGTTGCGTGCCGGAATACAAGGATGCGCTTGAGACAACACTTGGCGAAGGCGCACATGCCCGGATCAAAGCTGAGGCGGATGCGGTGATGCCGGAGTTTCTTTCAGCATCTGAACGGCTCTATAACAATTTCATGACGGAAGCTCGGACGTGAACCGCATCACAGGTTTTGAAAGCGCATGAAATACAAGCCAGAGACTGCTGCTCCGTCAGATGCCGCCGCGCGCAAAGCGGTTGAGCCTGTCGTCTGTTATCCGGTCGATACGCTGCCTGCCTACGATCCGTCGGTGTTCGCTGCAGCGCGTGACAGCATGGAACAGATTGACGCCGTTACCGTGCAACCGCGTGATGCGGAAACATTTCGCGTGCCGCAAGGGCACTTCTTCCGGATCGTATGTCCGGACGGGCCGCAAGTTGGTGACCTCAATCTGTGGAACGCTCACGATATTTCAGAACGTTTTTTTAGTGGCAAGACGCGTGCGTTGCACGGCACGCATGTGAGCACCGGTGACAAGCTCTGGAGCAACCTGCCGCACTTCCGTCCGTTGGCGACGGTGACGCACGACACGCTCGATTGGTACGGGTGGGACGCATTCGGTGGCAGCGTGCACGATGTGCTCGGGACGCGGTGTGATCCTTATACCAATGTCCTGCTGGCGGGAGATGAATATCACTATTGCTGTCATTCGAACCTGACGCGTGCGTTGGCCAAGGCCACAGATCTGAGCCTCGATGAAGCGGAGCCGCATGTCCATGACGTGTTGAATGTATTCATGTGCACAGGGTTCACGCTGGACACGAAGCAGTACTTCATGAAGGCAAGTCCTGTGCGCTCGGGAGACTATCTTGAGATATTTGCGGAGATCGATCTTTTGGGTGGTTTGTCTGCCTGTCCGGGAGGCGACTGTTCGACCACGCATTCGAGCGAGGAGGCCGCATGTGCACCACTCCTGGTCGAGATTTATCGCCCGGCGGATGGCACCTTGGCAAACTGGACAGCTCCGAAGCGCTCGAGTTATTCCCGAAGCCATGGCGCCTGAGTAGTCGCCATGAAACAGGCGCAGACGCAGATCGACGTCGCAACGACCGGTCAGGGACTTTATGAGATCACGCGCGAGGTCGCGGATTTTGTACGTCAAAGCGCCATCGTCACGGGGCAGATCACTGTCTACTGTCGTCACACTTCGGCATCTCTCACAATCCAGGAGAATGCAGATCCAGACGTGCAAACTGATCTTGCCGCGTTCTTCTCGCGTCTTGTGCCGGAAGGGATGGAGTGGTTACGCCACACGTCAGAAGGGCCCGACGACATGCCTGCGCACATCAAGGCGGCCCTGACAGATGTCTCGCTTGCGATCCCTGTTGCCGATGGCGCACCGTTGCTTGGGACGTGGCAGGGTGTGTATCTCTTCGAACATCGGACACGCCCGCACCGCAGGCATGTGGTGATCCATTTGGTGGGAGAATGAGCGTGTTGTAAGATCCGCTTCAGGAGTAATGTCGCATGCCTGACAACCAGGAGGAATCCCGCCATGACGACTCGCCGATCTGTGATCACGGGGCTGGCCGCATCAGCTGCGACGCTTCCATTTGCAACCCGCGGCATGGCGCAGACTGGAACGGCACTTCAACTGGAGGCGCGTACAGGCAAAGCCCATCTGTTAGAAACCGGGCAACCTGAAACACCCATCTGGGGATACAATGGACGTGTTCCGGGGCAGGAAATCCGTACACCTCAAGGTAAACCGTTCGCGGCAGACTTGCTCAACGCTTTACCGCAACCGACCACCATCCACTGGCACGGCATCCGGATTGACAATGCGATGGACGGCGTTGCGAACCTGACCCAAGCGCCCGTTGCAGCCAACAAAACCTTTGCTTACCGTTTCACGCCGCCCGACGCCGGAACCTATTGGTATCATCCGCACAACCGGACGTGGGAACAGCTTGCGCGTGGTCTCTATGGTCCGTTCATTGTCGAAGAGGAGAAACCTCCGACGGTGGATCAGGATCTTGTGCTGATGTTCGACGACTGGCGTATTGGCGATGATGGCGCCATTGATGAAGCAAGCTTTGGAAATTTCCACGACCTGTCCCACAGTGGGCGACTCGGTAACATTCTGACAGTGAACGGAGCGTTTACGCATGATGTGCCTGTGAAGGCAGGACAGCGTGTGCGATTGCGCCTGATCAATGCGGCAAACGCGCGGGTAATCTCTGTTGGTTTTGGTGGACACAGTCCGATTGTTGTAGCGTTAGATGGCCAACCGGTTGATCCGTTCAAGCCGTCCGGGGGTGAAATACAACTTGCGCCGGCGCAACGTGCGGACGTCATGCTGGATTGCGTTCAGGATGTCGGCTCGCAATCTCCGATCCTCGTGGATACCGGGAGAGAAAAACTTGAAGCGGGGAAGATTGTTTATCATCCAACAGAGCGACAGCGTAAAACGTCGCTTCAGAGCGTAACGCGCCTGCCTGCGAATCCGATGCCGACGGCGCTGGACGACAGCAACCCAATCGTTGTCGAGCTCGATATGACAGGGGGCGCGCGATCCTGGTTCGAATCGGCGATGTATCGTGGCAAGACTTACGATGTTCGAACGCTTGCGCGTGAACACCGTAAGGTCTGGGCGTTCAACGGCATTGCGGGAATGCCCGACAAACCGCTGACGCAGATTGCTCTTGGCAAGACGGTTCATGTTCGCATGCGCAATGGCACAGCGTGGCCCCATGCGATGCATTTTCACGGGCACCATGTGCGGGAAATACAGCACTCAAAGCGCGCGCCGCTTCCGCACTGGCGTGACACGGTTTACATGGCCCCGGATGAGACCATCACGGTGGCTTTTCATGCGCACAATCCGGGCAAGTGGATGCTGCACTGCCACATGCTTGCGCATCAGGCCGGGGGCATGGGCACGTGGTATGAAGTGGGGTGAGTTTTCCGGGTGATGCTGCGGCGTTCCTCTCTCGAAAGAGAACGCCGCAGTTCAATTATACAACCAGGATTTTCGCACCGGGTTTCACGCGCCGGTAGAGATCGATCACATCCTGGTTGAGCAGACGCACGCAGCCACTGGACATAGCCTTGCCGATGCTGCGGGCGTCTGGGGTGCCGTGAAGGCGGTACAACGTATCCTTGCCGTTCTGGTAGATATACAGCGCGCGTGCTCCTAGCGGGTTTCGCAAGCCGGGCTTCATTCCACCGTTCGCAGCGCTGAACCGGGCGAGCCGCGGGTCACGCTCGATCATTTCGGTCGGCGGCGTCCAGGTGGGCCATTTGCGCTTCCAGGCAATATTGCCTTTGCCGGACCATTCGAAACCCTGACGACCGAGGCCAACACCATACCGCATCGCACGCCCGTTCGGTTGCACGAGATGGAGGTAAAATGTTCTGGTGTTCACCACGACGGTTCCAACCCGTTGATTGGTGTCGAACGCAACTTCCTTGCGGAAGAATTTCGGATCGACCCGACGCAACTTCACGGCGGGTAAAGGAAACCGCTCATTGGGGCGTGGGCCGTACATCTTTTCGATGTCACTCTTGCGCAAATTTGCGGTAGGTGCACCATCACGCTGTGATGGCAGGCAACCTGCGGTTAGCAGCGCTGCCGCGCTTGCTGCACCAGTCAGGATAGCGCGCCGGGTTGGCGTCATTTCTTGTTCGAATTCACTCACGATTTTTTCCCTCAGTTCCCTCGCAACACCGTTCGATCCACGTGTTCGTGGTGCCGAACGCGGTTCGCGCCGTCGTTATGTTTGCGTGTTTGATGTTCGTGTTGCGGAGGCGAAATTGACCTCGTTTGCAGCACTCAGACGCGAGATCGTGGAGGGTGTGTGAGAGGAAGAGGCTGCGCGCCGTCTGCCCGATCAGAGCGATGCCGGTAGAGCGGAGCTGCGGCGCGGAAGAATTCAGCAGCTTGCGACGACATCAGATAAACCGAAGTTGTGTGACAGTCTGAGGTGCTTTCACTCTTGTCTGCGTCGTCGTCGGCCTGGTGCACAGGCTTGGTATCAAGGGAGGCCAGGTGCTCAATCGCCGTGGTATCGCTGAACTGCCCTGCGACATCGAGCAAGTTCTCGCGCGTGAACCCGGAGAGCAGCACGGCAACGATGGCCAGAATGTTCAGCGCAATTCGCATGACGGTCCAATTGCATTTGGCGACATGCGATATGTGCGGCTTCGCGGGCGATCTGTGAAGGCATCTGCGCTCACGAGGTCGTGAGGTGTGGGTGGTTGGCCAACAAGCGGGCAAAATAGTCACAGTTTGTGAGAGCTATGCCCGTCGCCAGCGATTCCTCGCTTCAGCGCCGTCGCTACCGCAGCAAGGCGGTATGAAGAATGGGGAGAGATTTTCATTTGCCCTGTTAACCCGCTCGGAAGAGGCGGATCGCTTCGTCACATTCGAACAGATAAAGCAGCTTGCGCAATGCTTCACCGCGTGGGGTCTTCAATTCCGGATCGCGCAGCAGGATCAACTCCGCATCATCCCTGGCGGCGGAGATCAATTCCTCGAAATTGGGAACAGTCGCGATGCGGAATTCGGGGAGGCCGCTTTGGCGCGTGCCGAGGACTTCGCCGCCGCCGCGTAGTTTCAGATCCTGCTCTGCAATCACGAAGCCGTCTTCGGTTTCGCGCATGGTTTCGATGCGGGATTTCGCGGTTTCACCGATGGGCGTGGCGTACATGAGGATGCAGGTGGACTGCCGGTCGCCACGGCCGACACGGCCGCGGAGCTGATGCAACTGGGCGAGACCGAACCGTTCGGCGTGCTCGATCACCATTACCGTTGCGTTTGGTACGTTGACACCAACTTCGATCACGGTGGTCGAGACGAGAATTGATTTTTCATTTTTCGCGAAGGCGTCCATCGCTGCATCTTTTGCAGGGCCGGACATCTGGCCGTGTACGAGACTGACGGCGTCACCGAAATATTGCTTGAGATGGGCGTAACGTTCTTCGGCGGCCGCGAGATCCATCTTGTCGGAACTCTCGACCAGCGGGCACACCCAATAGCATTGCGCTCCGTCGGCAATGGCGCGCTGAAACGCCTGAATAATGTCCTCAATGCGATCACTCGATAGGGCGACGGTTTTTACCGGCTTGCGGCCTGCAGGTTTCTCCGTGAGCTTGGAGACTTGCAAGTCGCCGTAGTGTGTCATCAGGAGCGTGCGTGGAATTGGCGTCGCGGTCATGACGAGAATATCGGCACCGAGACCATTCGCACCCTTGCTCTGCAGGGCCAGGCGTTGGTGCACACCGAAGCGGTGCTGTTCATCGATCACGGCGAATGCAAGGGCTTTGAAAATGACATCCGGTTGGAAAAGTGCATGCGTGCCAATGAGGATGTCGATGTGACCGTCCGCGAGAAGTTGCAGCGTCTGCTTGCGCAACTTTCCTTTTTCGCGACCGGTGAGCAGGCCGATTTTCAATCCGGCGGCCTTGGCCAGCGGTTCAATGGTTTCAACATGCTGGCGGGCAAGCACTTCGGTCGGTGCCATGAGCGCTGTCTGAAACCCGGCCTCGACCGCGTTGGCCATTGCCATCAGCGCAACAAGTGTCTTGCCGCTACCGACGTCGCCTTGCAACAGGCGCAGCATTCGATGGGAGCTTGCCATGTCGGCGCCGATTTCATCGAGCGCATTCAGTTGCGAGTTGGTTGGACGGAACGGCAGTGCATCGAGAATTTTCCGGCGGATCGCGCCGTTACCGTTGATTGTTTGTCCAGAAACCTTCTTGGTGCCAGCACGCACAAGGGCGAGGGCGAGTTGGTTTGCGAGCAGTTCGTCGTAGGCGAGGCGTTGCCAGATGTCACCTGTGACCGAGATATCCGACTGCGTTTCCGGGCGATGGATGCGGCGTACAGCCGTGTCGAAATCCGGCCAGTCCTGCTTGTCGAGCCATGTCGGGTCCTGCCACTCGGGTATTGCGGGCACGCGCGCTAGCATCTGACCCATGGCTTTTGTGAGGACTTTCGGTGAAAGACCGGCGGTCATCGGGTAGATCGGTTCCATCAGTGGCATGGAGGTGAATTCCTCCTCGCTCACCACGTAATCGGGGTGGGGCATTTGCAGTGCTTCGCCGTAGGTTTCGACGCGACCGGAAATGATCCGTGTTTCACCGACGGGTAAAAGTTGATCGATGTACCGCTTGTCCGCCCGGAAATAGATCAGTGTGATGCGCCCGGTGTCATCTTCGCAAGTCACGCGGAACGGTGCGCGGCTCTTGCGGTTTGGTGGCCCGGCATGTTTCAGAACACGAACCTTGATTGTGGCGATGGTGCCCGCTACGGCGTCGCGTATGGTCGGTTGCGCGGTTCTGTCTACGAGCCCAGTCGGGAGATGCCAGAGCAGGTCGTTGATTCTTGGTTCCGTAACGCCTTGTGGAATGCGACAAGCCTTCTTCAAAAGCTCGGCGACCTTCGGCCCGACGCCCTCCAGAGCCTGCACAGACGCAAACAATGGCTCAAAAAGCGCTGGACGCGTGCCTTTGCGATCCGGAGCGCCATCTGTATCTTTGCATGCCACGGTGGAGGGAGCGCTTGCAGGCGCTGCATCGCCCAGCGGCAAGGTGCGCGGCGTTACGTCTTGGGAAGATGATGCTGACACGGGGTTCATGCTCGCTGTATACCACGCGGATTGCGCCGTCTGCAGGGCGGTTTTGCAGTCATCAACCGGTCATCCACAAGCGACGTATCCTCGGGTACGGCGCCGATTGTCTATTGGACACCCGCCTTATGGAACACGAAGCCATTGAAACGCGCCGCCGCCGCGCCCTTTTTCGCGCGACCCACCGTGGCACGAAGGAAATGGACTGGATGCTTGGCAAATACGCTGAAGCGCATTTGTCGGGCATGGACGGCGCAATGCTGGATGAGTTCGAACAGCTCTTGAGTATTGCCGACCCCGATCTGAACAACTGGATCATTACGCCGGACTTGATCGAGAACCGAGCGTTTGGACCTCTGATTTCCGCCATCCGGACTTTTCATGGATTGGACGAGACGCTTTCAGATTCCACCGATGGGGCTGCAACATGAGTGATGTGATGGAAACGGCGCGAACGTCGGTAGGCGGCGGTGCGTTGCTCACGGGTGTGCCGGACGGGATGGATGCGTTTGCGATTGGACGATATTTGCACGATCGGGCGGCACAACTCAGTGTGGACGACGTTCCACCGGTTCACGTACATATTGCGCGTGATGATCGTCGGGTCGAGGCCTTCATGGCGGCGCTGGGATTTTTCCATCCCGATCAAGCCGTAATTTCGTTCCCCGCGTGGGATTGTGTCCCCTACGACCGGATTTCACCCAATTCAGATATCGTGGCGCGCCGCATTAGTGCGTTGACGCGACTGGCGGCGGGCAAACGCAAGGCGCCGACACTGGTGTTGACAACGGTGAACGCCGTTCTGCAGCGGACTGTGACGCCGGAGTTCATAAAGGGCTCAATCAAGACGTTGGCGCCCGGTCAGCGGATCGACATGAAACGCCTTTCGGAACGGCTGGTTGCCAGTGGTTACATCCAGACCGGGACAGTGATGGAAGCCGGTGAATTTGCCGTGCGTGGCGGGATCCTCGATCTCTTTCCACCAGGACGTGCGAAGCCGGTGCGGCTCGACTTCTTTGGCGACACCCTGGAGAGCATGCGGCAGTTCGATCCTGAAACGCAGCGCACCAGTGGCAAGGTGTCCCGGCTTGTGTTGTTGCCTACCAGTGAGTTCGTTCTGACCGCAAAGACGCGGGCGCAGTTCCGGCAGCGGTATGTTGAAACGTTTGGTCCGGCGACAAGTGAAGACCTGCTTTATGAATCGGTATCGGCGGGGCAGCGTTTCTCCGGTGTTGAGCACTGGTTGCCGTTCTTTCATGACGAGATGTCGACGTTGCTCGACTACGTTCCGGATGCATCGATCAGTTTCGACTATCTGGCGGAAGATGCTGTCGAAGGTCGGATCGAGCAGGTTGGCGAGCACTTTTCCGCGCGGGTTGATGCACTGGAACAAGCCACGTTTGGTGCCGCGCCGTACAAACCGTTGCCCGTTGGGCTGCTGTATCTTGAGGAGCAACCCTGGAAGAAGGCCATCGCAACACGCGATATTCTCTCTCTCTCCCCATTCGATCAGCCAGAAGTCGCAACGACGAAGCAGATTGTGGAACTGGGCGGGAAAGCGTCCCGTTCCTTTGCAGCGGAACGCAGTACAGAGGGTGGGAACGTTTTTGCTTCTGCTGTGGAGCACGCCAACACTCTGATGAAGGGGGGGCGGAAGGTTGCGGTTCTTGCCTGGTCGCCCGGTGCACGGGAACGGTTGGCGAAACTGTTTACGGATAACGGCATGGAGAAGCATGCCACGGTTGAGACGTGGGATGACGTTGGCGAGTTGCCGGGTGACACGATTGGCTTTGGCGTGCTGGGGTTGGAACAGGGTTTTGTTACGCCCGACATGGCGATCATTGCCGAGCAGGATATCCTCGGCGATCGTTTGATCCGTCCGCGCAAGCCGCAACGCAAGGCAACGGATGTTCTTTCCGAAGCGTCCGCTCTCGATGTCGGAGACCTGGTTGTTCACGCAGATCACGGAATTGGCCGGTTCATTGGTCTGAAAACGATTGATGCATTGGGGGCACCGCACGATTGCCTCGAACTTGAATACCACGGTGGTGATCGCCTTTTCCTTCCGGTTGAGAATATCGAACTTCTGTCACGTTATGGTTCTGATGCAGCGGGAGCGCAGCTGGATCGCCTGGGTGGTGGGGCGTGGCAATCGCGCAAAGCGAAACTCAAGAAACGCCTGCTGGATATTGCAGATCAGTTGATCAAGGTTGCGGCTTTGCGTGCCCTGAAGACTGCGCCTGCGCTGACTGTCACGGATGATATTTATGATGCGTTCGTGGCGCGCTTTCCCTATGAGGCGACGGAAGACCAGGAAGCGTCGGCTGATGCCGTACTGGAAGACCTGGGAAGTGGCCGCCCGCTGGACCGGCTTGTTTGTGGCGATGTTGGGTTTGGCAAGACAGAGGTTGCGTTGCGCGCGGCATTCGTTGCCGTGATGGCCGGTAAGCAAGTAGCTGTCGTGGTGCCGACCACGTTGCTCGCGCGCCAGCACTACAAGACCTTTATCGAGCGGTTCGAAGGCTACCCGGTCAAGATTGCGCAGGCATCGCGCCTGGTTGGCAGCAAGGCGCTTGCGGAGGCGAAAGCCGGCCTCAAGGAAGGTCAGGTTGATATCATCGTCGGAACACATGCCCTGCTTGGCAAGTCGGTAGATTTTGCCAACCTTGGATTGTTGATCATTGATGAGGAGCAACACTTCGGAGTGCAGCATAAGGAACGCCTGAAGCAGTTGCGCGACGACGTGCACGTGCTGACGCTGACGGCCACACCGATACCGCGGACGTTACAACTCGCACTGTCTGGTGTGCGGGAACTTTCTTTGATCACGACCCCACCGGTCGACCGGCTCGCTGTGCGAACCTACGTGTCGCCGTTCGATCCGGTTGTGCTGCGGGATGCCTTGTTGCGGGAGCGCTATCGGGGTGGGCAGACGTTCTATGTCGTGCCGCGCATTTCGGACCTGGATGAAATCGCGACGTTTCTGCGCGAGACGGTTCCAGAGGTTAAATTCACGATCGCGCATGGGCAGATGCCGCCCGGGGAGCTCGATGACATCATGAATGCATTTTATGACGGGGAGTACGACGTATTGCTGTCGACGACCATTGTTGAGTCCGGGCTCGACATTCCGAAGGCGAATACGATGATCGTGCATCGTGCGGACCGCTTCGGGCTTTCACAACTCTATCAGTTGCGCGGACGCGTTGGGCGTTCGAAGACGCGAGCGTATGCATATTTTACCGTACCTCATAAGAGAAAAATGACCGATGGTGCGGAGAAGCGTCTCAAGGTTCTGCAGTCGCTTGACACGCTGGGCGCCGGTTTCTCCCTTGCGAGCCATGACCTCGATATCCGTGGGGCCGGGAATCTTCTCGGTGAAGAACAGTCCGGTCATATCAAGGAAGTTGGTTTCGAGCTTTATCAGAATATGCTTGAGGAGACGATTGCAGCCCTCAAGGACGGAGGCGTGGACGCACTTGCCGAGACATGGTCTCCGCAAATCTCGCTTGGGGCGTCGATCCTTATTCCTGAGACTTATGTCGAGGATCTACAACTCAGGCTTGGGCTTTACCGTCGCCTGTCAGCTGTCGATACCCGTGAGGATATCGAGGCCTTTGCCGCTGAACTGATGGATCGGTTTGGACCACTACCGGAGGAAGTCAATCATCTTCTTGAAGTGGTGGAAATCAAAGGATTCTGCCGCAAGGCGGGGATCGCATCCATCGATGCCGGGCCGAAAGGCGGTGTTATCACCTTCCGCAATAATGCCTTTACAAATCCGGCGGGGCTCGCTGGATTTGTGCAGAAGCACGCCGTCAACACCAAAATCCAACCGGATCACAAACTTGTCTATCGTGCAGATTGGGATTTGCCTGAAAAACGCCTCAAGGGGGTGCGCTCCCTGGCGCGTCAACTGAGTGTGATTGCCAGTGAAGAGTAATTGCTTAGTGTGATGGTCGTTGCGTTGTTATGGAAGACGCAGAAACGGGACGAACGAGAAGGTGAAGTCCATGTCGGAGACTGGAAAGCACGTGCATCAGCATGGCGACTCGGACCCGCACACGCATCTCCCATCCGAACCGGCATTGCGGGTGAAAGCGCTCGAAACGCTCCTTGTCAAAAAAGGATTGGTGGATCCTGATGCAATTGATGCCCTGATCGAAACCTATGCGCACAAGATCGGGCCACAGAACGGGGCACGGGTTGTGGCACGTTCCTGGGTTGATGCCACGTTTCGTGATGCGTTGCTTGACGATGCGACAGCTGCCATTGCGAGTATGGGGTTCACCGGTCGACAGGGTGAACACATGATCGCGGTGGAGAATACGCCGAGACTGCACAACCTGGTCGTTTGTACGTTGTGCAGTTGTTATCCCTGGACCGTGCTTGGCATTCCGCCGGTCTGGTACAAGTCCGAAGCGTTTCGCTCGCGTGCGGTGATTGATCCGCGCGGAGTGTTGGCGGAATTTGGTGTAACCTTATCCGAAGATATCGAAGTTCGCGTCTGGGATTCGACGGCGGAAATTCGCTATCTCGTGATCCCAGAACGGCCTGCCGGAACGGAGGGTGTGTCTGAAATTGCGCTTGCCGCGCTGGTAACCCGGAATTCGATGATCGGGGCGGAGCGTGATCTGGGTGGGGATACCTCCCTGACGCTTGGATCAGGACACAACGATGATATTGTCATGGGTAACCGTCATGGGTGATGGATCATGAACGGCATTCACGACATGGGCGGAATGCACGGTTTCGGTCCCATTCCGATCGAGCACGACGAACCGGTCTTTCATACGGAGTGGGAGGCCAAGGCGATGGCCCTGACCATTGCAATGGCTGCATGGCGGAAATGGAATCTTGATCGCTCCCGGTTTGCACGTGAGCAGTTGTCTACGTTCGACTACATGCAGTTCACTTACTACGAGCGTTGGATTGGTGGACTTGTGAACCTGATGGTTGAAACCGATCTTGTCAGTGTGGACGAGCTTGAGAGTGGCGAGCCATCCAAAATTATGGAACCGCCTCTGAAGGGGGGCGATGTTGCTGACATGCTTGCTCGTGGTGGTCCTGTGAACCGAGTGATTGATGCGGCAGCTGAGTTTGTCGTTGGCGATACGGTGACGGCGTTGAATCTGAATCCATCGGGACATACGCGCTTGCCGCGTTATGCGCGAGGCAAGGTGGGGGAGGTGATTGCGCATCATGGTGCGCATGTGCTGCCAGACAGCAACGCAGTTGGTGATGGCGAGGCGCCGACACATTTGTATTCGGTGCGTTTTTCTGCACGGGAACTTTGGGGCGCGTCGGCATCGCCACGCGATTCTGTCACGCTCGACCTGTGGGAAAGCTATCTGGAGGCGTCCAATGGCTAGAATGACGGCTTCGAAAACATCGCCACCAAAATTTGAGGAGCCTTGGCATGCGGATGTGTTCGCGCTGACCATGGAATTATCCGATAACGGACATTTCAGTTGGGTGGAGTGGACAGCAACGCTGGGCTCGCATTTGCAGGCTGCAGCGGAGAGCGGAGGGCCTGGGGATGGCTCGAACTACTACGATGTTTGGCTTGATGCGCTCGAAGAGTTGTTGGTCAAAAAGAAATTCGTCTCGCCTGACGATATGACCGTCATGCGGGATGCCTGGGTGTCAGCGTATCTGGAAACGCCGCATGGGGCACCAGTTCGGTTGGATGCCTAAATTCCATTACAATGTTCGCAAGCGATCCAGCACAGCCTGGAGGATGATGCCTGCGGCCAGTTGATCGATGACCTCGGCGCGGCGTTTGCGACTGGCATCGGCTTCAAGAAGTGTGCGTTCAGCCTGGGACGTGGTAAGCCGTTCGTCCCAGAACTGGAGCGGCAATTCCGTAACGGATGCAAGGTTCCGTGTGAACGCTCGTACGGATTGAGCGCGTGGTCCTTCCGAACCATCCATGTTGTACGGCATGCCGATCACAATCCCGATTGCTCCGAGTTCGTCGATTAATTCGAGAAGCCGCGCCGCATCGACCTTGAATTTTTTACGCCTTATGGTCTCGACACCACTCGCGACCATACGCGTGCGATCCGACACGGCGACGCCGATCGTCTTTGTTCCCGGGTCAAGACCGAGAAGGGGGCCTTGCCCCGTCAGTCGAGCTGCGAAGGTACCGATTTCGGTTGGTTCATAAGGGGAAGGATGGGCCATGACAGTTGCGATAGACCTATTGCAGTGCACTCGCAACGCCGGAAAGCTTCTCTTCTCGTGCTTGGCCCGAATTGCCAGTCGTGATAGCGAATGCAGGCACTGTGAAGCCGCATCCGAGGACACGACATGAAACTCACCTGGTTTGGACATTCCTGCTTTCGTGTCGAAACTGGCGGAGCCGATATCCTGATTGATCCGTTCTTCACTGGAAACGGAACCTTCGAAGCGCTTGGGCAGTCGGTGAGGGATGTTACTGCACAGACGACGCACGTCATTCTCACGCATGGCCACGATGATCACGTTGGTGATACGCTGGATATCTGCACGGCAACAGGTGCGACGTTGATCGCTGTGTACGAGTTGGCCGTGTATCTGAATGGGCTGGGTGTCGAAACGGTTGACCCGACAAATCGTGGTGGGACTGTGCACCACAACGGCTTTGATGTGACATTCGTAACTGCTTCGCACTCATCTTCCACATTCGTGGATGGAAAACCGCTTTACCTTGGCCCGGAGTGTGGTGTGGTTATCAAACCTGCGGAGGGACCGACGCTTTATCATATGGGCGACACGGACGTGATCAGCGATTTTGCAATCATCAATGATCTTTACCAGCCTACGGTCGGACTCGTGCCGATTGGTGATCGGTTCACCATGGGAGCAAAATCTGCGGCATTTGCCTGCCGACGCTTCTTCCGATTTGAAACCATCGTACCCTGCCATTACGGCACATTCCCCATTCTCGACCAGACGGCAGACGCCTTTGTCTCGGAAATGGCGGGGCATAATGTGAAAGTTACCGAACCGGGGGTGGCATTTGAGGTTTGAGGCGCACCGGGTGAGCCTGGGGAATTGGTGCGGACTGCAGCCATGACCGAACGCTCCGTCAGCCTGACCTTCATCGACGCGCAAAAAGCAGAGCATCGCGCATACATTGAACAGATTTGCGCAGATCTCGCTCACGAAGATCCATGGAAACGCCTCGATATCTCCAGCTCAAGGCTTGAACATGGTCTCTTGCAAGCCGGGACGGATGATGAAGCGTATTTTATTTCCTTGGATGATCATCCGGTCGGTGTGCTCAAGTTGAAAGCGCCCTGGCTCTTTGGCATTTATGTACAGTTGTTTGCGATACGATCGGCAAACCGGGGTTCTGGTGCAGGGCGCTGTGCCCTTGAGGAGCTGGAAAAACTTGCCCGCTCGAAAGGGTTCGCAAACATATGGTTATGCGTTTCAGCATTTAACGCACCGGCCCAATCGTTCTATGCGAAGAACGGATATGTTCCCGTCGGTGAATTGACGGGACTGGTCGTGCCTCATGAAGATGAGATTCTCATGCGCAAGTCGATAGATATGTCTAAGGCGAGCCTGGTTCAATTGGGAACATGACGCGACAATCCAAGTCGCTCCCGCGGCATTACTGATGTTACCCTTTAAATCGAACACACCCTAATCCGCACGGTTGAACGCATCTGGCTCTGGCGTCTTCGAGGCTTTGGTGCGTTTGCGCTTCGTCACTCGTTTGGATTTTGTGGCAGGCGGCTTCAGCCCCCCAGTATTCCCACGCATGCGCCTCAGAAACCGTTCATACTTTGCATGAAGCTGCCCTGAGAGTTTGTCGTAACGATTCGTATCACCTGGCCTACTGTCGTAACAGGTGTCTGTCAGGACTGGTTCGGCCTTGCCCTGTCGGGTCAAATCCAGCAGGTCGCCGATGGTGACGAATTCATATCCCCGTTTCTTCAAACCTGAAATAATCTGTGGGATGGCAGCACTGGTGTGCCATCCGCGCCCGTTTGCGTGAAACAGTACAATTGAGCCCGGCTTCACGCGCGGGACAACCGCTGCCACCATGCGTGCCTTTGTTTGTCCTTTCCATGGATCGGATGAGGACAGGTTCCACTGGATCGAGTAAAGACCGGCGTCTCCGACCAGTTGGAGCGAATCTGCACGGCACGCCCCGAAGGGGAACCGCCACAGGTTCATTTGGGGCGGAGCATTATTGTGCGCTGCGGGTCCAGTGCTGGAGAATTTGCAGTTCCGCTTCTTGAGGGCGCGCCACTGGGTTTCGTATGCCGACTGTGCGCGCATGATGGCACGTTGCTGTTCGACAGAATCCAAAAGACGGAGATTGCGATGCTCCCAACCGTGGTTTGCAACCTCGAACAAGGGATCTGCAATCATTTGCTGAGTGCGCTCGGGATGAGTGACCATCCATTTCCCGCCTAGAAACACGGTCGCGCGTACTTTGTGTTTTCGAAGGTGATCGAAGATCTTGCCCTGATAACCGGATATTTCATGCGGTTGCTCGCCGATGTCGAATGTTAGTGCGACAAGCTTTCTCCCATCCTTGATGTGGAAGCTGCGAATGGCCTTGTTGTAATATGTCGAGAGTTTCATCTTTTCTGTAAGTTGAATATCGCCAGGTGGTTCGCGATACGCAAATCGACCAACACGCACGTTCGGCTCGTTCGATGCTTCGAGAAGTTCCGCATACGACCAGCACGTCGCCTCACCAGCGAGGGACTTTTTCGACGCCATTGCAGCCACAACACACACCAGAACGATTATCACCACACTCCTTCGTGGCGCGCGGTGGTTGTCTTTGGTCATTCGCGTTGAAAGCAGCATCTTATGTCACCCGGATGATATGCGCGCCAGTGACCTCGACGATTTGATCGGGCACTGCGGAGAACACCGCATTCGGTGTTCCGGCCGCTGCCCAAACGGTGACGAAATCCAGCAATGCCTCGTCCATGTATGTGGCCATTGGTTGCTTGTGTCCGAGTGGCGGGATGCCACCGATGGCATAGCCTGTGACGTCGCGCACATATGCCGCATCAGGGCGCTCCAGCGCTTCACCGATCCGCTGGGCTGTCGCACGCTCGTTGACTTTGTTTGCACCAGAGACCAGCAGAAGGATTGGTCGGCCGCTCTCGGCGCCGCGAAAAACAAGGGATTTCACGATCTGCGCAACGTCACAATTGCAGCTGGCGGCTGCGTCTTGCGCCGTACGACTGGACGTCTCGTGCTCAACAATTGTCACGGATAACCCTAATGTTGCTGCGGCGGCGGAGAAGCGTTCGGTCGCAGGTGCTTTCGAAGTCATGGGAAGTCCTTGTTGCGAGGCTCTGGCGGGCAGGGTAACAAGCCCAATAGTCACTCAGTCTGAGATTTGGGTGAATGCTGCACACCCGTTATTATTCAATTGTACAAGGACTCCGGCATGCACGTCGACAACGATACCGTCCGCAAGATTGCACGGCTTGCGCGTGTTCGGGTGACGGATGATGAAGCCAGCGCGCTGCAAGGCGAGTTAACAAACATCCTGCAATGGGTCGAACAACTCGACGAAGTCAACACCGATGGTGTGGAGCCGATGACCAGTGTTGTTGCGATGGATACGCCTGAGCGTGTGGACGAGGTCAACGACGGTGGTATGGCTGACACGATTGTCGCCAATGCGCCAGTGCGGGAAGATCATTATTTCGCTGTCCCCAAGGTTGTGGAGTAGGACATGGACACGGTTCTCGCATGGATCAAATCGCCATGGGTTCTGCTCGGTGCAGCCGTTGGGTTGGGGTTTGCATTGACCCAGCTTGCAGGGGGGCCAACCCCGGTTGCAGAAGCCGAAGCGTATTTCCTCAAGGGTACATACTCGACTGATGACGGGTGTGATGTACTGGAGAAAAATGAAAAGGCAAAAGGTTTGCCATTGGTTGGTGAGGACCAGCCCATCACAATTGATCGGCATGGGATTTTTGGCCTTGAATGGTCGTGTGAATATGCCCGCATAGATCGGGTCGCGCGCCGCAAGACTTACGTTGCAACGCTCTATTGTCTCGATACGGGTGAGAGCTCTATCGATCACATGTCCATGGTCATGAACAAGGACAAGACCCTGATGGCCAAGCGATCCGGCGACAAAGAGCCGGTCACGTACCGCCGTTGCAAGATCAAGAACTAGGCCGTGAACACATGACCGAACTGACCGACCTCACTATTGCAGCGGCGCGCGACGGATTGCGGGAAAAGAAATTTTCCGCACGTGAGTTGACCGATGCACACATTGACGCGATCGATGCGGCGAATGCGGCTCTGAATGCGTTCAACCTTCCGACGCCGGACAAGGCCCGTGCCATGGCTGACGCCAGTGATGTTCGCCTTGCTAACGGGAGCACCGCGGCGCTGGAAGGTATTCCGCTCGGGATCAAGGATCTGTTTTGTACAGAAGGTGTCCGCACCACAGCGTGTAGTCATATTCTTGACGGCTTCGAGCCTGGTTATGACTCAACTGTGACGACGCAGTTGTGGTCTGCGGGTGCGATTATGCTCGGCAAGCTCAATTGCGACGAGTTCGCCATGGGCTCGTCGAACGAGACGAGTTTTTATGGCGATTGCGTCAATCCCTGGCGGCGGACAGGGGATGAAACCCCCCTTGTCCCCGGTGGTTCATCCGGGGGATCTGCCTCTTCCGTTGCCGCGCACCTTTGTCTGGGTGCGACAGCCACGGATACTGGCGGTTCGATCCGCCAACCTGCAGCGTTTACTGGAACCGTCGGAATCAAACCGACGTACGGTCGCTGCTCTCGTTGGGGCATTGTTGCGTTTGCCTCTTCGCTGGATCAGGCCGGACCAATCACACGAACGGTACGAGACAGCGCTATCATGCTCGGTGCCATGGCAGGGCATGATCCGAAGGATGGTACCAGCGTCAATGTCCCGGTGCCGGATTACGAAGCGACACTCGGCCAGGATGTCAAAGGGCTAAAGATCGGTATCCCGAAGGAATACCGCATGGAGGGCATGCCGGCAGAGATCGAGGAACGCTGGCAGCAAGGTATTAAGTGGTATGAAGATGCCGGGGCGGAAATTCATGAAGTCAGTCTGCCTCACACGAAATACGCCCTTCCGGCCTATTACATCGTTGCTCCGGCCGAAGCCTCCTCGAACCTCGCGCGTTACGATGGGGTTCGTTACGGGCTGCGTGTCCCAGGTGATGATATCGTGTCGATGTATGAGAACACGCGTGCGCAAGGGTTTGGTGGGGAAGTGAAGCGTCGCGTCCTGATTGGCACGTACGTTCTGTCCGCCGGCTACTACGATGCCTATTATCTGAAGGCGCAGCGGGTTCGTACACTCATCAAACAGGATTTTGACAAGGCTTTCGAGAAAGTCGATGTGCTTTTAACGCCGACAACGCCGGGGCCTGCCTTCGGTATTGGAGAAAAATCTGGCGACCCGATTGCGATGTATCTGAACGATATCTTCACGGTGACAGTGAACATGGCTGGTCTGCCAGGTATTTCGGTTCCGGCCGGGATGTCGTCCGAGGGGACACCGCTCGGCTTGCAATTGATTGCAAAACCGTTTGATGAGCCAACTCTGTTTCGTGCAGCCGAAGTGATCGAAAATGCGGCCGGCATCGCGCCGCGTCCGGAAAGGTGGTGGTGATGTCGAACAAGTTGCCCAAAGACTGTGCGGAGATGTCAGATGTGCGGACCGAGATTGATCGCCTTGACAATGCCATTGTGGACCTGATCGCCGAGCGGTTTGGTTATGTTGAGCGGGCGTGGGAAATCAAACTGACAGAAAATGCGCCCGCAAACGTGCCCTGGCGCAACCAGCAGGTTTTCGACAAGGTCCGTGCGCGTGCTGAAGAGAAGGGGCTACCCCCGGAGCTCGCTGAAGCGTTGTGGCGACAGATGGTTGGCTGGTTCATTCAGCACGAAGAAGAAAAAATGCAAGGCAAGGGCCGTTAATGTCGCCCGAAGGTGCACCGCAAATGCAAGATACGATTGCAGCCAGACCTGAAAACCTGATATCCGGCGCCACTGGCGATTGGGAGGTTGTGGTTGGTCTTGAGGTGCATGCCCAGGTGGCGAGTTGCTCGAAACTGTTTTCGGGAGCTGCGACGGAATTCGGTGCCGCGCCGAATTCGCAGGTCTCTCTCGTGGATGCTGCAATGCCGGGTATGCTGCCGGTCGTGAATCATGAATGTATCGCACAAGCCGTACGCACAGGGCTTGGCCTCAAAGCGCAAATTAACCGGACCAGCGTCTTTGCTCGGAAGAACTATTTTTATCCAGACTTGCCGCAGGGCTATCAGATCTCGCAATTTGATCAACCGATCGTTGGCGAAGGTGAGGTGATTCTAGATCTCGCTGACGGCGGGACAGCTACGATTGGTATTGAGCGGCTGCATCTTGAGCAGGATGCCGGAAAATCTTTGCATGACCAGCATCCGGATTATTCGTTCGTGGATCTCAACAGGTCCGGTGTAGCGTTGATGGAAATCGTGTCGAAACCAGACATTCGTTCCGCTGAACAGGCGAGAGCGTACGTCACGAAGCTCCGCGCGATCCTCCGCGCTATCGGCACCTGCGACGGCAACATGGACGAAGGGTCGATGCGTGCGGATGTAAACGTCTCGGTTCGACATCCCGGCGCCCCCTATGGCACACGTTGCGAAATCAAGAACGTGAATTCAATCCGCTTCATCGGCGAGGCAATTCGCGCGGAAGCGCAACGCCAGATCGACGTGCTGGAAGATGGCGGAACGATCCAACAGCAAACACGATTGTTTGACCCGGACACGGGAGAGACACGCGCCATGCGTTCCAAGGAAGAGGCGCACGATTATCGTTATTTTCCGTGTCCCGACCTTTTGCCGATCACGTTCTCACAGGCCTTTGTCGATGAACTTGCCGCAGCGCTTCCCGAACTGCCAGACGACCGCAAAGCACGGCTCATTTCCGAGTGCAAACTGTCGCGCTACGATGCCGAAGTTCTTGTCGCTGATAAAGAAACCGCCGACTATTTCGAGGTTGTCGCGAAAGGGCGCGACCCGAAGCTTGCGGTGAACTGGGTCATGGGCGAGTTGTCCGCTGCGTTCAACCGCATGGACATCGGGATTGCGGACAGCCCGGTTAGCGCAGAGCATCTTGGTGAGCTGATTGATCTTGTCAGCGACGGGACACTTTCCAACCGCCTCGCCAAAGACGTGTTCGAAGTGATGCTGAAAGACGGCAGATCACCGGCAGCGATCGTCGAGGAACAAGGGCTGAAGCAGGTTTCAGACAGCGGCGCGATCGAAAGCATCATTGATGACATCATTGCTGGAAATCCAAAACAAGTCGCGCAGGTCAAAGCCAAACCGAAAGCGATTGGCTGGTTCGTTGGTCAGGTCATGCAGAAGACGGGTGGCAAGGCGAACCCGGCTGTCGTGAATGAAATCCTGGCGAAAAAACTGGATCTTGGCGAGGGGTGAAGCACTCTTCGGCGTGCCTTATAGCGCGTATGATTCAAGTGAAATCATTACGTGACGGTCCTGGTCGCTCCACTGGCATCCCGGTGTCCCGTTCACGTTGTGTCGCGGTCACCAGTTCTGACACAACGTTTTACGAACGCCATGATGATCCCGGCGCCTCTACTTCGTAGAAGTCGCTTTAAGTCTGACACACCTAAGTGAAAAAGTGGGCCCGCGTTCGGGGGGCGAACGGGGCCGACATATCTCTGCTGCCGCATCAATGTCGGGGGAACCGTCATCCTGGAGAGCAGATGCGTTTGACATTGCGTGAGCAAAGCTAGACTAACCGATCATGAATTTAATGCGCTGTCTACGTCGTATTTTTATTGTTCACGGATTTGTTATCGCTTGATCGCGAGTGGTGCTGGTTGGTTCGGATCGGGTTTCTCGACCCAGAAATTGTACATTCCGTCGAACAATCTTGGATGTTCTTGCTCCCACGCCCACCATTTTTCGAGCGAGCCAGGCCACGACTGTCCGGGATGTGCGGCCTCGAATTCCGAAATGTGCTGTGGGTGAAGTGTAAATCCGCGGAACACCAAGCCCAGTTCGCTGAGTGCTGCTGATATTTCGGGTAGGGTGAATTGCTGCTCGCTGACATGCAAAACGAGATCACGAAACCCGCTCATTGACCAGAAATCGAGCGATGTTGTCAGTTCACCGCCAGTTGTTTCGGCACTACGGTCCCGCAAACTTGCGCGATAGCGGCGCGCTTCATCGTCGCTACAGTCGATTCCCGGAAATTGCGGCTCAAGTCGCAACTCGCTCAATTCTTCGCGCGAGACGGCACTGTAGAGCGCGATTTGCATGATGCCGCCAGGTTTGAGGCGGCGTTCCAGAGCGCGCAACCCGTCAAGCGGTTGTTCCAGATGATGCAGCACACCAACGCACTCGATGATATCGAACGTTCCTGGGCAGGCCGTCTCGTCAAGCAAATCTGCTTGCGCGAACGTGATGTTACGGATGTGCCGGGCGTGAGCCTCTCGTGCAGCATAAGCCAGACTGCGACGGCTGAGATCTATCGCCGTTATGCGTGCATTTGGTCCGTAACCGATGGAAGCCTCAAGTGCGTGCCGTCCAGTGCCACAGCCAGCGATCAGCGCGTTGAACGGTTGCGCCATGAACGCAAGCCTGTGTTCCGGAATGAACCTGTGGAGCACCCTGGACAGCGAGCCTTCCGGTGGTGCGAAGAACGTTGTCCAACGTGGGTATGGTCGATCCTCATACTGTGCTGCCACTTTCTTGGTGGTTGCACCGTTCAGCGCGCCGACCTGCGGAATCTGTTCCGCGATTTCAGTTTCGGATTTCTCACGCGCCATGAGGGGGAGAAGAAACTCCCGAAGCGCTTTCGGTTTCATGCCGTGTAGTTTTCCGTCCACATGGGCGTGTGCCATGATCTCGTTTGTCGAGGCATACATCAAGGATACCAGTGCAGCCTTGATGTCGTCGTGCGCCATCTTTGCGGTGAGCTTCAGGGCGCCACGAAACCCAAGCGCCGATTCCTGTTCTTCATCGGTCAGGTCGAAAACGTGTTCGTTGTTCAGGCACTGACGCGCCAGCGCAATGGCGAAAGCCAACACTGTCTTGTCCGCAAATCGTTCAGACGCGAGATTGAGAACAGTGCGTCGTAGTGCGGTCAACAAATGTTCAACATCTGCATCCTGGTTCGTGTGGCAGGATATGGCGCGGAGAAAAAGCGTGTCTCGTAGCAAAGGGGCTGTGCGGCTTTTCAGTAGTGCGTCAGCTGTGTCGTCCCACCCACTCCACTGGCCATTCTGCAGAGCCTCATTGAGTGGACCACCAATTTTGAGGATTGAAATGGCCATGCTTCCAATGGACTCGGCGTCAACATCTGGAACGGCGAGTGCGCTCATGAGACCTGCTGCGTCCAGGCGCGCGGGTTCCATAATCTCGTATTTCGAAAGCACGCGCGAAAGACGTTCTGCAGCTTCCGGCATACCAGGTTTCAGGCGTAAGGCGTCCGTCAATGACACAGCGGCATCATCGGTCTCGCCGTTGCGCTCCAGCACGATAGCAAGGTTGTACCGCAGCCCGGCGTTGCGCTGATCATGAGATATGGCGGTTACGAACAGGTTGATGGCCGTCTGGTAATCGCCACCCTTGGCCGCATCCACGGCAAGGCGGGCCCAATCCGTTTTGGCGCGTGGCAGGGCGCCGGGCATGGCCGCACCGGATACAGAGCCTGGGATGGAATTTTGCGGAAGCTGGACCATTGGCGCGCCTTCAACCGGTTCATGATAAGAAAACGTCACGGTGCTATGTGACGTTGAGTTTGCCGTACCAACAGGGTTCAGGCTACTGCCTGAAACCCATCGCAAGGACGACGTTACGCATGAAACTGAAAACCGGCACATCCGGTTCGACGGTGGTAGCAGGCACGCCGTGGTACGAGCAAGCCGGGGCTTTGGGGCTGGGGACAGTTGGTCTTGGTGCGCTCTCATTACTTGCCGGTCTGGGCGTTCTCGGACTTGCGATGCTTGGTCCGATCTGGCCTGTGTTCGATATTGCCGCCCATCTTGGTTTACATGCTGCGGGTGCCGTATTTGGCGGCATTCTTGCGATTTTTCTAGTCTGGTGCGGGTGGCCGATACGGGCTGTTCTGGCTTTGCCCGCAATTGCTGTTGCAACGATCGCGTTGCCATCAGTGATCGCGATCTTTTCCACATTGGGTGTGGACGATGCGACGACCCGACCGGCGCAAGGAACACTACGGATCGTCAGTTTGAATACATGGCATTCAAATCAGGATCTTGATGCCACGGTTACATTTCTTGAGCAGGTCAAGGCGGATGTCGTCGTGCTCGCGGAATTTGGTCCGGAAAAGAGACGTGTTCTGCGGCGGTTGGCCACGAGCTACCCATACCAGACAGGGTGTTCTCAGGTCATCTATTGTGGAATGCAGTTGCTCTCGCGGTATCCGCTGAAGAACACATCGTTTCTGTCGCGCCATTTGCGAACTGGACCGCCAACCGTTCTGGCGACGCTTGGGCCTGAATTGGGCGGGTTGCAGATCATTGGTGTACATCTCATGCGCCCGATAGACAGCTATCTCGGGAATTATCGCGAAGTGCAGCAGATCGCCGGGCTTGCACGAGAGGCGAATATTCTGGGACCGGTCGTCGTTGCCGGAGATTTCAATCTGACGGGCTGGTCGTCGAACTGGCGCACGTTTCGAAACCGTTCAGGCCTCATGCATATGGACCGCTTCCTACCAAGCTGGCCTGCAGCCCCGAGCGGACTTCCGCAGTTGGCGATCGATCATGTATTTGCGTCGCAGGGAATAACGTTTGAACGCGTTCGGCTTGGACCGGCGGTCGGGTCAGATCACCGACCACTCGTTGTAGACATTCGGCTGCCTGATCGAAAACGATAACCGTCAGGCTTTTGGGCAGCGTTTGCCGCGCGCTGTGCGCTTCAATTCCGTATTTAGATCGTCACTCATGGCGATGATCTGTCCGATACGTGTTTTCGACGCACCAGCCAAACCGCCACCGGATAAAGTCGCGCGCGCCGCTCCTGTTTCGGAAATACCCGCGCGTAGCTCGCTACAGGTCAGATCCTTCTGTGTCCTGCGCCATGCGAACAACCGGACACCCGTTGCGTAGACTTTAGGGGATGGTTTTTGTGCAACCCACTGCCTTTTGGGGTCAGCAAGCATGCTGCTCAGTGTCGATTTTCGTTTGGAGATACAAGACGAGCTGTCATCGAGACAGGTTGCGACGGAACTCGTGTTGCCAGTCGCACAGCCGCAAACGGCAATCGCGGCGACCCCTACGGCCAGCATGCCGTTCAGCGCACCAGATGCGCGCATCCACCCCAGGCCCTTGCTCATCTGTCCCGCCGCTGTTTCATGTTAGCCAAGTCCAATCGTGAAAACGTATAGTCGCAAAGTGCGTCGATTTCTTGAGCCTTGCCACGCGACTCGATACGGTGCTCGAGGCATACGGTGCCAGTCTTATTGCATACCATCCACAGGAACGGTTTCATGACCCACGCGATACGCATCCACGAATATGGCGGCCCTGAGGTCATGAAGTGGGAAGAAGTTGTTGTCGCAGCGCCGGGACCGGGTGAAGTGCTTCTGAAACAAACGGCTGTGGGGCTCAACTATATTGACGTCTACGTTCGCACGGGAGCGTACCCGCAACCGGCGCTTCCGTTCACGCCGGGCATGGAAGGTGCAGGTGAAATTCTGGCCGTAGGCGCAGGCGTCGATGATCTCAAATCTGGTGATCGTGTCGCCTATGCGGGCCCCGTTGGTTCTTATGCTGAAGATCGATTGATTGCAGCAGACCGTATCGTGAAAATTCCTGATACCATCCCAGATCAGACGGCAGCAGCGATGATGCTGCAAGGCATGACCGTACGCTACCTGTTCCGTAAAACATTCGATGTGAAACCCGACACGACAATGTTGTTTCACGCCGCAGCCGGGGGCGTTGGATTGATTGCCTGTCAGTGGGCCAAACATATTGGTGCGACATTGATCGGCACAGCGGGCACGGATGAAAAGTGCGAACTCGCGAAGGCCTACGGCGCGACCCATATGATCAACTACAATACCGAAGACTTTGTTGCGCGCGTCAAAGAGCTGACTGATGGCAAGGGATGTGATGTCGTTTACGATTCAATCGGTCAATCAACGTGTCTGGGTTCGCTGGATTGCCTGAAACCGTTTGGTCTGTTTGTGACATTTGGTGCGGCCTCAGGCCCGATTACCGATTTTGACGTGAAGCTTCTTGCGGGCAAAGGGTCGCTCTACATGACCCGCCCGACGCTTTTCACGTATATTGCACAGAGATCTGATTTGTTGGAGACAGCAGGAGATCTTATCCATGTGGTTGAAAGTGGTGCTGTCAAGTTGAACATCAATCAGACCTACGATCTCAAGGATGCTGTCACGGCGCACCGGGATCTGGAAGCGCGCAAAACAACTGGATCGACCGTCCTGCTCACAGGATGAACATAACTGCCACCCATGAAGGACCCCAAACTCATGGCCCCTATCGATCTGTATTTCTGGCCTACTCCGAATGGCTTCAAGATAACGATGATGCTTGAGGAATGCGAGCTTCCTTACAACGTGAAGTTCGTCAATATCGGTGCAGGAGAGCAATTCGAACCGTCCTTTCTAGAGATTGCACCAAACAATCGAATGCCGGCGATCGTCGACCCGGACGGTCCGGACGGCAACCCGATCTCTGTGTTTGAATCTGGCGCAATCCTTCAATATCTCGGGCGGAAGACCGGCAAATTTTATCCTGATGACCCACGTGCCCGTATCGCGGTTGACGAATGGCTTTTCTGGCAAATGGGTGGACTTGGGCCGATGGCCGGTCAGGCACATCATTTTCGTCAATACGCTCCAGAAGAAGTACCCTATGCTATTAAACGTTATACCGATGAGGTCAATCGTCTCTATGGCGTTATGGATCGTCGTCTTGGTGTGTCAGCCAATCTGGGCGGGGAAGATTACACTATTGCCGATATGGCTGCGTTTCCGTGGGTCCGCTCCTACGAGCGCCAAGGGCAGGATCTTGCGCAATTTCCCAATCTGAAGATCTGGTTCGAACGGATTGCGGCGCGTCCGGCAACCGAGATTGCTGTTGGTGTTGGTGCGGAAGAACGTGCAAAAGTCGATATTGCAAAAGACAAGACAGCACAAAGCGTCCTGTTCGGACAACGCGCGGGTTAGGGTGTGTGCAACCTTGGGGGCAGTTTCTCGGAAGGAGAGGCTCCTGTATCGCCACGTCTCAGGCCAAAAGGATCGGACGCGCAACAAGTGTACCTGAAAACAGCAGTTTGAAATTTTGTCAGAAGGCAGGCTGAAGGAGTGGTTGTTTCAAGGCACGCCGAACGGCCAATTCTGCAAGTGTTCGTGATGCGACGCTCTGCTCGGTTGTTTGTGTCGAACGTGTTTCGATGGCTTGCGATTTCAGAAGGTGGTCGCCCGCGCCGCCAGCGCAGCCGACCAAGGGCAGCAGACAAACACACAACACTACGCAACACCGCATGCCACACCCCCAAACACGGCAACAATCTGAAGGTACAGACTAGCGTTTGCTCAACCTTCGTCCAGTTTGACATTGATGTTTTAAGGACGTCGGCAGGGCAGCGTGTGATGTCGGCCACAGCAAAAGGATCCGCTTGTGAAAATGAGACGCGCACGCACGTCTCGTCATATCGAAGAATGCTCAATCGATTTTTATGGTTACCAAGTCGTTTCCGCAATTGCGTCAGTTTTAATCACTTTGCATGTCGTATGATCGATTTCGTGCCAGCACGATCACGCGGTTCATGATCCTGCAATGTGTGTGAACCTGACGTTACGAAACACATTTCTCTGTGTTTACTCTTTTTTTCTCCGCTCCGGTCTTGATGGCTACAGACGTTCGGCGAGACCGGATCGTCATGGGAGTAGCGGGTTGGCGAGCTGAGATGCTTCCAATCGGTTTGAAGAGTAAGGGGAAGCGACAATGGCACGCTTGAATCTCGAAGACGTCACAGAGGCAACCATCGTACCGACCGTAACGTCGGGGGATGCATTATTCGAACTTGGTCTGATGTACTCGGCTGGACGTGACGTTGAACCGGACATGATCACGGCGCACAAATGGTTCAACCTGGCCGTGCTGCGCGGGTGTGAGGACGCAAAGTTTTATCGTATGGAGTTGGCGCGGGACATGAGCCGCCGCGAAGTGATTGAAGCGCAGCGCAAGGCGCGTGAATGGCTGAAGCGTCACTAATCAGGGCGTTGAATTTCGATCAACAGGACTGAAAGAGAGAGACGACGCAGTCCCAGGTGGACTTAGCGGCGTTGGTGACAGTTTCACCAATACTTTCTCCTGTTTCCTTGATCACTTTGCCTGTCTTTACGGTGACGTTACCGACTTTTTGTCCCGTTGATGTTATGGCATCGCCTGCGTTCTTGATCTGCTTGCCAGTTGACTTGACGGCGCGGTCTGTGGCCTCAACCAGTGTCTTGGGTGGGGTGTCGGGATTCGTTTTCACTGCTGGTTGCTCGACAGGTGCAACTGACGTATTCGGTTCTGACACTCGCCCGGTATAGGCGAGCGTGACTTTCTCACCCTCGCATGCGCCATCTGATGAGCGCACGACAAGGCAACTTTGATGCCCGTGTGCTCTTGCCATTTCGCCGGCACAGAACAATTGCGCGGATTGTGCCATCGTTCCGTTTTCAGGTGGAAGCACCTCACATGCGTAGACACGATCTGGTAGTGTGCAGGTGACGCAAGCCTGTTCCACGCCCTGAGCGGAGAGTGACGAACTCCAGCCCATGACGAGCAACGCCGACACCACGACATGCGTGCTTATGGCTCTTGGAATGTTATTCTGCATCCGCGTTCTTCCGCTAGTTCTCAGTGCATTTTATCAAAGTGCTCAGGGCAGTCCATTCTTGACATGCACCATGTACGCGGAGCGTTCTGCGAGGCGGTCGTAGTAGGCTGCAAGCGCCGGAAAGTCTGGCCGTTCCATGTCGAGTGCGAACCAGCGGTGCACGTAGACACCAGCCGCCAGATCCGCTGCGGTAAACGTATTGCCTGCTATATAGGCCTTCGTTCGTGACAGTTGTTCGTCAAGAATGCCCATGAACTTACCTCCCTCGCTGTTGGCAATATCCAGGTGCGCGGCAGCGTTGAATGGTGCCATATCGAGGTGCCCGCCCATGAACAAGATACGGAACGGGCGCACCATTTCTGAAGCTTGCCAGTCCATCCATTGCTCGATCCATGCAAGTTTTCTATGGTTCGTCGGGAGCAGGTGGATGGCGTCCGTCTTGCGGCACAGATAACGGATGATGGCGTTTGACTCGCCAATGACCGTATCCCCGTCCTTGAGTGCAGGAACCAGACCAGCGGGGTTGATCGCCCTGTAATCAGGGCTATCTGTTGGTTCGAATCCACGACCATAGTCGAGCCGTTCGTAGTCCAGACCGAGCTCATCGAGGGTCCATAGGACTTTGCGGACGTTGCTTGAATTGGCACGGCCATAAACGGTCAACATGCGGCAGTTCCTGGATCAATGTATGATGTTGCGCTGGTTTTATGGCCGGGGGTTAGAAAAGGCAATGACGGGTGTCACGCCGCCCGTTATGAGTTCAGGGCACACAAGTCTGCGTGTCTCAATCATGACCGCATTTATCCGGAACCTCCGTGACACCACACGCGACAATACGTTCTGCTCTTGCGACCATGATCGCTCCGCATGCTTTCATTGTAATGACGGGGATCGCCTTTCCTGTGCTGGCACCGCTGGCTGCGCCTGATATCGGGATTGATCGCGCCTACGCAGGATTGTTCTCCGCTGCGACATTCGGTGTGGCAGCTATTGCAGTGTTGTTTGGTGCCATGTTTGTGGACCGCGTGGGGCCCGTTCGCGCGGTTCAGTTTTCGGCTCTCTGCGGCGTTCTTGGTGTGGCTTGCATTGCGCTTGGAACCCTGCCAGCGTTGGCTGTGGCTGCCTTGTTCTGTGGTTTGAGTTACGCACCACCGAACCCGGCCAGTTCTCCCGTTTTGCTTGCGTTGTCACCTCCGGAGCGTCGCTCATCGATTTTTTCTCTAAAACAGATCAGTGTACCGCTTGGTGGTGCCGTTGCTGGCGTAACGTTGCCGGTGCTTGCAACCTGGTTGGGTTGGCAAGGTGCATTATTGTTTACGGCCGGGGCGGGGATCGCGATCATCTTGGCGATCGAGCCGTGGCGTAAACCGATCGCCGAAGTGGTTGCAAACGGAGCTGCGCGTCGGACCGGGAGCAAGAGTCCGATCTCCGCGATGGCATCTTTGATGTCTGATCCACAGCTGCGGGCCATAGGTTTGATGTGTTTCGGCTTTGCCGCGTTGCAGTATACATTTTCCAGCGTCTTTGTTGTGTTCCTTGTCGGGCGGGCCAAACTCGGTATCGTTGATGCCGGTACAATCCTTGGTATCGCACTCTTCGTCAGCATGTTCATGCGCGTGTTCTGGGGGGTTCTCGCTGATCGCATCGGAAATGCCGCCGTGCTGCTCATTCTGGGCGTTACGATGGCTATTGCAGCCTGTGTCAGCGTCACGGTCACGGCCGCGTGGAGTTGGCATGCCTTGACGCTTCTGGCTGTCTGTTTCGCTGGAGCTGCCTATTCCTGGAATGGGGTTTATCTTGCAGCAGTGGCCGATGTTGCAGGGGCGCAACGAATCGCAGATGCCACGTCATCCTCTATGGCTTTGGTGTTTGTCGGTGGGCTTGCGGGGCCGGTTTTCTATTCCCTCATCGTCTACCTTACCGGAGATCTCGGTCTTGGTTTCGGTGGATTAGGACTGGTTGCCTTTTTGGCAGGCGTTCAGGTGTGCTGGGCGTTAAGCCGTGGTGTTCCATAGCAACCACTCTAGCGGTTGCCGAGGCTGAAAATAACAATGATCCGCCATATTATTGACGCGTCGCATCAACAATTTGCGGATTTCCGAACCTATCAAGATGGAAAAACACATGTCACAAGATCCGTGACTTTAGCGTCGGTGCGCGTTTGCTCCATTCCTTCGGGAGTCTCCGAAGCGAGCGCCTGTCCGGGGGGACTGCGACGCGGGTCATGGACGGCCCTGGACATTGGGGGTTCGGGCCGTCCGCATCTGTTTTCAATCGCAGCGGTTGACGGGGCATCGCACGCTAGACGCTGCATGGGCACTGCGGATCAGAAATCGAGTGGCAAAATGTCTACCATGTCGCCAATTGCTGCCGCCTTTTCGCCACGCCGTCGCACAATCAGGCAATCAGCCTCGGCCAACAAGCTCATGAGTGAGCTATCCTGATTTGCCATTGCAGCCACCATGCGGGTTCCGTCACGGTCAACGTACTGCGCGCGCATGTAATGACGGCGGACACCATTTTGCGAGAGTGGTTCGGCAAGGGGGAAGGCCATCGTGTCCGGTGTAAGAGGTGCATGCGTTCGACCAAGCATTGCCGCGATCAGCGGTACGATGAAGATACGTCCGCAAATCATTCCGGACACCGGATTGCCGGGAAGCCCAATGAAATGTTGGGTCCGTTCATCAACGCGACGTTTGCCGGACATGAGCGGTTTGCCAGGGCGCATCGCGATCTTCCAGAACGCGAGATCGACCCCATACGCCTTGAGTGCATCATGAACAAGATCATGGTCACCCACAGACGCTCCACCAATCGTGACAACGATATCGCAATCTGACGCGCGTTCGAGTGCAGCATCAAGATCTTTGCGATTGTCCGGCGCAATGCCAAGCAGGACGGGTGCGCCACCGAATGCGCGAATGAGTGGAGTGAGACCCGCGGGAACTGAGGAGAAAATTTGCCCTTTGGTTCGTACAGCGCCGGGGTGGACCACCTCATCCCCCGTTGCGAGAATGCCGACACGCGGCGCGCGGGAAACTGCAATATCCGTCACACCGTTTGCGGCCGAGAGCATCAGGTCGCGGCTGCTGAGTTGACGTCCTGCGGCCAGAAGAGTCTGACCTTCTTTGAAATCACCGCCTGCCGGGCGCACGTACGTTCCTGCGCCAACTGCATCGGAAATTTTTATAACGTTGCCGTCGCGGTCGACATCTTCCTGAATGACAATCGCATCTGCGTTTTCCGGAAGTGGGGCGCCTGTGAAAATACGAACAGCCTCGCCAGCACTGAGCGGTTTGTCATATGGATGCCCCGCAGCCGCTTCGCCGGTGACCTTCAATTCAACGGGTGCTGCGACCACATCCTTTGCGCAAACGGCATACCCATCCATGGATGAGGCCGCAAAGGGGGGCTGGCTCAACGTTGCGATGACATCTTCGCGAAGCGTTCTATGATGCGCGTCGTCCAACGTTACTGTTTCCGTGCCGACGGGTGTTACATCTGCAAGAATGAGCGCAAGCGCTTCATCGACACCCAGTAACGTGCTTCTGCCCGGCATCAGTTGACCGCATCTGCTACAAAATGACCGGAACGGCCACCTTGTTTTTCGAGCAGGCGAATACCTTCAAAGTGCATAGCTTTGTCGACAGCTTTGAGCATATCGTAGATTGTAAGGCATGCCACGGACACAGCAGTCAGGGCCTCCATTTCGACGCCAGTCTTGCCTTCGACCCGAACAAGCCCTTCGACGCGCAGGCCAATGGCGTCGGTTAGCGGCTCGAAGGAGACAGCCACTTTCGAGATGGCGAGGGGATGGCACAGCGGGATCAGATCATGTGTTCGCTTGGCCGCCATGATTCCGGCGATCCGTGCGGTTGCAATGACGTCGCCCTTTTTCGCTGTCCCCTTCTGGATAATGTCCAGGGTTTCAGAGGCCATGATAATGCGGCCTTCTGCAACTGCAATCCGGGTGGTGACAGCCTTGTCAGCAACGTCCACCATTTCAGCTTCGCCGCGTTCATTCAGATGACTGAGACGTTTTTCGCTCATGCCGCAACCGGTGCCAGACCGAGGAGGGCGCGTGTGGCAGCCGTTACGTCGGCTTGGCGCATCAGGCTTTCGCCGACGAGGAAGGTATTCACACCGACGTTCTGTAAACGCTGGATATCGGCATGTGTCGCGATACCGCTTTCCCCAATGACAAGGCGATCGTCCGGAACCCTCGGTGCCAGCTCTTCAGTTGTCGCTAGCGTGGTCTCGAAGGTTCGCAGGTTGCGGTTGTTGATTCCGATCATCACGTCATCCAGAAGTAGTGCACGATCCAGTTCAGCTCCATCGTGCACCTCGGCTATCACGTCCATTGACCAGTCCTGGGCGGCGGCTGTCAACTCGCGAGCAAGGCCATCATCCGTCGATGCGAGGATCACGAGGATACAATCTGCCCCCCACGCACGTGCCTCTGCAACCTGATATATGTCGACCATAAAATCTTTGCGCAGAGCGGGGAGAGAAACGGCTGTGCGTGCCTCGACCAGAAACTCGGGCGCACCTTGAAAGGACGGGGTGTCCGTGAGCACCGAAAGGCATGCTGCGCCACCGGTCGAATAGGACTCGGCTAAAGAACCCGGTGCGAAATCTTCCCGGATCAGCCCTTTCGATGGACTTGCTTTCTTGACCTCCGCAATCAGCGCCGGGTGCCCGACAGCATGAGTGTTGAGCAATCTGTCACGAAAGCCGCGAACGGGATCTGCAGCCCGTGCAAGGGCCTCCACTTCCAGGGCCGGACGCGCCGTCTTGGCTGCGGCGACTTCGTCTCTCTTGTAGTCGCAGATACGGGTAAGAACGTCAGACAAATCAGGCCGCTCCCTTGGTAATGGCAATCAGCTTGTTCAAGGACTGAATGGCGCCGCCGTTGTCTATGGCTGAACGTGCCATTGCGACGCCATCCTTGAGGTTGGCGACACGATCGGCGATCAACAAGGCGGCGGCACTGTTCAGCAACACCGCATCACGATACGCCGCATTTTTCTCCGACGTATCACCAACCAGGACGGCGCGAAGTCGGATGACGTTTTCTTCCGGCGTTCCACCGAGGATGCGCCCAAACGGGTGGTCTGGCAAACCGGCATCTGCCGGGACGATGGTCATTTCGCGAACTTCACCATTCTCCAGTGCTGCCACATAGGTGGGACCGCAGATCGAAACCTCGTCGGTTCCATCAGCTCCGTGCACGAGCCAGGCTTTTTCGGATCCTAATGATTTCAGTGTTTCCGCCATTGGACGGATCAATGCCTTGGTGAAGGTACCGGTGAGTTGACGCTTCACACCAGCGGGATTGGTCAACGGCCCAAGAATGTTGAAAATTGTTCGCGTTGCGAGCTCCACACGCGCCGGCATGACAAACCGCATAGCCGCATGGTGGTTGGGGGCATTCATGTAACCGATGCCAGCTTCGCGCATTGCCCGTTCGATCACCGGCACAGGTGCTGTAAGGTTGACCCCCAGTGCCGCCAGCGCATCCGATGCACCGGATTGGGACGACTGTGCCTTGTTGCCGTGCTTGGCGATTGGTACGCCCGCGCCCGCTACAACCAGTGCTGCCGTTGTCGAAATGTTGAGCGTCTTCATTCCGTCGCCACCGGTCCCAACAATGTCCATCGCGTCGGCAGGCGCAGAAACGGTTGTGGCCTTGGCCCGCATGATCTTTGCTGCACCGGATATTTCCTCGATGGATTCGCCCCGCAACCGCAGGATCATGAGGAAACCACCGATTTGGGACGGCGTGGCCTTGCCAGACATGATCACGTCGAAGGCGCCTTCGGCTTCACTTTGCGTCAGCGCAGCTTCGATGGCGCGCGCAATGAACGGCTTCAAGGCATCGGGATCCTGCGTATCGGTCATGATAAGTCCATGGTTGAGATGTGTCGTGCGAGATTAATGATCTCACGAAGCGATGTGTCGTTGAGCTTACGTCGGCACCCCGTCATGCGATCATGGCCGGACGTTCGATTTGTGGCACCGTCGCGTGGCGCCGAATTCCTGCAATATCGAGGAAATTGGCAAGCAGGGCGTGACCGCCATCCGAGGCAATGCTCTCCGGATGGAAAAGTACACCGTGAACAGGGTGCGTACTGTGCGCGACGGCCATCAGCAAACCGTCCTGTGTATGCGCGGTTGGACGGAGGCAATCAGGCAGGCTTGCGTTCTCCAGCATCAACGAGTGATAGCGTGTGACACGCAGTACATCGGGTAGTCCTGAGAAAACCCCGCTATTCGTGTGCGTTATGTTTGACAGCTTTCCGTGCATCAATGTGGGGGCCGGAACAACCTTGCCGCCATAGGCTTGTCCAATGGATTGATAGCCGAGACAAACCCCGAAGATCGGCACCTTGCCCTTTGCCTTGCGGATGAGGTCCAGGCAAATTCCTGCATCATCCGGTGTGCATGGACCTGGAGAAATCACGAGGGCCTTGGGTTTTTCCGCGAGCACCTTGGTCACGCTGATCTCGTCGTTACGATAAACACGACATTTGGCGCCCAGTTCCCCAAGGAAATGGACGAGATTGTAGGTGAAGCTGTCGTAATTATCGATGAGTGTCAGCATGCCTGCGGTTGTAGCAGTGGCGTGAAACGGGTCAAGCGATCACGGCATGGCCCCGTGATTGAATTGCGGGTTCAACCGAGCGCACGCGGGCGTATGAAGGTGTTCAGTCGAGCGCAATTCCTGGCAAGATCACTCCAGTTCTCGATATCGCATGTGAGGACTGCAATTGCTCCAGTTGGATATTTTCCGATGATTTCGCGTGTTTCACGCGCTTTGCGATTGACGAGTTCAAGTGTCAGATCTTGCAGGTCCGGGTTGTGGCCCACGACCATCAACCGGTTTGCGTTTTTTCCCTGCGTCGCAATCTGTGTAATCAACTCGTCCGCAGAAGAAAGATAGAGATCCTTGATGAAGCGCGTTGTGGGTTGGTTCGGCCAGAGCTCAGACGCGAGTTTCAATGTCTGGCGTGCCCGCTTTGCTGTCGAACATAAAATCCGATCCGGCGTCTTGTCTTCGCTTGAGAGCCAATGTCCCATCCGCAGTGCCGCCTTGATCCCACGCGGTGCAAGCGGTCGTGCATGATCTGTCTTTGCAGAACTGGACCAACTGGATTTGGCGTGCCGAAATAGGAGAAGTTCTCGCATGAAGGACTTGGCTGTCGTTTCTGAAAGGTCACGGGGAGGTGCAATTCGGAACGTGGGGCACCACTTATACGCTAACGCGTTTACATGACAGTTATGTGCAAGTGTCCAGACTCAGATACCGGTTCGTCCACGGGTTGCAAAACGCACCGCTTCCTCAGCTGCCTTGAACAATGCCTTGGCCTTGTTCACGCACTCTTCGTGTTCCTTCACGGGAACGGAGTCCGCGACGACACCGGCACCCGCCTGTATATGCATCACGCCATCCTTGACCACCGCAGTACGCAGCACAATGCACGTATCCATTTGACCGTCGGCGGCGAAATACCCGACACACCCAGCGTAAGGACCACGCTTTTCGAGCTCAAGTTCGTCGATAATTTCCATTGCACGCACCTTGGGCGCGCCTGAAACGGTGCCAGCGGGAAACCCGCCCATCAGGCCGTCGATACTGTCCAGCTTCTTTGCAAGTCGCCCTGTGACATTGGAGACGATGTGCATGACCTGACTGTAATACTCGAGAAAGAAGCTATCCGTGAGTTTCACGGTTCCGAGTTCAGAGACACGCCCGACATCGTTGCGGCCAAGATCGAGCAGCATGAGGTGTTCGGCCAGTTCTTTCTCGTCCGAGAGGAGTTCCTCCGCCAAAGCCGCATCTTCCTGTGGTGTTGCGCCTCGTGGCCGGGTTCCGGCGATCGGGCGGATGGTCACTTCGCCATCGCGTACGCGCACCAGAATTTCCGGACTTGAGCCGACGATGGAGAAGGTCCCAAAGTCGAGATGGAACAGGAAGGGCGACGGGTTTGTGCGGCGTAATGCACGGTAGAGCGCAAAAGAGGGGAGCGTGAACGGTGTAGAAAACCGTTGGCTCAGGACAACCTGGAAGATGTCTCCGGCCCGTATATATTCTTTCGCCCGCTGCACCATACCCTGATACTGCTGCTTTGCAGTGTTGGATGAGATCCGTGGCGCTTTTGGCTTCTTGCTTGATGTATCAGGCACCTGTTCGAGGGGCCCTTCAAGCGCGGCGACTGCACGTGTAAGACGTTCGCTTGCAGCTTCATATGCGGCGTCCGCCGAGACCGATTTCTTCGGATAGACGGTTGTCACAACCGTCATCTCGTCCTTCACCGCATCAAAAATCACCATTAGTGTGGGGCGGATAAAAATGCTGTCGGGAACATCAAGCGGATCAGGTTTCTCGGTCGGCAAGCGCTCGATAAGCCGGACTGTATCGTAACCCATGTAACCGAACACGCCAGCGGCCATGGGTGGCAGATGCTCTGGCAAGTCGATCCGTGATTCAGCCAGTAGCTTGCGCAGTCCAGCAAACGTGCCCGTTTTCAGCTTACGGAACGTATTGGGTGATTTGTCTGGTGAACGGTTGATCTCTGGCTGGTCACCATATGCGCGCCAGATGATATCCGGATCGAAACCGATGATTGAATACCGTCCTCGAACTGCACCGCCTTCCACGGACTCGAGCAAAAAGCTGTTCGCCCGACCCGGGGCCAGCTTGAGCATCGCAGAGACGGGGGTTTCAAGGTCCGCAACAAGACGCGTCCATACAACTTGTGGCGTGTCAGCTTCGTAAGTTGCAGCGAACGCGTCCCTGCGCGGATCAATTGGAAACGCCACGTCCGTGATTGCCTTCAAGGTTTATGGCCGATCGTGAACGTATCGGCATGGTCAGAAGTTGTGAGAAATCAGAACGATCCGCGACCGCCAGCGGGACCAGCAGGATCCGTGGCAGCCGCAATTGCTTCTTGATTGATTTCAACCGCGTAGCGGGACTGCAGGTCCAGCAGATACTGTGTCACCATCTCGGTTCCCAACTGGGAACTGACACCGTTCGTAATCGCGGTGGCCTGTTCGTCCGTCGGTGCATCAGGTTGCGTAATCTTCTTCAGCGCGAACACCGTCCGTTGCGTGCCACCGAGAAGTTCGGCGGATGCCGCTTTGCCTTGTCCAAGGGTGAAAATACGACCAACGGCAGCCGACGGCAAATCATCTGTTCGCGATGCGCGTTTGAGGTCGTCGGCCGTTTTGACTTCGAGCGATGCTTCTTTCGCAACATCTGCGAAGGTCGTTCCAGCATCGATTTTTTCGACAAGTTTGGTTGCGTAGGTTGCAACGGCGCGTCGCGTTTCGGCAGTGTTCCACGCGGTTTTAACGTCTTCCGCCACATCCTTGAAGGGACGGACTTTTTCTGCGGTGAGTTCGAGAACCTCTAAGAATGCGAAGCTTTCCTGTCCCAGTTCAACGGCATCGGCCTGAAGGTCGACCTCAGCTGCAAAAACGTTGCGGCGGAAAATTGCATTCGCAGGAAGCGATGCGATCACCGTTCCGTCTGGTGCCTTGCCCTCAGCATCCATTGCGGGCACCTGGATCAGATCCACGTCGCGCTTTGAGCTGATATCCTCAAGTGACAGGCCCTTGGCGCGATCATCTTCAATCTTGTCGAACAGGTCTGCAACTTTCGTGATGGCGCGTTCGTTGATCAGATCTGTACGGACTTGTTCCTTTACGCTCTCCAGTGTCTTGGTGTTCGCAGGTTCGATCTTGGTGACCCTTACGATTGCTGTCGAGAGCGCGCCTTTGACAGGCTCGGTGAACCCCGGTTCCTTGAGGGCAAAGGCTGCTTTTGAAATCTCCGCATCAAAAATACCGCCGGAAGCTGCCACAGAACCGTAGCTGATGAACCGGTCTTCGCGACCCTGTTCGTCGGCCAGCTTGTCGAATGTCTTGCCCGCTTTCAGTTCGTCATGCGCTTTCTTGGCGGCGGCTTCATCCGCGAACGTAATCTGCTCGACAGTCCGTTTCTCAGGGGTGTTGAACTCGCGATCGCGGGCTGAGTAGCTCTCCTTGATGTCGTCATCCGTGACACTGATGCCTTCACGGAAGCTTTCCGGCTTCAATACGATAGCCGCGATCTTGCGGTATTCCGGTGCCGTGAACTGACGCTCGTTGTCCTTGTAATATGTTTCAAGTTGCGTGCTGGTTGGTTCTGCAATTTTTCCCGCCTGCTCTGGCGTTACAATCACGTAATCCACGGCACGCACTTCGTTCTGGTAGGTGTTGAGTGCTGTAAGCAACGTCTTCGGAACGGTGATGTCGGTCCCGATGGTCTGGGTCAACTGCTCGCGCAGCAAGCCTTGGCGTTGCTGGTCGACGAAGGCGCCCTCGGTGATCCCGGAAAACTGCAATGTCTGGCGCAAGCGTTCAGGATCGAACTCATTGGTGCCCACACCCTGGAAGGCAGGGTCGCGTTTGATCCGTTCGGCAATGGCATCTTCGGTGATCCCGAGCTTCAGCTCGTCGCCATGCAATTCCAGTGCAGCCGTTCCAAGAAGTGTCGACAGCACACGTTGGTCGACACCCAGCAGGCGTGCCTGTTCGCGCTGGATCACCCGACCATACTGGCGTTGCATGTTCTGGATCTCGCGATCGTAAACGCGACGGAAGTCCGCCTGGCTTACTTTCTTGTTGCCGATTGTTGCCACGTCGGCTTGCAAGGCCCCGCCAATCCAGTCGCCAATGCCCCAGACCGCAAAACTTGCCGCAATTACGAAAATGAAAATCGCGGCAACCCAGGACTTGGTGCCTTCTCTGAGCGCTGTCAGCATTTCAATTTCTCCACCTGTGGTTCTATCCTGACCGATTGTGCCGGAAAGGATAGAGCAACCCGTCACATCAAAACCGACACACTTCCGGAAAAGAATGGGTCGTGACACGCACGGGCGTTGATCCAGCCGCAAGAGTCTGCAAATCATCCCGGACACACAACCGGGACAGCCATTTGCAGTGCAAAAACGGCATCCTTGGCGAGATGAATGGGGCAAACATGGCTGAAATTCAACCGCTCGTCGCGGGCAACTGGAAAATGAACGGTCTGAAACCGGCACTTGGTGAACTGAAAAAGCTGACGAACGCGCTGGGCGGCGCTTCCGGGGCCAACACTGACGTGATGATCTGCCCACCATTCACGCTCATTTCATCCGCCGCGCATCAATGTAATGGCAGTTCCGTTCAGATCGGTGCGCAGGATTGCCACGCGAACGAGTCGGGCGCGCACACCGGTGACATTGCGCCAGAGATGCTGTCAGACGCCGGGGCAAGCGCAGTCATTGTCGGCCATTCCGAGCGTCGTGCCGATCATGGTGAGACGAACGATATGGTGAACGCGAAAGCGCAAGCTGTCTGGCGCGCGGGCCTCACGGCCATCATTTGCGTTGGCGAAACCGACACGCAGCGCAAGGCAGGGGAAACTCTGGAGGTGATTGCCAACCAGCTCACAGGTTCCATACCGGATGCCGCAACAGCCGCAAATGTTGTGCTTGCGTACGAGCCAGTCTGGGCGATTGGAACCGGATTGACGCCAACGACAGACGATGTGGCTGAGGTTCACGCTGCCATTCGCACGCAGCTCGAAGCCATGCTGCCTGCCGGGGAGGGGCGCAAGGTCCGTATTCTTTACGGGGGGTCGGTCAAACCCTCAAACGCGTCTGAACTGATGGCCGTGCCAAACGTCAACGGAGCGCTTGTTGGAGGGGCCAGCCTCAAAGCCGACGATTTTCTCGGCATCATCGCCGCATACACCTGAATCTCTCCTGCTGGTCTATCGGACCCGAAGCAAAGGCATGCCATGCGGCCTACAGATCGATCCACGAGGCCTCTTGTATTTCGAAAACGGGGTGTGCTGGCGTTGATGGCCGTTTGTACGGCCAGCAACCTTGTCTGGGCGAGTTTCGTACAAGCTGGAGATCTGGACCGAGCCACGTGTCGTGACTTACGAGATACCCGCGATGCCCTGATCAGCCTGGGTGTACTCTCGGATATGCAGCGTGGTCCGAAGTGGGCTGCCGATACGCTCGCCGCGGATCGCATCGCACGCATCAAACGCTATGTTGTGACAATCGAACAGGTTTTGTTCCGTTGTGGTTCGATCCCGCGACTTGTGGAGGACGGGATGGATTTCAACGTCAACATGCCCGATCCCAAACCGTTCTATGAACGTCTGACCTTCCCCCTTCCGGTGCGTAAACCGCCGGTTCCCATCAACCTGCGTAGCACCCTTCAGTAGCGTTCGTTGCAGCATTACCATTGCGGTTCTGGTCAAAGGCCCCACATTGGTGTATGCGAGCGGCAATCCCGCATTGATTTACGCAAAGACCCGGTCACCGGGTGCGAAGAGGTTTCATGACGACCATCGTTCTCGTTATTCACCTGATGGTGTGCCTGGCGCTTATTGCCGTCGTTCTGTTGCAGCGCTCCGAGGGCGGTGCGCTTGGCATTGGCGGCGGCGGCGGCGGCGGCATGATGGCGGGACGCGGACCGGCGAGCATGCTGACACGCCTGACGTCGATTCTTGCGGGGGTCTTCTTCCTGACGAGTATCGCATTGACCATACTCGCGGGCCAGCCGAGTGGGGGTGGCGGAAGCATTCTCGATCGTATTGACCGCGGTGCCCCTGCGTCTGGCGGAACCACGCTACCGTCTGGTCCGACAAGTGGCGGAATTCTCGACAAGATTACTCCTCCTGGCGCACCAACGGCGCCGACTCCTCCTTCGGAGTAGGTTGACCAATCTAGCTCCGTCGCTTGCCAAACGTTGGTTTGGCGCGTGTGTCGGAAGTGGGAGGAACAGCGTCTGAGGTGGTGTTCTGAGGTCTGTGTCCGGATTTATCCGGCAGTACAATGTTGTCTGCCCAGGACCCTTTATGATCGTCAGCAGAATATGCTGCGATCGTACCTTGCGGGCGCCGGAGCGCCAACCAGGCAAAAGTTCCGATCATTCCGACAAGAAGCGCGGCTATTCCGAGCAGCGTGGATGCGTCAAACAAGCCGGACGAGGGGGCATCCCCAGGCGGACGGTATCCAACAATCGGAGCTCTGGATTTGCGCACCTGGCTTTGCTTCGGCTCGTGTGCACGGGTTTGAACGCTTGGGGTTCGCTCTACGGCTGGACGTGTCCACTGTGGTGCGTTTCGTCCCAGTGGCGGCACCCACGGCTGCATTTGCGTCGTGAAGCGGATTGAGTCACGCAGGTTTTCTTCCGTGATCGCGTGGCACCGCTGATAGCGTTTGCGGGCATAGTCAGCCGTATCAAAGGCCGTTTGCCGTTTCTGTCCCTGGGCAATGGTTCGGCGAAACACCTTGCTCGCGTGCTGCTTGAAGGTGCCGCATGGAACATCGCGCAAGGCAGATTTCAGTGCACGATCGGCTTTTCGGGCCGTCTCGTACCAGATCCGTGAATGCTCGCGTTCATGAACCACAACGGTTTTCTTGATGCAGCGATAGTAGGCCTTCAACACAGGGTCTGCGGAATGGATGCTTGGAAAACGCGGCAGGCGAAGCTCGACATGCATCCGCATCTGGATTTCGGAGATCGAACACCGATCTCCTTTTTGCGTGAATCTGTAGTTGAGGCGTGGTTTGCCAAGTGCGGTGCCGATGGCACGTCCGTCGCCGTGCCGTGGTCCGCGTTTCCCCACCGATCTCCACAGGTCGCGTTTGGTCCGCAAACCGGTCTCCAGATCGTATCGGGATTGTGTTTCCTTGAAGAATACTTCAGCGGTCGCACTGACCGATAACACCGCGGTGGCTAATGGGGCCAATGCGATCGCCAATACAACCCGTAACATACGCATGACATCAACCACTCGTCGCTCGATACGCTCGTGATGAGATCACAAATGCGCTCAAATCCCGTTAATCGACATGGTTACCGAATTCACACGCCATCCACAGTGGACGGACGAAGATTCCGCTTCGAATCGCGGGCGGACCCGTGTAACCGTTCACTCCCATGGCGCGGTACATCTTCATTACTGGCGGCGTGGTTTCCTCGCTCGGCAAAGGTCTGGCTTCAGCGGCTCTCGGAGCGCTGTTGCAGGCACGTGGTTATACGGTCCGTTTGCGCAAGCTCGACCCGTATTTGAACGTCGATCCGGGGACGATGAGCCCCTATCAGCACGGCGAGGTGTTCGTAACCGACGACGGGGCGGAGACGGATCTTGATCTCGGCCATTACGAGCGGTTCACGGGCACGCCTGCGACGCAGGCGGACAACATCACCACCGGACGCCTCTATCAGACAATTCTGGAAAAGGAACGCCGTGGGGATTATCTCGGCGCGACGGTGCAGGTCATTCCGCACGTCACGAATGCGATCAAGGATTTTGTGCTGGAAGGGAACGAGGGCGTCGATTTTGTGCTCTGCGAAATTGGCGGCACGGTCGGCGATATCGAGGGTCTGCCGTTCTTTGAAGCCATCCGCCAGCTTGGCAACGATCTGCCGCGCGGCGATGCGCTCTTCATGCACCTGACGTTGATCCCGTGGATTCCGGCGGCGGGCGAGTTGAAAACCAAACCGACGCAGCACTCCGTCAAAGAGCTGCGATCGATTGGCATACAACCCGACATTCTGCTGTGCCGTTGCGACCGGGAAGTGCCGGCAGACGAACGGCGCAAAATTGCGCTGTTCTGTAACGTCCGGCCATCGGCTGTGATTCAGGCGCTGGATGTGAAGAGCATTTACGACGTGCCGATCGCCTATCATGAGGAAGGCCTGGACGCGGAAGTCCTGGCGGCCTTCGGGATCGACGATGCGCCGAACCCGAACCTCGAACAATGGGAGCGTATTTCCCGCCGCGTGAACAACCCGGAAGGCGAGGTGACGATTGCCGTCGCCGGTAAATACACCGGGCTTCTGGATGCTTACAAGTCGCTCAACGAGGCACTGGTTCACGGCGGCATCGCCAACAAGGTGAAGGTCAACATCGAGTGGATCGAGAGCGAGGTTTTCGAGAAAGAAGATCCCGCACCGTATCTCGATCACGTGCACGGCATTCTGGTGCCCGGTGGGTTCGGTGAGCGCGGCGCGGAGGGCAAGATCAAGGCAGCCGAGTTCGCCCGCACGCACAACATTCCGTATTTCGGCATCTGCTTCGGCATGCAGATGGCCGTGCTGGAAGCCGCCCGTAATCTCGGCGGCATGCCCGACGCGTCGTCATCCGAATTTGGCGAGGTCGATAATCCCGTGGTCGGGATCATGACCGAATGGATGAAGGGCAATGAACTGGAGCAACGCGAGGCAAGCGGTGACCTCGGCGGCACCATGCGTCTTGGCGCGTACACAGCAGCGCTGACCCCCGGCAGTCGTGTCGCGGAGATTTATGGCGACACGCAGATCTCCGAACGCCACCGCCACCGCTACGAAGTCAACATGCACTTCCGCGACCAGATCGAAGCCACCGGTATGCAGATTTCCGGCACCTCACCTGACGGCTTGCTGCCCGAGATCGCCGAGATCCCCGAGCACCCGTGGTACATCGGTGTGCAATATCATCCGGAATTGAAGAGCCGCCCTTTCGAGCCGCATCCGCTGTTTGCAAGTTTTGTGGCGGCGGCGGTGAAGCAGAGCCGGTTGGTTTAGGGTGGGGAGCACGTTGCTACGAATGATGGCTGCTGCGATTGGCCTCTCGCTGCTCTGGTTGGGCCCGGCTTCTTCGCTTTGTTGCCTATCACGACGTGTACGCAGGGGAGTGACGACGCGTTTGCCGTGACAATACTCTATAATGTCATAGGACTAACCTTCGGGTTTATACTGACACAGATTGCTGGTAAGTCCGCTACTCGGGTGTGATGGTTGGCATTTATGCGCCGTTCTCAAGAGTGAACCGGCATTTAACGCCTACCCACATGGGACGTTTCACACGACGTGGCCGCTCTTGATGCTCGTGCTTTTTACCGCACAATTCATGATAATCGGTAGAGCTATCATCCTCCATGCCTACAACAAATGACGAGTTCGAACCCAACAATACGCAACGTTATCCTCGCACACGCGACGACCTAACCATTTATCGGTTCGATGTATTTACGCATGGTAAAATCCGTTCACAGACTTACAACCGAACCGATCAATTGACGTCTGAATGGAGTTGCCGTAGATACCGCCCTTCGGCGGCATGACGGTGGTGGGGGACGAGGGTGTTTGCGCCTCCTCTTTCGTCATCGCGGCGCAGGCCGCGATCCACGACGGGTGTCATTGGATTCATTCAGAGTGTTTCTGGGAATGTTTCAACGCATCCCCCGGTCATTACCCAGATGTGCCGCATCCCCGTAGGCATCATGTTTCCGCCATGAAACGACCCTGCGTCTATATCCTCGCGAGCAAACGTGACGGCATCCTGTATGTCGGCGTAACAAGTGATCTGTGGCAGCGCATGTCGCAACATGTCCAACATCTGTTCGAGGGGTTCACGGCGAAATACAACGTAACACAGCTCGTGTATTACGAATGGCACGCAACCATGGATGAGGCTATCGTACGAGAAAAACAGCTCAAGAACTGGCAGCGCGCGTGGAAGGTGAGGCTGGTTCACGAAACGAACCGGGAATGGCGCAATCTTTACAACTTCGATACTTCGGAAATTGAAGAGTTGCCGCATGCGATAGAACTCGCAGAACGATAGCTGGCATTGAGTTTTAACAGCCGTGGATACCGCCCTTCGGCGGCATGACGGTGGTGGGGGACGAGGGCGTTTGCGCCTCCTCTTTCGTCATCGCGGCGCAGGCCGCGATCCACGACAGGTTTCGCCAAGCTTGAGGTTGGTGTGGTGCGCGGTGCGGGCGTTGATCATACCTGATATTGCGCGTGTTGTAGGGTGCTGTGGATACCGCTCTTCGGCGGCATGACGGTGGTGGGGCGTTAGAACGCGACCCTCTCTACTTCCGTCATCGCGGCGCAGACCGCGATCCACAACAGTATCATCGGGTTCGGCCAGAGTGTTTCGGGGGATGTTTCAACGCATTTCTTGTTGTTACCCAAATACGCATTGTGGTGAGGGGAGATGGAACTCAGTGCGCCGCGTCCTCATTCCAGCCGCTTCAATCGCTTGCGCAGGGCGGTTGCCACGGACTCCATGAGACCTTCTGGAAATCCTGATGGCAGGGTTTTGGACAGACGTTGCAACACGTCATCGCTTGATGTCTGCAGGTTTTCGATGGTCGCCTGGACCGCCTCTCGCGACAAACCGCTTGCCACACCGGTTTCCACAATATGCCGCCCCAGAATATCCTCCACGCGATAGTGATTGGACTTGCCCCA
>CALHAX010000001.1 GCA_937931785.1 uncultured Hyphomicrobiaceae bacterium | reverse complement strand
AGTGCGCCCTGTCACGGGCGGTGGCCTAAGGGGCTTTGGAACGTTGCGTTGAATTATGCCCGGGTTTTATCGAACCGTTCTTGCGCACGCGCGCAACGCACACTAGAAGCAGCAACGGTTTCGTAACGCAGTGCCTGTATGGACAGTCTCGCTGCGGTTGAACCCAGCATGCCGGTATAGCTCAGTTGGTAGAGCATCTGATTTGTAATCAGAGGGTCGGGAGTTCGAGTCTCTCTGCCGGCACCACAAAAACCCTTATAAAACAATACCATACGAATTAACCGAGAAGAACATCAGCCGAACAACTCGCAGTTAAAAAGTCTCACGTGAGACTTTGCCGCCCGCTACTGAAATTTTCGGAACAGCTTTGTTGCATCAAACAGCGTTTCGAGATCCTGCATCCGTGCTTCAGTCGTGTTCCATGTGCGGGTTTGCACTTCTGCGATCATGGTTTCGGCGAGCGACAGGATGGTCACGTTCGAGTCCCAGGCCGACGGCACTTCGATGCGCGAGTTGAATTTATATGCCGCATGCTTGCTGACCGGCGATCCCCACTGGTCTGTCAGAAGCACCACTTCAACGTCGCGGCCGGAAACAAATTCTGCGAGTTTCAGCAAGTCGTTCTGATAGCGCCGGACATCAAACAGCACGAGCACATCGCCGTCCGACATGTCCATCACGTAATGGGGCCAAGCGCCATCACTTGATGGGATCAGCGTGACGCCCGGACGCACCATCTGCAGGTGGAGAAAAAGGTATTCCGCCAGAGTGTGCGTGATGCGCCCTCCCGCAACAAACACCTTGCGATCAAAATCGGCGAGCTTGCCGCACACCGCGTCGAAGGTATCGGGATCAATCGCCGACAACGTGCTTTGCAGGTTCTGCAGGATCGCATCAGCAAACCGGTTGACGATATGGGTATCCGGCACATTCGCAGACCATTGCGCGTGCTTTGTAATCGGGTTTGAAATCTGCGCTTCAAGCTCGGTCCGCAGCGCGGCTTGAAAATCCGTGAATCCACGGAACCCCAGTTTTTGCGCCATGCGTGCGACGGTTGGTGTTGAAACTCCTGCACTCTTGGCGACGGTTGTGATGCTCGACAATCCCGAGACGGGCCAGTTGTCGAGAAGGGCATTCGCCAATTGCCGCTCGGCTCGGGTCAAGTCGTCGAGGCACGTCTGCAGCCGCTCGTAGATTGTGGAGTTGTCTGTCACGCGTCGTCTTACCTGTTCGCCAATCACTACGATTTGTTTAGATGTTGACAGGTGGCGCACCCCTGTTCAAACTTGCACAGTGGAGGGTACGTTTTGGACCGGTCTGTGACAAGCCAAAGTGACAACCTGGCGGAAGGCATGCCCTTCGAGGTGCTGAACGCGTCCGGACAAAGCCAGATTGTTTTGGTTTGCGAGCATGCAAGCAATTTTGTCCCCTCCAACCTTGCCCGTAAACTTGCAACCGACGACGTGCTGCAAAGCCATGCCGGATGGGATCCGGGCGCACTGGACCTTGCGATGCGCCTTTCTGACATTTTCGACGCGCCGCTTGTCGCGGCCATGGTATCACGGCTGGTGTATGATCTGAACCGGCCACCGGAGTCGCCCGATGCCATGCGCGCCACCAGCGAAATCCACGACATTCCCGGGAACGCGACACTGACGTCGGCGGAACGCTCCGAACGCATTGCGAAGATTTACACGCCGTTTCACGATGCGGTGGCACAGACGCTGCGGGAGCGACCTGATCCACGCGTGCCGACGGTGCTGGTCACCATCCATACGTTCGCACCGGTGTATTTCGGTCAGGTGCGTGATGTGCAGATCGGCATTCTGCATGATGAAGACAGTCGATTTGCCGATGCGATGCTGGATATCGCGCCTGATGTCACGGACCTGAAAGTCATGCGGAACGCCCCTTATACGGCGACAGACGGGGTAACCCATACGCTCCGCAAACATGCCCTTGCGATGGGGTTACACAATGTCATGATCGAAGTCCGGAACGATCTTGTTGCGACAGCGCCACAGCTCACAAAAATGACCCGGGTGCTGGCAGACATGATCGGCGCAACGCTGGAGCGATTGGGCATCACGCGCACTGCTGCAGTGAAGGGAACACCCGGATGCTGAGCGCGATGCGCACATACGTTCGCTGGATCGACGCATTCAACTACCGCGCCGGACGGATCGCAATGTATCTGTTGTTTGCTATGATGGGCATTCTGCTCTGGTCATCGGTGTCCAAGACATTTTTTCTCCCATCGCTCTGGACGCTGGAGATGGCACAGTTCACGCTCGTCGCCTACTACATGCTGGGTGGGGCATATTCCATGCAAATGGGAAGCCATGTCCGCATGGATCTGGTCTACGGCTCACGCACTGACCGTACGAAGGCATGGCTTGATGCGTTCACTGTGTTCTTTCTGATTTTCTATCTCTGTGTTCTCCTGTACGGCGCCATCGACAGCACCGAATATTCGCTCCGATACGGTGGCGAACGCAGTCCGACGGCGTGGCGCCCATACATGTTCCCGATCAAGATGATCATGTGTGTCGGGATCTTCATGATGCTCTTACAGGCCATCTCGGCGTTCTTCCAGGACGTTCTCAAACTGCGCGGAGCTGACGTCTGATGTCGTACGAGATGATCGCCATTCTCATGTTCGCCTGCATGATGCTCATGATGATGACTGGCCAGCGCATCTTTGGAGCCATCGGTTTTGTTGCTGTCGTGTTTGCCTTGCCGTTGTGGGGCGTCGGTGGAACGTCGCTGCCGTTTTCCGCCGCCATGAAGCTGATGAAGTGGTATCCGCTACTCACGCTGCCGCTGTTCATCTTCATGGGCTACATCCTGTCGGAATCGCGCATCGCTGACGACCTCTACAAGATGTTTCACGTCTGGATGGGGCCGATCCACGGTGGGCTCGCGATCGGTACAATCGGACTGATGGTCCTGATCTCGGCCATGAACGGCCTGTCGGTCGCAGGTATGGCCATTGGCGCCACCATCGCCCTGCCAGAATTGCTCAAGCGAGGGTATGACAAACGGATGGTGACCGGTGTGATTCAGGCCGGATCGTCGCTCGGTATTCTCGTGCCGCCCTCCGTTGTGCTTGTGCTCTACGCCATGATTGCGCGCCAACCGGTCGGACAGTTGTGGCTCGCTGGATTGCTGCCGGGCCTCATGATGGCGGGCATGTTCATTCTCTATGTGGCGATCCGCTGCAAACTCCAACCGCAGCTCGGACCGGTGCTCCCTCCGGAAGAGCGCGATGTCCCGATGGGGGAAAAACTCCGGTTGCTCTCTGCCGGTCTTCTGCCCATCGGGATTTTTGTCGCCATGATGGTTCCGTTCGTGAACGGCTGGACCAGTCTTGTGGAAAGCTCCGCCATTGGCGCATTGTCTGCTGTGGCTGCAGCGATTTTCAAACGCCGCCTGACCTGGGAGGTATTCGAAACCTCAACCCGCCAGACCCTCGCAATTTCGTGCATGTTCCTCTGGATCATCCTGGCGGCACTCTGCTTCGGCGCGGTGTTTGACGGGCTCGGTGCGGTGAAGGCGATCAAGGCGTTCTTTCTGCAGGAGCTCGGCCTCGGACCGTGGGAAATCCTCATCCTGATGCAGATTTCGTTCCTGCTTCTTGGAACCTTCCTCGATGACACCGCCATGCTGGTGATTGTCGCGCCGCTTTATATTCCCCTGGTTGGCGCGTTGGGGTTCGATCTCATCTGGTATGGCGTGCTCTACACAATCACCTGTCAGATCGCCTACATGACACCACCGTTCGGCTACAACCTGTTCCTGATGCGCGCTATGGCGCCAAAGGAGGTGACGCTCTCGGACATCTATCAATCCATCTGGCCGTTTGTCCTCGTCATGATCGGCGCGCTGATCATCGTCGCGGTGTTCCCGCAAGTGGCACTCTGGCTCCCGAACTACGTTTACGGAAAATAAGATAATCAACCCCAAGGAGGAAGCGACCATGACGAACAGACGTGATTTCCTGAAAAAAGCCGGTGTCGCCGGCGCCGCGGTCAGTGCCAGCGCACTCGCCGCTCCCGCAGTGCATGCGCAGTCCAAGATCAAGTGGCGCATGCAGACGTATGCCGGTGCCGCACTCGCCGAGCATGTCATCAAACCGGCCATCGATGCTTTCAACAAGGCAGCCAATGGTGAGATGGAGATCGAGTTGTTCTTCGCGGACCAACTTGTGCCAACCGGTGAACTGTTTCAGGCCATGCAGAAGGGCACCATTGACGCTGTTCAATCCGACGACGATTCTATGGCCTCACCAACAGAAGTGACCGTGTTTGGCGGTTACTTCCCGTTCGGTTCGCGATACTCGCTCGACGTTCCGGTGCTCTTCAACCAGTACGGATTGAAGGAAATCTGGGACGCGGAGTACAGCAAGGTTGGCGTGAAACACATCTCCGCTGGCGCGTGGGATCCATGCCACTTCGCAACCAAGACACCGATCAACAGTCTTGAGGACCTGAAGGGCAAGAAGGTGTTTACATTCCCGACCGCAGGTCGGTTCCTGAAGCAGTTCGGTGTCATTCCGGTGACATTACCCTGGGAAGATATCGAAGTGGCCGTACAAACCGGCGAGCTCGACGGTGTTGCCTGGTCCGGTATCACCGAAGACTACACGGTGGGTTGGGCGAACGTGACGGACTACTTCCTCACCAATAACATCTCGGGCGCATGGGCTGGATCGTTCTTCGCGAACATGGACAAGTGGAACGCGCTGCCGGATCATCTTAAAACCATGTTGCAGCTGGCGATGGACAGCTCGCATTACTATCGTCAGTGGTGGTACTGGGGTGGTGAAGCCAAGCTGCGTGTTGAAGGCACGAAGATGAAGCTGACGACTATTCCGGACGATGAATGGGCGCAGGTGGAAAAAGCCGCGGTCAAGTTCTGGGATGAAATTGCAGCAGAGTCCCCGACCAAGAAAAAGGTGGTGGACATCTTCCGCAAGTACAATTCAGATATGGAAAAAGCCGGGCGCCCGTATCGCTACAGCTAGTTCCTCATAACCTCGGGAAGGCCTCACCTGTGCGCGGGTGAGGCTTTCTTTTGCCTGCACGCGAAGGACCAAATGACCATGCCCGGAAATCTCACATTCGATGCTTTGAAATCCGCCTATGCCAATGGCGACATCGACACTGTTCTTGCTGTGCAGGTTGACATGCAGGGTCGGTTGATGGGCAAGCGCTTCCATGCCTCCAACTTTATCGAGACGGCACATGAGGAAACGCACTCGTGCAACTACCTCATCGCTACCGACATGGAGATGGAAACCGTCGGTGGATACAAATCCACGAGCTGGGAAGCCGGGTACGGTGATTACACCATGAAACCCGACATGACGACACTGCGGCATGTGCCATGGCTCGAAGGTACGGCCATGGTGTTGTGCGACGTTCAGGACCACCACACCCATGCCGATGTGCCGCATTCACCACGTGCGGTGCTCAAGAAACAGATCGCGCGGCTCGATGCCATGGGCATGAAGGCCATGATGGCATCAGAGCTCGAGTTCTTCCTCTTCCATGAGACGTATCGCGAAGCTTTTGACGGTGGCTATCGCGGCATGAACCTGATCAGCCCCTACAACGAGGACTACCACATCTTCCAAACGTCCAAGGAAGAGGATGTGATGCGCGCGATTCGCAACGGATTGTTCGGCGCGGGCATTCCTGTCGAGTGCTCCAAAGGGGAAGCGTCCGCTGGCCAGGAGGAGATCAACGTCAAGTATGACGATGCGCTCACCTCGGCGGACAACCACGCCATCGTCAAGAACGGGTGCAAGGAAATCGCCTGGTCCAAAGGCAAAGCCCTCACCTTCATGGCGAAATGGGACACGAATGCCGCCGGATCGTCATCGCATGTCCATCAGTCCCTCTGGAGCAACGACGGAGAACCGTTGTTCTTCGATCCCGACGCGGCGCACGGCATGTCGAAACTCATGCAGCACTATCTCGCAGGTTTGCTCACTCATGCGGAAGAAATAACGTTCTTCCTCGCGCCTTACATCAATTCCTACAAACGATTTGTTGCCGGAACATTTGCACCGACAAAAGCGATCTGGAGCCTCGACAACCGCACCGCCGGCTTCCGGCTTTGCGCCGAGAAGACCAAAGGCGTGCGCGTTGAATGCCGGATCGGTGGGTCGGACCTCAACCCTTACCTTGCATTCTCCGCTCTTCTGGCCGCCGGTATGAACGGGATCAAGAAACAAATGCCCCTGGAAAATGCCTTCGTGGGTGACGCCTACAGTGGTCAGAACGTTCGCGAAATTCCAAAAACATTACGACAGGCCGCTGATGCGTTGGAGCAGTCCGACATGCTTCGTGCGGCGATGGGAGATGACGTGGTCGATCACTACGTCCGCTGCGCCCGGTGGGAACAGGAAGAACACGATAGCAAGGTCACGGATCATGAAATTTTCCGCGGCTTCGAACGCGCATAAGGATCAATAAAATGGCCACTTTGACTTGTACCTCGCCGATAAACGGTGAAACGTTAGCAACACGTGAAACCATGTCTTCGAAGGATATGGCAACGATCCTTGAGAAGGCACGATCAGCTCAAAAGAGCTGGGCTGGACTATCGATTGCGGACCGCGCAACCATTGTAATGAAAGCGATCGACGCGCTCGAAGCCATGAACGCCGACGTGACGGTCGAAATTGCCCACATGATGGGGCGACCTGTGCGCTATGGCGGTGAGATCGGTGGCGTACGTGAGCGAGCCGGTTACATGGCAGAGGTCGCCACATCTGCTCTTGCACCGATCGAAATTGAAGAGAGCGACGCGTTTCATCGCTATATCGCACGCGAACCGGTCGGAGTTGTTTTCGTTGTCGCGCCCTGGAACTATCCATACCTGACAGCGATCAATGCGGTTGCCCCTTCGTTGATCGCAGGCAACGCGGTTGTTCTCAAGCATGCAACGCAAACGTTGCTGGCGGGCGAGCGTTTCGTGACGGCGTTTGCCGAAGCGGGGCTGCCCGATGGGTTGTTTGCAAACGTCTTCCTGACGCACGACGACACCAGTGCGCTGATTTCCGCCAGGAGTTTTGATTTCATCAACTTCACGGGCTCAGTGAACGGTGGCCGCGCTATGGAACGTGCGGCGGCCGGTACATTCACACCGATGGGGCTTGAACTGGGAGGAAAAGATCCCGGATATGTCCGCGCTGACGCGAACCTTGATGCGGCGGTCGACACATTGATCGATGGTGCGATGTTCAACTCAGGACAATGTTGTTGCGGGATCGAGCGCATTTATGTCCATGAAACGCTGTTCGACAATTTTGTCGAAAAGGCCACGGCGATCGTCGATGGTTACGTACTCGGTGATCCACTCGACCCGGAGACCACACTCGGCCCAATGGCGCACAAACGCTTTGCCGACGAAGTGCGTGCCCAGACAAGCGAAGCGATTGCTTCGGGTGCAACCCCGCTGATCGAAACCGGAAAGTTCAAACGCGACACTGGTGATACCGCCTATCTCGCGCCGCAAATCCTGGTCGATGTGGATCACTCAATGCGGGTTATGCGAGACGAAAGTTTCGGCCCCGTTGTCGGCATCATGAAAGTCACGTCTGATGAGGAAGCCATCGAACTGATGAACGACAGTGACTTTGGCCTCACAGCATCCATCTGGACGAACGATCGCGACGCGGCGGCGCACATTGGACGAGGCATCGAAACCGGCACCGTGTTCATGAACCGCGCCGACTATCTGGATCCTGCGCTCTGCTGGACCGGCTGCAAGGACACAGGGCGCGGCGCTTCGCTCTCTGTTCTTGGCTATCAGAGCATCACGCGCGCAAAATCCTATCACTTGAAGACTGTGTGAAATGAGGTCTGCAACAGCCGAATGGAGCTATCTGACAACAAGCAATTTGGGGCAGGACGAATTTCGGAAATAGTCGACGCCTATATGGGTTCGATCAGGCGTCGACGTCTCTCGACATAGCGCGCGCTATCGGATCTTCAGCCAATTCACGCCACCGATGGCAGGCCACGTCATGTTCCAGGCCCGAGTGCTCCAGCGCAGGCTCTTCAACGCGACACCTGTCGATGACAAACGGGCAGCGTGTGTGGAATTTGCAGCCGGGTGGCGGGTTGGTTGGGGAGGGAATTTCGCCTTCCAGTTTTTGAGCCGTTGACACATGATCCGGGTCGAGTGATGGAATCGCGGACAGCAAGGCCTTCGTATAGGGGTGGCGTGGTGCCGCGAAGAGCTCTCGTGTTGGCGCCGTCTCCACCAGTCGTCCCAGATACATGACCGCCACATGATCGCAGATGTGCGCGACAACAGAGAGATCATGACTGATAAACAGGAACGTCAGGCCAAGTTCATCGCGTAGCGATTTCAGCAGATTGAGAATGTCTGCCTGAATGGAAACATCCAGTGCTGCAACGCTTTCGTCCGCCACGATGAAATCCGGATTTGAGACGAGCGCGCGAGCGATGGAAATGCGTTGACGCTGACCACCGGAAAAGGCGTGCGGGAACCGGCGCAAGTGTTCCAGGTTGAGCCGACATTTGGCAGCGATTTCGCGGACACGCTCATCCGTTTCCTCGCGCGACGACGTCAGCCCCATAACTTCCAGGGGTTCAGCAATAATATCACGCACCGTCATACGTGGACTGAGCGCGGCATAGGGATCCTGGAATATCAACTGCGCGCGTTTGCGATAATCCTTGAGATCTGCTTTCGACAAATCCTGCAGATTGTAGTCCACTTCACCATCCGCAAACTGAACGGAACCGCGTGTGATGGGAACAGCTTTCAGGAACGCACGACCAAGTGTCGTCTTGCCCGATCCGCTTTCACCAACCAGACCGAAAAACGAGCCTTTTGGGATATCCAGATCGACCGCCTCAACGGCTTTCAAACTCTGGTTGGCAAACCAGCCGGCCCGGAGCGTGAAATGGACGGAGAGATCACGTGCGGAGATAATCGACTTGACGTCAGACGCTGTGTCGCTCATGTCGCGCCCCGCTCATCCGCGGTTACGAAACACGCACCGATGTGGTCTTTGCTATAGGTCTTGATCGTTGGAACGCTTTGCGTGCAGCGGTCTTCGATGCGCGCGCACCGGGTGTTGAAGACGCAGCCTGCAGGCCGTTCCAACGGGCTTGGGATATCCCCTGGCACCGGTGTCAATGGTGCATCAAGGTCGTCGATTTTCGGAATCGCATTGAGAAGTCCCTGGGTATAGGGGTGCACCGGATCGCGGATGACATCGCGGACCGGGCCCTGCTCCACCATCTTTCCGAGATACATGACAGCCACCCTGTTCGCCGTTTGTGCGATCACGGCAAGGTCGTGCGTAATGAATATGATCCCCATATTAAACTCTTTCACAAGGTCCTTCATGAGGTCGATGACCTGCGCCTGAATGGTAACATCCAACGCGGTTGTCGGTTCGTCAGCGATGAGCAACTTCGGTTTTGTCGATAACGCCATCGCAATCATGGCGCGTTGACGCATGCCACCGGAGAACTCGAAGGCGTATTGATTGAAACGCTTTTCTGCATCGGAAATCCCAACCCGTTCCAGCATGTCGATGGAATGAGTCGTTGCTTCCTTTTCCGTGATGTCCTTATGGAGGACAAGTTGCTCTACCATCTGGTCGCCGATGGTAATGGCGGGGGCAAAGCTTGCCATGGGTTCCTGAAAGATCATCGACACCGCACCGCCCCGAACGACTTTCAGATCACGGTTCGATTTCAGAGAGAGCACGTCAACCGGTCCATCATCGAGATCGAGAATGATCTTGCTGCCGGGATCGTACACCGCGTTACCGGGGTTCAAGTGCATCAACGCCTTGGCGGTAACGGATTTTCCGGAACCGGATTCGCCCACAAGGCCCAGAACTTCGCCGGGATTGATGGAGAACGACACATCATCAACGGCGGTGATGCGGCCTTCATCCGTATCGAATTGCAGGGTGAGGTTGTCGACGGTCAGCAGGCTCATTTCTTGGTTCCCGAATAAGGGTCTGCCGCATCGCGTAATCCATCGCCAACAAATACAAAGGCGAGAATGAATGCGATGAAGAACAGCACCGGGATGAAATACCACTGATAATTCAGGAGGACGTCAGCCTGCGATACGCTTTGCATGAGCGAACCGAGTGAGTTGACTGGATCTTTCAAACCAAGACCGATGAATGACAAGGCCGTCTCGGATCGCACCATATACGGGAACGAAATCATTAGATCGACGATGATGTAACTCGTAAAACTTGGCAAAAGATGGCGGCGGATGATGTGCCCGGATGAGGCACCACTGAGTTCTGCTGCCAACACGTACTCCTGCGCACGTTCCGTCAAAAGGTGTGTGCGGATACGACGGGCAAGGGTTGGCCAACCGATCAACCCGAGAATAACCGAGATCGCGAAGAAGCGCATTTCCGACGACCATGTGTCGGGCATGAAGGCCGCTAGTGCCATGAACAATGGGATAGGCGGTACTGTTCGAATGGCGTCTGTGATCATCTGCAGAATGCTGTCGATCCAGCCACCGTAGTATCCCGCAATGCCGCCAATGATCAGGGCGAGGACAAACGCGATGAGAACGCCAAGTGTACCGACGGCCAGCGATGTCCAGATGGCGTGCAGCGTTCGAGAGAATATATCCTTGCCCGATGCGTCCGTGCCGAACAGGTGAATGCCACCCTTGTCCACACCGAACAGGTGCGTGTTGAACGTCAGGGTTTTAATGTCGACGTCGAACAGCGTGCCCGGCAAGTCCCACTCGAGGTCGATCATGCTGTATTCCCAACCCTTCGGGAAAAACTGCATGTAGCGGCGCTTGTCCGGATTGACCTTCGTCACCCAGCGGAAGTTCGTGGCGATTGAGCGGGTGCGTTCTGTCGCGTAGATGAAGGGGCGTGCCGAGAAGCCGTTCTTGTCCCAGAATTTCGGGATTTGAGGTGCACCGTTTTCGTAATCCTTGTCACGTCCCGAGATGGTTGGGTCGTAGGGCGAGAGGAACGGTGCGAAGAGCCCCATCAGAATCATGAGGATGAGGCACCATCCGGCGATCATGGCGGTGCGATTGCTTTTGAAGCGTGCCCAGATGAGCTGGTTCTGCGACGCCGTGAAGTACGCTTCCTTGAGCTTTTGATCTTTTGTCAGTGCGGCATCGTCGGCCGTATTCTGGATTGCAGCCATGACCTCTACCCCATCAGTCCGCGACGGACGCGCGGATCCCAGAGTGCAAGCGCCAGATCAGTTACAAAATTGATGAACACGATGCTGGCTGTCAGAAGGAAGATGATTGCACCGGCCAATTGCTGGTCGTTAGAGCGTGCGAGCGCCTCGATCAGCAGGGCACCGGCTTCCGTCAGCGTCAGCACAAGCGCCACAACCGGGAGTTCGTTGAAGATGCGGTTGAGGTCAAAGCCGAGCGAGTTGATCACCGGGCCCATGGCGTGGCGGGCGGGATAACGCCACAACAGTTGCCGCCCGGAAATGCCCCGCGCAGAGGCCGCCGTGACGTAGAGCTTGCCGATTTCATCCAGCATCAGGGCGCGAACGGTTTGCAGGGCAAACGCTGTGGCGGACCAGCCGAGAATGAAAATCGGTAGCCAGGCCCTGCTCAGGAAATCCAGGAACTTTGCCGTATCCCACGGCGCATCGCGGAATTCCTTGGAGAACAACCCGGTCAGGCTGTCACCGAAGAACACGGTGGAAATCAACATGATGATCAACGCCAGCAGGAAGTTCGGGAGCGCCAAACCCAGATAGCTGACGAGGCGAAGCGAGTTGTTGGCGATGGCGTTTTTGGAGGCCGCGGCCATGATGCCAACCGGCACGGCGATCAGATAAGCGACCAGTAGAGCGGTCAAACTCAAAGCCAGAGAAATCCAGAACTTGTCCTTCAGCAGATCGTTGATGCCGACGCGCAGGATGCAGCTTTGACCAAAATCGCCCTTGAAGAAGACGTTTCCGATCCATTTCCCGAAACGCTCGACGAACGGGCGGTCGAGCCCGAGCCGGACACGTTCGGCCTGAATGTCTTCAACGGAGATGTTTTCACCGGTGGTGTTCTTGAACGCCACATAGCGTTCGGCGCAATCCGCCGGAACGAATTCCATCAGCGTGAACACAATCAGCGATACGGTCACCAAAGTGACCACCGCCATCACGGCACGCATGAATGCAAATTGTAAAAAGCGCACGTTTCCCCCGAAACAAAACTGGCCGGGATATTTTCCCGGCCAGGGTCGTCATCGTCAAGAGTGTAAAGGCTATTCGTCCAGCCACCACTGCGTCGCACGATACGGATATGTCCGATAGTATTCGTACGATTGCGTCTTGAACTCCGTGAAGTTCTTCAACGCATTGCGGTGGTAGATCGGCGCTGGCGCACTGACCGTGCCAATGAACAACAGGTTCGAGACCATGCTCTCGACCATCTTGGCACCCAGCTTGTTCGCCTCGTCGCTGCCTTGCGTGGCAGACTGGAATGCATCGATGTCCTTGATCATCTCCTGCGCCCATTTCGGCGGTTCAACGCCCTTTGCGCCCTTGCTGTCGACCCATTCGGCCCACAACATGCCCGTGCGAACACCAAAGTAGTTTTCGAACGGTGGCACCCAAAGTTCGTTGTTTCCAAGCACGATGGCCAAAGGTTGCCCTTTGCGCCACATCATGACGTCAAGTTTGTTGGAGGATTGCGCGGAACGGTATTCGTCCGGTGTCACCTCTTTGACCTGACTGTTTATGCCAACATCTTTCCAGTTCTGGCTGACAAATTCGACAACCTGACCGGCGATCCCCTGGGTTGCGAACTGAAGGTTCAGAACCAGTTTGGCACCGTTTGGCAATTCGCGGAAACCGTCCCCGTCAGTATCTTTCATACCAACTTCGTCGAGCAGACTCTTGGCTTTCGCCGGATCGAACCCGATCATGTGGCTCAACCACTTTTCGTCCACGAAATCGGGTCTTGGAGAAAAACCGATGTACTGCTGGGGCTTACCCTGTTCGAAGAACGCGGTCTTGTTCAACTCGTCCCGATTCATCGCGATCGACATGGCCTGACGGAAACGCAGGTCATTGAAAACCTTCCGCTTTTCCGCATCTTCGTGGGTCACGTTAAACGCGAACACGCCAATGGTGATCTCAGGCTTGAGATCGACTTTGTATTTTCCCTTTTCCTGGTTTTGAAGCAGGATCGGGGCTGAGGCGAGTTGAAGAGACTGAGCTTTATAGTCCACTTCTGCGTTGACGAGTTTCAGGAGACGGGTTTCGTTCTCGTTGATGTAGAGCTCGTCTTGCTCAGAGATGTACGGCAACTGGTTGCCGGCCGTGTCGACCTGATGGAAATACGGATTGGCGACCAGTTTGCGGCCTTCCGTCGTGTCCTTCACGTAGATGTGGCTCTCGAGCGTTGGCTGAGTGCCATAGGGCAGTTTAGCGGCCTTGGCAGCATCCCGCAGCATTGGCGTCGGAGTGTCCGTCCAGTCCGACTGACCGTGGTAGAAGTTGATCACTTCATAACCGGTCTTGAAGCCATACTTGGCCGCTTCCTTGTCCGCATCCGGATTGTGTTTCGGATGGAATTTACCGAGGAAGTGTTTCGGTTGGAATGGCTGCGCGAAGTGTGTCGCGAAGTGCGAAAGCAAGCCTGGTTTGGATGCCGCCAGTTTGAACACAACGGTTGTTGCGTCTGGTGTTTCGACCTGCATGCGTTTTCCGCCTGCAAGAAGGAAATCCTTTGGCTTGGCAATGACATTGGTGTCGAAGTTCAGGTCGTCGTACCAGAACTTGACGTCGGCTGAAGTAAACGGTGCCCCATCGGACCATTTATGCCCCTTGCGGAGCTTCACCGTAAATTCGGTGAAATCGTCGTTCCACGTCCAACCCTTGGCGATGTTAGGAACGATCGTTTTCAAATCATCCGAAAACCGCACAAAGTTGACGTGGCGCACGGATAGGAAATCTGATGTCCCGGCTTCCGTTGCGTTGGAAAGAACATCCAGCGTGCCGCCGTATTTACCAACAGACTCGTAAGGCGCAACAACAAGTGGTTCTGCAGGCAGACGTTCGGCCAGTGCTGGCAGTTTCGGATTGCCCTGGATTTTTCCATTTAGCGTTTCCGCAGCCGGGTTGCCTTTAAATTCCAGTTTGCAGCCGGCAGCCTTTTCAAACTCTGCCAACTCCCATTGTTGAGGATAGGCGCCAGCGGCAACCCCCTTCATGTCGGCGACTGTTGCTGCCGGGCAGGCAGCGTGAGCCGTCGACGAGACAGCTACAAATGCAGCCGCCAGATACCATTTGAATCGCACGATGGATCCTCCCAATTGTCAAAAGTCGTTGCTCTTGCACGTGCAATGGTAACGTGCACGTGGCCATTTGCAAGCGCGAACAACGATTGCATCATTCATCGCGTGATCGCGCGGGACGTCCAGTTTGCAGCGGACTTCATATTGCGTGACGTTCGCATGAGAGCCTCTCATCACAGGGAGCGACGGGATATTTTTTGCAGAGTACACAACCGTGCCACTGGACTTTGCCGTCCGGTTCATGGTGAGAGGGAAGGAATAGGCCGGTCGCGGTACGCAGCAATTCGGAAAGGTGCGCTCATGTCCCTCAAAACAACCTGTCTCGGGTCCTATCCGAAACCTGATTACGTGCCGATCCGCGACTGGTTCCAGATCGAAAAAGGCCTGACTGCGACCGGGGCCGACGTGACACGCGGCTACACCGAGGCGATGGCGCAGGCCGACGCTGATGTGGAAAAGTTGTTCACCAAAGCCACACAAGCGGCCGTTGCTGATCAGGTGGCATGTGGGGTTGATGTCGTGACAGACGGCGAGCAACGACGCGAAAATTATATCCACTATCACTGTCGACACCTGGAAGGGTTCGACTTTGTCAATCTTACGGAACGCACGTTGCGGGATGGCGCCTACACGGCAGAATTACCGACCATCAGCGGCAAGATTGAACCGAAGGGACATCACTTCTTGCATCGTGACTATGAGGTTGCGCAAGGTTTTACGGATCGTCCGGTGAAGATCACCGTTCCGGGCCCAACGACGATCATGGATACCACCGCAAACATCTTTTACGAAAATGAACAGCAATTGGCGTTTGATCTTGCGGATGCGTTGAACTTCGAAATCAGGGCACTCGCAGATGCTGGCTGCACCTATATCCAGGTGGATGAACCGCTGTTTGCGCGTAACGTGGAGCGGGCGCTGTCCTATGGTGTGGAGTGTCTGGATCGCTGTTTTGATGGTGTTCCGGACTCGGTCACGCGCGTGATGCACATGTGCTGCGGATATCCGGAGCACCTGGATGATGAAAAGTACCACAAGGCGGATCGTAACGTTTACTTCCGCCTGGCAGAGGCTGTCGACAATTCGACCGTCAATCAGATTTCGATTGAGGATGCGCATCGCTACAATGATCTGACACTTCTGGAAAAATTCAAAAAATCGACAGTATTATTCGGCTCGGTTGCCATTGCGCAAAGCCGTATCGAAACAGTGGAAGAAATCGTTGCGCGCCTTCAAGCGGCCCTGAACCACATTGAACAAGACAGACTGGTCGTTGCACCGGATTGCGGACTTGCCATGCTGGGTCGTGATCTCGCGATGGAAAAGCTTAAAAACATGTGCGATGCGGCAAACGCTGCATGACTGTTTCACAGCTCCTGGCGAACGGGTAAGCTCATGCAAGGGCGTGAAGCATCAGCATAACAAAAAATGAGGACCGGTGCATGACCGATCCTCATCGTTCTTGAAGACATGGACCACCGTCACAGCGGCCCGGTCAGGATCAGACGTCGAGCCAGATCACCTCGGGCCACTCGGATCCACCGAGATCACCGAGCGCCAGTTTCGGGACACCTCTGACCTTGTCGCTGAATCCATCGACCAGGTTGCGGTGCACCGGAATAACCACAGGTGCATTGTCGCTCACGATCTTCTGCATCTTGCACAAAAGCTCATGCTTGTTTTTCGGATCCGTTTCCTTCTTCACCTTGTTGAGAAGCACACCCATTTCGTCGTTGTTCCAGAAGGTGTCACTCCACGGCGCGCCGGGCGCGTAGGCAATGTCGAGCATGATCGACGCTGTCGGCCGCATGTTCCATGCGGTCATGCACATCGGCTTTTTCTGCCAGACGGCCCCCCAGTACCCATCGGTCGGTACTTTCTTGACCTTGAGATCGAAGCCGATTTTCTGGCACTCGCGCTGAAGAACCAGGGCGACGTCCGTTGCACCACCAGCAACGTCTGCGGCATTGATTTCCATTGACGTGATGCCAGACTTCTTGAGCAGACTTTTCGCCTGATCAGGATCGTATCCGGTGATGGCCAGATCGTCACAGAAGTCCACACCATAAGCCACGTTGATCGGATGGTCGTTGCCAACTGTGCCCTGCCCCTTCAGAATCGTCTTGACGATCCGCTCACGTCGCATAAGCAATTTCATTGCCTTGACAAAGTCCGGGTTGTTACCCGGCGATTCCTTGTGAAGCATGGCAATGCCCGTGTATGATCCAGATGGCGTCGAACGTGTAACAACACCCTCCGCTGCATCGACGCGCGCAATTGCCTTGGGATCAACGGAGTTGATCATGGTGGCGTCACCCGAAAGCAGCGCACTTACGCGTGCAATCGGATCGGTGATGCCGAAAACTTCGATCGATTCGACATTTGCGCCATCACGCCAATAGTCTTCGTTGCGAACATGCTTCGACCCGATGCCCGGCTTGAACGACTCGAGTTTGAACGGGCCCGTTCCAGGAGGAGCGGAAAAGTCTGTCGTGTCAGCCTTGGCGATCTTGAAGTGTTTCTCACCAAGGACAGCGGGCAGATCGGCGTACGGGGATTCACAGATGGCCTTGACTTCGTAAGGACCAACCTTCTTCCACTCCTTGACCGTTTTCACGAGCCCCTTTGCGACGGATTTGGAATCCTTGCCGAGGTGACGGTTCAGCGACCATACCACGTCATCCGCCGTGAACTTGCTGCCATCGTGGAAGGCGACATCTTTTCTCAGATTGAAGGTCCACTCCGACGCGTCGGCGTTTGGGCCAAAAGACTCTGCAAGTTCTGGCTGCGGAACGATATCATCTGAAAGCTGAACAAGATTGTTATAATGCGCACGGGCACGACCGTAGTCAGCGTTCGATGTCAGTTTGATCGGGTCAAGCGTATCGTCCGGTCCATGTAAGTTCATGCCAGCCTTGATATGCCCCCCCTTCTTGGGTGTCGCGGCGAGCGCTTCGCTGGCAGCGGTGACAAAGCTGGCTGCCATCGCGGTGGTCGCCCCTGCGGCAACCATCATCTGCATGGCGTCGCGTCGTGTCGCCCCCCGTTTCAACGCGGTCTCGACAACATCCTTTTCGGAACGTGTCACGTTGCCGTAGCTCGTTTTATCTGTCATTTTTCTCTCCCTTGTTATTGAAACCCTGTTCCGTGCACTGCAGAGAACAGTTCACGATCTTCACGGCGGTTCGTCAACCCATGTTGCGCTGCACAACGCAAACTGCAGAACGTAAAATAGATGAGGTCTATGGTTATATTCCGGTTGCACGGCTGGTCGTGCGAAGTTTGCTGGAACGTAGTCGCACTGTCAGGTAGTACCATAGCAAACGACCATAACTTTCAGGAATAATGATGTCGCAGAATGTTCGGGTTACCCGGTCCGGTCACGTGCTCGAGATTGAGCTCGATAACCCCAAGGTCAACGCCATCGGCCACGAAATGAGCCGAGACCTCGGCGCAGCGTTTGCTGAATTACGCGATGATCCCGAACTGCGGGTCGGTATTCTCACCGCCGCTGGTCGCAAGATTTTTTCCGCAGGTTGGGATCTCAAAGCACTCGACGCTGGCGAAGCGCAGATCGAAAACTGGTGGGAAGATGGCGACTATGGTGACGGTGGATTCGCAGGGCTCACCGAAAACTGGAACCTCAACAAACCTGTGATTGCAGCACTCAACGGGCTGGTCATTGGTGGCGGATTTGAACTGGCAATGTCCTGTGACCTTCTGATTGCCGCTGATCATGTGGAGTTCGCCTTACCCGAACTGCCGCTTGGCATGGTGCCAGATGCCGGTGCGCTTCAACGTCTTCCCCGCCGCTTGCCGCACAACATCGCCATGGAAATGTTTCTGCTCGGCCGCCGGATGTCGGCTGAAGAGGCAGCGCGTTACGGGTTGGTCAACAAGGTAGTGCCCTACGACGCGTTGATGAGCGCGGCGCGGGAGTGGGCTGGACAACTGGCCGAGGCTGCGCCGCTTGCGTTGCAAACCGTCAAGGAAGTTCTCCGCACGATCGAATGTGTGCCGCTGGAACAGGCGTTTCAGACCATGCGCACCGGCGATCTGCCAACCTATAAGGCGATGCTCTCTTCAGAGGATGCAAAGGAGGGCGTGAAAGCGTTCGTCGAAAAGCGAAATCCGGTATTCCGCGGAAAATAATTGTGGAGTGTATTGTGGGTCGTCCGTCTCCTGTGACTGTCAAACGTGTTGCTTCGCTTGGCGCAGGGCCAATCGGTGCAGGCTGGGCCGCACATTTCGCGGCGCGTGGTTACGATGTTGCTGCATATATTCACAGCGCAGATGAGGAAGCGGCATTCCGCAAGATCGTTGACACCGGTTGGGTGAGCCTTGAAGCACTCGGGCTCGCAGACGGCGCATCACGCGATCGCATTCGGGTGACGACCGATCTCGCAAGCGCAGTTGGTGATGCCGAGTTCGTGCAGGAGAGTGCGCCAGAACGCCTCGAACTCAAGCAAGCGCTTTATAACGACCTTGGACGCATGGTCCCCGAGGGTGTCGTGATATCGTCCAGCACCTCCGGCTTACCGATGAGCAATATTCAGAGCGATTGTTCGACACCGGAACGCACACTTGTCGGGCACCCCTTCAATCCGCCCTATCTCCTGCCACTCGTTGAAATTGTTGGTGGAGACAAAACGGATCCGGAAGCTGTCGTCTGGGCAAGGGAATTCTACGAGATCGCTGGCAAGGCGCCTCTGGTTCTGAAAAAGGAAATCCCGGGCTTTGTTGCAACGCGCTTGCAGGAAGCGCTGTGGCGTGAGGCCCTGCACATGGTCGCAAACGGTGAGGCAACGCCGGAAGACATCGACACCGCACTGATCAACGGACCGGCACCCCGCATGGCCTTTCAAGGCCAGTGCATGGCGTTCCATGTTGCGTGCGGGGCAGGTGGCATGGCGACCAATCTCGACCAGTTCGGCCCAGCGCTGAAGTTGCCCTGGGCGCGGCTCGAAGCGCCTGAACTAACGCAGGAACTGCGCGACCGGATGGTTGACGGTTGCAATCAGATCGCCGGTGACCGGCATTTCGAAGAGATGGCTGCGGAGCGCGACCGCGCGATTGTCGGCGTACTCAAGGCAGTCAAGGCGGCGCAAGAGTCCTCGCCCCACGCATCGGAGAATAACGTATGAATTTCAATCCCATCATTACCTGTGCCGTAACAGGTGCTGGCGACACCACAGGCAAGCATCCGGGCGTTCCAGTGACACCCGAGCAGATTGCCGATGCTGCGATCGAGGCTGCACAGGCCGGCGCAGCGATTGCCCACATTCACGTCCGCGATCCGGAAACCGGCAAGGGATCTCGCGATCCAAAGCTTTTCAAGGACGTCGTTGACCGAGTTCGCGCGAGCGACACCGACGTGGTGATCAACCTGACGGCGGGCATGGGAGGCGACTGGGTACCAAGTCAGGACGATCCCGCACAGCCGGGCCCCGGCACCGACATGATTGGACCAGAGGAACGTCTCGCCCACGTCAAGGAATGCCAACCGGACATTTGCAGCCTCGACTGCGGGACGCTCAATTTCGGCGATGGCGATGAAATCTACATTTCCACCCCGCCGACATTGCGCAAGATGGCGGCGCTCACGAAAGAATGGGGCGTCAAGCCGGAGCTTGAAGTGTTTGAGCTTGGTCATATCCGTTTCGCGACGCAGATGATATCCGAGGGTCTGATCGCCGACCCGCCCATGTTCCAGATCTGCCTCGGGATTCCCTGGGGGGCTGACCAGAGCGTCGACACCATGAAGGTGATGAAGGATCATCTGCCGAGTGGCGCCAGTTGGGCCGGGTTTGGAATCTCGCGGATGCAGATGCCGATGGCAGCGGTTGCGGTTGCGATGGGCGGCAATGTGAGGGTCGGTCTGGAGGATAATCTTTATCTCGACCGCGGCGTGCTGGCGAGCAACGGTCAACTGGTGAGCCGTGCCGTTGAGATCATCGAACGCATGGGCGCGACGCCTGCAACACCGGCGGAGGCGCGCGAGCGGTTGGGTCTCAGGACATCATGATAACAGAGGGTGATCACGAACGGGAGTTGTTGCAGGCCACACTGCAACGTTTCGTCGAAGAAGAATTTTATCCCCACGAAGAGCTGGTCGATCACACGGGAGAAGTTCCTCCCGATCTTGGCCAACAGATCGAGGAGCGCGGCAAGGCGGCAGGCCTCTATGCCGCAAACCTACCAGAGAAATTCGGTGGTGGCGGACTGGACTATCGCAGTTGCGCCCTCCTGGAACGCGCGTTTGGCAAGACAAGTCACGCATTGCACTCGTGGGTTGCCCGCCCAACCGAGATCCTTCTGGCGTGCACGGGCGATCAGATCGAGACCTATCTGAAACCCGCGGCAACGGGCGAGAAACGCGAGGTGTATGCGTTGACGGAGCCTGACGCCGGATCCGATTTCATGGGCATTCGAACCAACGCCCGGCGCGACGGCGACGACTGGATTCTCAATGGATCGAAACATTTCATTTCCGCTCCGATGATGCCGGACTTTGCCATTGTTTTTGCGGTAACCGGATCGGACGATACGCCCCGCGGAGCACGCAAGCGGATCACCTGCTTTCTTGTCGATGTTGGCACTAGAGGATTCGATATTCAGGAAGGGCACCGCACAACCAGCTATCGCGGCTACAAGACATTCCAGTTGAGTTTCACTGACGTCCGCCTGGGGTCTGGGCAAATGCTCGGTGAGGAAGGCAAAGGGGTTCAACTTTCAGGTCAACTTCTTGGTATCGGGCGAATTGCAATCGGCGCAACATGCTGTGGCAAGGCCGAGCGATTGTTCGCATATGCGAGCGACTGGGCGGCAAACCGGAAACAGTTTGGTCAGCCAATCGGAAAGTTCCAGGGCACCGGGTTCAAACTGGCCGACATGGCGGTTGAGATGCGGGCTGCGGATCTGTTGCTGGCAGACGCAGTTGCCAAGGCCGACGCCGGTACGATGACAGACATGGATGCCGCGATGGTAAAACTCTATTGCACCGAAATGCTTGGTCGTGTTGCAGACAACACCGTGCAGATTTACGGCGGCATGGGGCTGATGGAAGACTTGCCGATCCAGCGTCTCTGGCGTGATTCACGACTTGAGCGTATCTGGGACGGCACATCGGAAATTCAACGCCACATCATTGCACGCTCCATTCTGCGTCCGCTTGGCGCCTGATAAGCTCACCGTCATGACACCTGCCCGTCGCGCAAATCTCGAACGTCTGCTAACTCCACGACATGTGGCATTGGTGGGCGGGCAGGATGCCGTGACAGTGGCCGGGGAGTGTGCCCGTATCGGATTTGATGGGCCTGTATGGCCCGTAAACCCGAAGCGGAGCGAAATTGCGGGCCACCCGTGCTTCGCTTCTGTTGCCGACCTGCCCGAAGCGCCTGATGCCGTTTTCCTCGCTGTCCCACGGGAACCCGCGATCGAGACCATTGCCGCTCTGCGTACGATGGGAGCTGGCGGGGTGGTCTGTTACACGGCCGGATTTGGCGAAATTGGCGAGGCTGACGCGGAAACACGCCTGATCGCAGCCGCTGGAGACATGGCTCTGGTCGGGGCCAATTGCTACGGCGTCATCAACTATGTCGACCGGGTTGCACTTTGGCCGTTCGCCCACGGAGGATCGTTTCCCGGGTACGGCGCAGCAATCGTCACGCAGAGCGGAATGTTATCGTCTGATCTCACCATGAGCCAGCGCTCGGTGCCACTTGCCTACATGATCTCGGCGGGCAATCAGTCCGTTTTGCGTCTGGAGGATTATCTGTCACTGATGGCTGGTAAACCGGAAGTCAGGGCCATAGGACTCCATATCGAGGGCTTGAAGGATATCGCGGCGTTTGAAGCCGCCGCTATCGAAGCCGCTCAAGCCGGCAAACCTGTGGTTGCCCTCAAAACCGGTTCGTCCGCGATCGGCGGACGCTTGACCGAAAGCCACACCGGATCGCTGTCCGGCACGGACGATCTTTTCAATGCACTGTTCGAGCGTCTCGGGATCATTCGCGTTACCAGTCCGGCCCAGTTTCTTGAAACGCTCAAATTCCTCTGCGTGGCCGGTGTGCCGACCGGGCGTCGCATTGCCGGGTTCACCTGCTCCGGCGGCGGCGCGACAATGCTCGCTGACCACGCCGAAAAGATCGGATTGCAACTGCCCCAACCCGATGCAAACACCGCCAACGCGTTACGCAAGTTGTTGCCGGACACAGCCACCGTCTCCAATCCACTCGACTACACCACGCCGATCTGGGGCATGCCGGATAAAACCGAACCGGTGTTTCGTACACTGGTCGATGCCGGTCATGATGCGGCGATCATCGTTCAAGATTACCCAGCACCGGGGCTCGATGAATCGAAACACTTCTATCTGAATGATGCGATGAGCTTCGTCGCCGCCAGCCATATGATCCCGTCTGCAGTGTGCAGCACCTTGCCGGAGAACATGGATCAGGAAACCCGAGACGGGTTGGTTGCTCAGGGCGTTGCACCGATGCAAGGCATTGAAGAAGCACTCAACGCGATGGCGCATGCAGCATGGCACGGTGAGCGTAGAAATGACCTCCCCCCGCGAGCCCGCGTGATTGCAAGCCTCGATGATCGTCCGTGCCGTACACTCGATGAACATACCGGAAAACAAATGCTCAAAGCGGCTGGTCTCCCCGTGCCAGACGGCACTTGCGTTGCTGGCGCAGATGCACCGGCTGCGGCTGAACAGCTTGGCTTTCCCGTCGCCCTCAAAATGATGGGCGAGCGACTGGCTCACAAATCCGAAGCGGGTGCGGTCAGAACCGGCCTTGGTTCGTCGAGGGACGTACAGACCGACATTGAAGTCATGCGGCAGACGGTCAGCGAACGGATCCCGGGCGGCGAGACCGACAGCTTTCTGGTCGAGAAGATGGCCCCGGCACCAATTGCAGAACTCCTGGTCAGTATCCGGCGCGATCCCCAGTTCGGCGATGTCATGACACTCGCCAGCGGCGGCGTGCTTGTGGAGCTTGTCGGGGATGCAGCCACCATCTTGTTGCCAGCCTCCCGCACTGCGCTTGCGAACGCCCTGGATCGACTGAAGGTTTCGCGCCTGATGTCCGGGTTTCGGGGCCAGCCCCCGGCAGATCGTGAGAGCCTACTCGATGTTCTGGTCCAACTTGTTCGCTTCTTCGGGGACCAACCCGATCTGATTGAAATAGAACTCAATCCGGTTTTCGCGCTCTCACAGGGGTGCTGCATTGTCGACGCTCTGGTTCAGAAAAAAATATAGACATCGAGGGCGTTTCGTCGTTCCTTCCCGGTGTCACGCATGATGCTCGCCAACCGCAAATTCTTGACGGAGTATAATATGGCTACACTCGACCGCATGCCACTCTCGCCCGAAGACATGGTCGATCTTGAACGCTACCCGATCACAGACGGGGCAACAGGAGCTGACACCTTTCTCACCAATTGTCGCGCGACGTTCGAGAAGACAGGACTGTGTGCATTACCGAACTTTATCCAATCGAACGCACTTGATGTCCTCGCCACCGAAGCCAACACGCTTTCGGACGCAGCTTTTTTCTGCAAGAGTTCCCACAATGCCTATTTGACTGACGATGATGCGACGCTCGGTGAAAGCGATGTGCGCCGTCGACAGGAGGAGACCTATGTTGGATCGGTCGCCTACGACCTGATTCCAGAAGACGCGGCTCTGCGTCGGCTCTACCAGTGGGATCCGCTTCGGGATTTCATTGGCGGCGTGCTCGGCAAGGACGCGTTGCACCGGTTTGCCGACCCCTTCGGCGCATGCTCCATAAACGTGTTTCGTGATGGTGGGGAACATGGCTGGCATTTTGATGAATCCGAGTTCACCGTCACATTGATGCTGCAGCGCCCCGATGAGGGGGGTGCGTTCGAATATGTCCCAATGATCCGGGGCCGTGCGGATGAAACAGAGATCGTTGAACGCGTGCTTGATGGCGACCGGTCCGGGGTTGTTCAGCTTCCGTTCACGGCCGGAACGTTGCTGATCTTCGGTGGCAACCAAACAATCCATCGGGTCACCCGCGTTTCCGGGGATCGACCGCGTCTCGTCCCGGTGCTGTGTTATGCCGAGCAAGCGGGTGTTACCAACAGCCCCGAAGTGCGGCAGCTCTTCTGGGGACGAGCTGAGTAACATACGCCGGACAAACTCCGAGGTGCACAATCACAGATCGCGATCCATCTCGGTTGATCGCCGTTGCATTCGTCCAAAACGTATTGGTCCGTTTCGGGTGTGATGATGATCTTTGAACCTCCCGGACACAACGAGGACGCGATGGAAAACACCCAATGGGCAACGACGGCTCTCCACGACGACATGATCACATGGCGGCACGACTTCCATCAGCACCCGGAACTTGGTTTTGATGAAACCCGGACTTCGGCACGTGTCGCGGAACTGCTGGAGAGCTTCGGGTTGCAGGTCCATAGCGGCGTTGGCAAAACCGGAGTCGTTGGTGTCCTTCAGCGTGGTAGCGCCACGAAGGGCATTGGTCTCAGAGCGGACATGGATGCCCTGCCGATCACCGAGGCGAACGACATTCCTCACAAGTCGCAAAGCGATGGCGTCATGCATGCGTGCGGACACGACGGACACACGGCCATGTTGCTGGGCGCAGCGAAACATCTGAGCGAAAGCGACACGTTCTCCGGTCGCGCCATCTTTATCTTCCAGCCCGCAGAAGAACACGGCAAAGGTGGGCCAGCCATGATCGCTGATGGCCTGTTCGAAAGGTTTCCGGTCGATGAGGTCTACGGCATGCACAATATGCCCGGTCAGAAGCTTGGTACATTTGCCATGCGCACCGGCGCCATGATGGCCAGCGAAGCGCTGTTCGAAATTGAAATCCACGGTCAGGGCGGCCATGCGGCGATGCCGCACCACGGCGTCGATGCGATCGTTGTCGGGGCGGAGATTGTCAACGCACTCCAGACCATCGTCTCGCGCAAGCTCAATCCAGGCCTGAATGGCGTTGTCTCGGTGACCGACTTCAAGACTGACGGACAACGCAATGTTCTGCCGGGGCGTGCCACATTGACCGGCGATGCCCGTGCCCTCAACCGTGAGGTCAACGCTGAAATCGAACGCAAGATGCGCCAGATCGTCGAAGGTATCTGCATGGCCCATGGTGTGACCGGCACCGTCAGCTACGAGACCGTTTTCGAGGTTTTGACCAATGCACCTGAACCAACCACCCGCGCAGCGGCATGTGCTTCCGGTCTTGCAGGTGCGCAAAACGTCAACACCGATTGTGCCCCCATCCTCGGGTCCGAAGACTTCGCCCACATGGCAAATGCCCGCCCCGGTTGCTTCCTTTTTGCCGGTAACGGCACCCAGGGGGCCAACGCACGGCCGCTCCACTCCGCCGACTATGACTTCAACGACGACCTGCTGGTTCCGGGATCGTCCTTCTGGGTTCGCCTGGTGGAACAAGAACTATCGAAAGCTTAATCGGGGGATGAGTCCGGAATGTTCACCGCACGCATGGATGCACTTCGCAACAGGTTGACTGAGGCCGGTTACGATATCGCACTGATCACCGATGATGACTGCGTCTACTATCTCACTGGCTACTACGATTACCTGCACATGGATTTTGGGCGTCCGACCATTCTGGTAGTGCCACGAGATGGCGATAGCCTGTTGATCACACCGACCATCGATATGGTCATGGCAGAGGCGACCGCGCAGGTCGACCGCATTGCCGCCTGGAACGATGGGGCGGGCAACGAGTGGCGCGAGGAATTACCGTCCATCGTGAACGGAGCTGTCAGGGTGGCCATCGAGCCCGATTTGATGCCGCCAATGGTGCGCAACTACGTTGACAGCCTTGTTGAGACAAACAAGCTTGGCAACGTCACGCCTATCCTTTCTGACATGCGGATGATAAAAACAGACGAGGAACTGCAGCTCGCACGACATGCCGGCGAAGTTGCCAATGCGATGATGGCAGCCGGACGGTCGGCAATTGCCGACGGTGTTCCGGAGTACGAAGTTGCTCTTGCGACGTCCGCCGGTGGTACGCGCAAGGCGGCAGAGTTGCTCAATACCCACTACGACGACGTTACAATGTCGCCAAACATCCATTTCCTGCAGATCATGGCATCAGGCAATGAGATCACAAAAACCCATCACCGCGCATCAACCCGCGTTATGGCGCACGGTGAACCTGTTTTCCTCTGCTTCTGCGGTATGACGAATTTTCACCGCTTCAAGCTGGGGTTTGACCGCACGTTCTGGATCGGTGAAATCGCGGATACATCGCAGGCTGCTGTTTACGACGTTGCCCTCTCCAGCCAGAAAGCAGCGCTCGACGCGTTGCGGCCAGGTGTTACGGCGGAAAGCGTGCACGCCGCTTATGCTGAGGTGATACAGTATGCTGGCTATGACTACCCGTTTCGCTGCGGACGGGCGACGGGCTACAGTTTCCTGGAGACGCCGCAACTGGTCACCGGTGATACGACGATCCTTCAACCCGGGATGGTGTTGGCAGTGGATGGGTCCGTTTCGTCGGACACCTTCCGGGCTCAGGTTGGCGACAGTTTCATCATCACAGAGACCGGATACGAACAAATCACGCAGCATCCCAAAGAACTGAATGATGTGATCCTGTGAAGAACGGGAGATAAACCGGTGGTCCACCCTGAATTACAGGAGGCTTTCGAAGCACGCTTCCTGCTTACACACTCTCTCCGCCATCGTCTCCCGCAAGCCGGAATGTGCCGTTGGCGTAGCGGATACAGTCTTCAAGCAGTGCCATGAGCGCGGCGATGCTGACCAGGACACCCGCGACGGGAAGAATGGTCATCGCGTATTTCTTGGGCATGTAGTTGGGTTTGAATACGAATCCGCCATCCTCCCATGCGAAGTGCCACATCTCCCAGTATTTTCCGCCCATCGTCGAGACAACCTGCAAGCCGTACCAAACGATCACGAGGCCAACAACGAAGATCACGACCGTCCAGAACTGCTGCACGATGAACGCCAGTTTCACCGGCAGTTTCGTGTAGATCAGGTCAAGCGCAATGTGGTCCCGGTCCCGTACCGTCAATGCCAGCGCAAGAAACACCAGCCAGATGTTGCTCAGTACGGTGAGAAGGTCCCCCCAGACCGGAGGGTTCTCGAACCAGTAACGCATCACAACCGTGTAGACCGTGAACACAACCATCAAAAGCAACAGGGTAGCGCAGAACGCGGTCAGGACGTTGTGAACCAATCTGTCAATGACATGCAGGACACGTGGCATTATCCATTTTCTCCCTGCTGGCATGACGGGTTTTTCCGCCAAAACGTAATTTTTCTCTGTCGATCGATTGTCATTTCGCAAACCCCATCACCTTTGGCATGAACATCGTAATTTCGGGAACGACGATGAGCAGAAATAGGAGAGCGAACAGGGCCGCCAGATACGGCAGCATGGCAACGGCGACGCTTTCCAGACGTGCCTTCGCGATGGCAGCCGCGGTAAAGTAGGCGACCCCGACGGGCGGCGTGACCGATCCGATCAGGAAGCCGACGACCACCACGATTGCCGCCTGGACGTCGGGGTATCCGGCTTTCACCATGACGTCGACGAGTACCGGACCGGCGACAATGATATTGACTGCTGAGTCCATCACCATGCCGAGCAGGCAAATAAATAACACAAGCATCAGCGCAAACATGAAGGGATTGTTCGCATACCCCAGCAACCATTGTTCAAGCAGTGCATTGGCACCCAACGATGTCAGCAGCCAACTGAACGGGCCGGACGCGGCTATGATGATGAACACCATCGCCGAATTCCGGAATGCCCTGACAAACGCGCCCTTGCAGTTCGACCACGTGATGGTGCGGTAGACGAACAGACCAACGAAAAGGGCGATGGTCGCCGTAAGCGCACCGGCCTCGACGACACTTGCAACGCCGCCAACAACCGAGCCGACGAGAACGACCGGAATGAGCAAGGCAAAGGACGATTTATAGGCGGCTTCACCAACAGCTTTCAAACTGAAGGGTTCCTCGCTGCGTTCGAAGTTGTTGCGAACCGCCAGGATGTAATTGATCACCATCAGCACCATGCCGATCAGGATGCCCGGAACGATTCCTGCAGCGAATAATGCCCCCACGGAAATGCCACCGGCATTCGCCAGTACGATCATCATGATGCTTGGCGGTATGATGCCGCCGATTGTGGAACTCACTGCCGTAATCGCCGCCGTAAAGGCTGGCGGATATCCTGATCGTTTCATGGCCGGGGCCAGAAGCGAACCCACAGTGGCCGTATCTGCGACGACCGAGCCGTTCATGCCCGCAAAGAACATGCTGACCAGCACGTTCACCTGCGCCATGCTTCCACGCATCCGCCCGACGATACGCTTGCTCAGTTCAACAAGCCGATCCGTGATGGTGGCGCTGGTCATCAACTCGCCCGTCAGCATGAAGAACGGGATCGCCGTCAACGGCACGGAGTCAATGGCGCTGAACATCTGACTGGGAATCAGGATCAACGGGGCCGCGTCGGTAAAAAGAATGTAGACGACCGGAATGAGTATGAGCGTAAACCCGATCGGTGCACCGGCGAGAATCAACAGGACGAGAACAGCGAGAAGGAGAAGAATTTCCATCGAATGACTGACTTTGTTCGTGCGAAGCGGTGGAACCTTGCCGCAGAGATGAGCGCTTGCTCAAGGCCGATAAAGTCTTTGCAGCAGAATGGACAGTGTTTCACAACGCGTCGCCCAATCCTCCTGCAGTCTACATGATCACACCGTCCACATGATCACAGGGGCCCGCGTAACCGGCAGACCCCTGTTCAAGCACTCCAACGATGTGTTGGTATACCGTGTGGACAAACTACAGCGCACCCGCTTTTTTGAGCGTCGCGATAAAGTCGTCCATGCCCTGTTCCTTGAGGACACGCTCGGCGGTCACCGGATCAAAGGTTCCTTTGGCGTTGAGCCAGGCATCGACGGCGCCTGCACGCCAGAGTTTCATCTCTTCTTCGTTCGGCACATACCATTCCTTGATATTGGCCTTGATGACTTTTTCACCGTCTTCAACCCACTTGCGGTCCAGCTCGCTGACCTTTTCACCAAACGCCTTGGCGGCTGTGTGGAGCCAGCCTTTCTCCTCATCGGTCAGCGCATTGTACTGCTTGGCGTCCATCGAGAGTTGATTGCCGGACCAGGAGCCACCAATTTCCGTGAAGTATTTTGCGACTTCGTGGAGCTTGGCCACATGCTGCCACGGCGTGGCAACATACTGTCCCGACACAACGCCTGTTTGCAGCCCCTGGTAGAGCTGTGCCCAGTCATACGGGACCGGCACGGCGCCCCAATTCTTGATCAGTGTGTATTCAATCGGGCTCTTTGTGACACGCCACTTGATGCCCTTCATGTCTGACGGAACGTGCACCGGACCATGAGCGTTGCCCAACTGGCGGAACCCACCGCTGGAATAGACGGTCAGGCAGATATGCCCAGCTTCCTTGGCCGCGATGTCGCACTGTTTCTTCGCCAGCCATTCGGACGAAATGCGATCCGCATCCTCAATGCTCTTGAAAATGTAGGGCAAATCGAAAACCGAAAGAGCGGTGCCAAAATTGCCGAAGTTGGCGGTGGAGCTTGTCCAGAGTTGCAAAAGACCCTGGTTTGCCTGCTCCCCACAGGACTGTTCACTACACAGCGACTTTCGGTAGTGCGGCTCAATGGTCAGCTTACCGCCTGACACTTTTGCAATTGTCGGGACAAGGGCTTGATCAATCGCATCACCAATCGGCATGCCCTTGAATCCCACCGTTCCCAGTTTGAGAACTTTTTCGGCATTGGCGACTCCGGCGCCGATCGTCAGCGCGGCAGCAACTGCCAGTAGTTTCAACGCAGAATGCTTTCTCATCCTGATATCCTCCCATGATGCAAGCAAACGTGATCGTGAGGGCATCATCGACATCGTTGGATCACAACGGAAGTGACAGATTGCGCAAATGGAGGGGACAGTTCCTACGGAACTTGCTAGGCTGTTCCAACCATCTCGACTTGCGGCGGTTTGTGCAAGATCGGCGAGACCTGTTTCACACTCTGGCTCACTGGACCATCTGCATGACTTTCATGACACCTCAGATTTTCAGTTTACCGGAAGAGTCAGACCTTACTCTGCGCGATCAGATTTGTGAGGCGGTCAGCACGGCGATCCGCACCGAAGCGCTCCCTCGTGATGTCTCTTTGCCGTCTTGTCGTGAACTCGCATCCCAGTTGGACGTTTCCCGGAACACTGTTTTTGCGGCCTATAATCGATTGATCGATCTTGGCCTGCTCGTGTCCCGCGATCGCTCCGGCTACTACGTCAGCTCAGATGCGCAATCTGTTCTCGCGCCATCAGAATGGGCACAGCAGACGGACCCGAAGTTCGTCCCGTCGCCCATATCATTACCGCCCTCCGGCCTGACACCCATCGACAATCCCACTGACTGGTCGAATTACCCTTATCCCTTCCTGTACAATCAGATCGACCCGGACCTGTTCCCGGTGGATGCGTGGCGTGAATGCTCGCGCCAGGTGCTTGGCCGCAAGGAAATGCCATTCTGGACCGGTGACTCGATCGAAAGTGACAGCCCTCAACTGGTTCAGCAGTTACGACAGCGCCTGCTGACCTATCGCGGTATCAGGGCGGATACCGACGAAATATTGATCACGCTCGGTGCGCAAAACGCGTTGTTCCTGATCAGCACCTTGTTCGCACGGATCAAGAAACCTGTGGCGTTTGAAGATCCCAGTTTTCAAGGCGCACGCAATGCGTTCCAGCTCGCAGGGCATGAGCTGGTGGGCGTGCCCGTCGACAAGAAGGGGCTTATCACATCGAAAATCCCGGCGGGTTGCCAACTCGTATTCACAACACCCAGTCACCAGTTTCCGACGATGGTCACAATGTCCGAGTCCCGTCGTCTGGACTTGCTAACAACGGCAGACAAGCAGGACTTCATGATCATCGAAGACGACTATGAAGCCGAAATGAATTTTTTCTCGAAACCATCGCCCTCCCTTCGCTCGCTGGATCAGAACGGCCGCGTCATTTATGTTGGTAGTCTATCCAAGACGGTCTCACCCGGCATTCGGTTGGGCTTCATCGTTGCGCATCGCGACATTGTGCAAGAGATACGGGCCATCCGGGGAGCGGTGTTGCGGCATCCGCCGACCCTGGTGCAGGAAACAGCAGCACTTTTTTTCCGACTGGGTTATTTCGATGCGCACCTCAGGAATATCCAGCGCCGCTTCAAGAAGCGCTGGGAAACGATGCGTCGTGCGATCGTGCGCCATCTCGATATGCTTGAAGTGACCGAAAACGAAGGTGGAACGAGCTTCTGGCTCACCGGACCGCCCAGGTTCGATGCGACCAAACTCCGCGACAATCTGAAACCGCGAGGGGTGCTTGTCGACAGGGGACAGATTTTTTATCTCAAGAACGATAATCGGCGAAGCTTCCGCGTCGGCTTTGCATTTGTCCCACTCAACAAACTTGAGGACGGTGTGAAACTCATCGCTGAAGAGGTTAAAAAGCTGATGTGACATAGTGTGCTATTCCGCGGTGATTTGAGAGAATGTTGCACTGCACATGGCAACTGTCCCCTTGAAACTTCTCACCTGTCACTCGTACCTCCTGCAGATTTTTTGCTTTGTGCAATGTCATACGTCCGCTTTACAGGAATGCCTTGAGGTGAACGTGACATCCGAAAACCGGCCAACAGGACATGATCATTGGAAAGCCAGCTCCAGGAAATCGCCCGCTTTCGTCCCTTCCGCATCGATGTGCCAGAGACGAGTCTTGAACACATTTGCGCGCGGGTTCGTGCCTATCCATGGCATGCGATGCCCAACCTCGATGGTTGGGAACACGGCAGCAACCTGGAGTATATGAAGGAGATCTGCGCCTATTGGGTCGACGAATACGATTGGCGAACGCATGAGGCAGCACTCAATCGGTTTCCCCAATTTGTCGCCAACATCGACGGTGTCGATATCCATTTCATTTTCGAGAAGGGAAGCGGAGAGAACGCCCAACCCCTGCTGATTTCGCATGGCTGGCCCGGATCGATTGCGGAATTCAAGAACATCATTGAACCCCTGGCCCATCCGGAACGCTTCGGTGGGACTGTCGCAGATGCATTTGATGTCATTGCGCCATCGCTTCCCGGTTTTGGATTTTCCAGTGCGCCGCCGCGGCCATGGGGGCCACGACGCATGGCAAAGTGCCTTAATGCACTGATGACAGACGTGTTGGGCTACGACAGCTACATGGCCCAAGGCGGCGATTGGGGCGGTGCGATCTCAAGCTGGCTTGGCTACGACCATGCTGAATTCTGCAAGGCGATCCACATCAACATTCTCACGATGCGGCACCGTGATGGTCCTCAGGGAAAAGAAGAAGAAAAATGGGCTGCCAACTTCGACGTCGATCAGATCATGCAAAACGGTTACCGCACGCAGCAGGCAACAAAACCGCAGACACTCGGCTATGCCATGATGGACAGCCCCGTGGGCATTGCGGCCTGGATCATTGAGAAATTCAACGCCTGGTCAGACACCGATGGGGATGATGTCGAAAGTGCGCATTCGAGAGACGACCTTCTGACGAACATCATGATCTATCTCGTCACTGGCACATTCAGCACCGCGTCCTGGATCTATTTCGGTCGACGCGAGGAAGGGGGCCGCCTCCTGTCTCCCGAGGGCAAACGTGTCGAAATACCCACCGGATGTGCGCTTTTCCCGAAAGAAATGCTGGCATGGCCACCACGCAGTTATGTCGATCGTATCTACAATGTCGCACAATGGACCGAAATGCCACGTGGCGGCCATTTTGGCGGCATGGAAGAACCCGACCTTCTGGTTGAGGACATTCGCAACTTCGTTCGTGGTTTAAGATAGAAGCGAGACGTCCGTCTGCGCTGGTCGCCCGAAGTGTCCGCGCTTCGTTCATGGCTCCACGCCCGTCAAACGCCGGGCAACACGCACAGCATTTCATACAAAAGATTTGCACCGATCAGCGCGGTATTGCCACTTGGGTCGTAGGGCGGTGACACTTCGACAAGATCTCCACCAACCAGATTCAACCCTTTGCAGCCTCGGACAATTTCAAGGGCCTGGATCGTTGTCAGTCCACCAATCTCGACCGTACCGGTTCCCGGTGCAAAGGCCGGATCAAGGCTGTCGATGTCGTATGTCAGGTAGACAGGCGTATCGCCAATTTTCCTGCGAACCCGCTCCATCAGTGAGTTGAGTGACTTATGCCAACAGTCCTCTGCCGGCACCACTTCGAAGCCCTGCTCCCTGCTCCAGTTGAAATCTTCCGCACTGTATCCTGTTCCCCGCAGGCCAATCTGAAACACCTTGTCATTCACGAGGAGATTGTCATCGACAGCACGGCGAAACGGTGTGCCGTGCGCGATTTTTTCTCCAAACATTTCGTCGTTGATATCGGCATGCGCATCAACATGGATCAGCGCGACGGGACCATGCTTCTTTGCCATGGCGCGGAGCACCGGATAGGTGAGTGTGTGATCGCCGCCAAGTGTCAGCGGTATCGCGTTATGGGCAAGAATGTCATCGTAGGCTTGCGTGATGATGTCGATTGTCGTCTGAAGATTGAACGTATTGATCGCAACATCACCAATGTCCGCCACCTGCAACCGGTCAAACGGCGCTGCGCCGGTGGCCATGTTGTAAGGTCTCAACATGCAACTCTCTGCGCGTATCTGGCGCGGACCATGACGTGTGCCGGACCTGTTAGACGTGCCAATGTCCATCGGAATGCCCACAAAGCAGGCATCCAGCCCTTCCGCGGTGTCTTGCGTCGGCAGGCGCATCATTGTTGCCGGACCGCCGAAGCGGGCCATTGTGTTTCCGCCCAGTGGTTGATTGAATGTGTCGCTGCCCATGTCGGCTTCCTTCAGATTTTTCATGCAGGTGATTTGCTTATGACGCCGGATGACATCATTCAAGCTGCCGAAGTTCTCAAGGCCGCTCGTATTGATCACAAGACCATCGACTGTATTCCGGAAGCCGTACGACCAGGAAATATCCACGAGGCCTATGCGGTTCAGGACCAGTTGGTGGAAATGCTGGGTTGGGACGTCGGCGGGTGGTTCTGTGCGTGTACCAACGTATCCATTCAGACCCTGCTCAGCTTGAATGAACCGTACTATGCACGGCTGTTCAGCACGTACATTCTGCCTGAACCCGCCATCCTGAACGCAGTTGACTACCCCCCGATTGTTCTTGAATGCGAGTACGGGTTCAAGCTGTCAGAAGATCTTCCGAAACGCGCTGAGCCGTACACGCGAGACGAGGTGGCTGCAGCCGTGGGCTCGGTGCATCCAACGATTGAAGTTGTGGCGGGGCACCTGAAGAACTGGCCCACTCAGGATGTCTGGTCCGTGATTGCGGACAATGGAACAGACGGAGCGCTGGTTTTTGGTGAAGGTCGAAGCGATTGGCAGAATCTGGACCTGATTGACACGCCAGTGTCGCTCACTTTGAACGATCAGGTTGTTCGCAAAGGTAGCGGACGCAACGTTCTTGGCGATCCGCTAGAGGCATTTGTTTGGTTGGCAAATGCACGGTCACGCGACGGGGACGGATTGAAATCTGGCGATATTCACAACACCGGAACCACGACAGACATCATCTGGATTGAGCCTGGAGATACGGCAACGGCGAATTTTGGCGGACTTGGATCGGTCCGTCTGGAGCTGCGTGCGTAGGCTTGCGGAACAATATGCGTTTCAGCCGGATTGCACGAATCCAAGTTCCTTGTCGACGACGTTCGCCAAGGCTTCACCGGCAACAAATGTCTCAAGGTTTGCCAGGAACTGTTTCACCATGTCGTGTTCCGCCGTGGAATAATCTCCTGACATGTGCGGAGAAAGCACCAGATTGGGCGTGTCCCAGAGCGGGCTGGATTCGGACACCGGCTCTTCGTTGAAGACATCCAGCATCGCGCCCGCAATACGTCCGTCATGGAGTGCCGTTTGCAGGTCGTTCTCGACAACCGACTGCCCACGCCCGACGTTGATGAACCGCGCCGTTGGTTTCATATTCTTGAAGAACGTAGCGTCAAAAGCACCTCGTGTTTGCTCCGTCAGGGGCATGACACCGATAATCCAGTCGGCGTTCGCAACGGCCTCTATGGCATCCGACTGTGCGTAAATTCCGCCAAAAACAGGATCGCCACTGCGGCGACTGCGCCCGACACCCGCCACGTCAACACCGACTGCTGAGAGCACCGCACCAATTTCCCGACCAATGCTGCCCACTCCAAAGATGACGGCCCGACTGCCGGCAAGCTTGTCCGTCATGCGGAAGTTCCAGGCCTTTTCAGACTGAGATTTTAGTGTAGTTCGCAAGTCTTTCACTTCGGCGAGCATGTAGCCCAAAACATACTCCGCCATCGCACGATCGAAGATCCCGCGTGCATTGGTCAGAACTGTGTCGCTTGCAACGAGTTCAGGAAAGAGAACGGCATCGACGCCTGCACCGCACCAGTGAATCCATTTGAGTTGATCTGCATGTGGCCACTGATTTCGCAGATCGCGTCCTCGAAAATTCCACCCAAGCAGAATGTCGCTTCCCGGAAGGTGCGCGCCCAACTGGTTCTCATCCGGAGCGAAAACCACCTCGACGTATTCTCGGGCAGCGTCCAATCCGGGGACGTCCTCGATTTGACTGGCACCGCTGACAACAAGCTTCATGGCAACATTCCGAATTTCAAATTGCAGGACGACATCATCTGTGTTGCTCTACAGGATGTCGAATGGGCGTTGAAGCCTGAATTCGAAACGGGGAGGATCCGGCACGCATGACCGTCTCAATCAATGGTGAACGTTTGTGGGGCAGCCTGATGGAGATGGCGAAGATTGGTGCAACCGCGAAGGGGGGCGTCAACCGAATTGCCTTTTCCGATCTCGACGCCCAAGCGCGCGACCTCTTCAAGACCTGGGCGGAAGATGCTGGATGTCCCGTTCGCACGGACCGGTTCGGAAACATGTTTGCACGCCGTCCCGGGAAAAACCCGCAAGCCCCTGTTGTCATGGCGGGAAGTCATCTGGACTCGCAACCGACGGGCGGGAAATTCGATGGCGCGTTCGGTGTGCTTGGTGCACTCGAAGTGATCCGGGCGCTCAACGACAATGCGATCGAAACGGACGCCCCGATTGAAGTCGTCAACTGGACAAACGAAGAAGGTTGTCTTTTCCAACCGATGATTGGATCGGCTGTCTGGACGGGTTTGCTTCCGCTTCAAGATGCACTCGATATGCGGGAAGATCGTGAAGGCTGGACAATACAGGAAGGCCTGGAACGGATTGGTTATAGCGGGCAGACCGAACTGATGGGAGATTATCCCGTTGCCTGCTACCTGGAAGCCCACATCGAACAGGGGCCAGTCCTGGAACAGGCTGGTGAATATGTCGGTATCGTCGATGCGACGCAGGGGCAGCACTGGTATGATCTGACTTTGACCGGACAGGAAGCCCACGCTGGCCCGACACCTATGGCTGCGCGCCGGGATGCCCTGATGGGGATGAGCCGAATTGCACTGGAAGTGGACCAGATCGCCCGCGACCATCCGCCGGGATGCGGCACCGTGGGACGGGTCGATGTGTTCCCGAATTCCCCGAACACCATTCCAGGACGGGTCGTGTTCTCCAGTGACCTGCGGCACCCAAATGACGCTGTCCTGTCCGAAATGGATGTGATGTTTCGAGAACGCGCAAGTACCATTGCGGAGGAGATGGGACTCAATCTGGACCTGAAGGCACGCACCTACATTCCACCGATGCCATTCAGTCAACCTCTTGCAGACGCCGTGCAGGCGGCTGCCGTCGCATCAGGAAAACCGTGGCGGCGGATGTATACCGGCGCGGGTCACGATGCCTGCAATATTGCCCGGTTCCTGCCAACCGCAATGATTTTCATTCCATGCCGCGAAGGCATCAGTCACAATGAAGCGGAACACGCAGAACCGGAACATGTAGCTACAGGTGCGCAGGTGTTGGCGACGACACTTCTCGCCGCTGCCAATGGCAAGATCGATTTTGGAATTTCGCAATGACGCATGACACACGCCCTCTGTCACAGGACGTATTCTACGCCCGGTCCAATGCCGTTCCGCTGCCTCTCATTGTGCGCGCCGAAGGTGTTCGCATGTGGGATGATGAGGGGACAGACTACATCGACGTATCTTCCGGCCCCGTCGTCAGCAACATCGGGCATGGCAACAAACGCGTGGCCGCAGCCATGGCACAACAGGCCGAGACGATGGACTTTGCTTATTCGCGCGTATCGCGGCATCAGCCCAACATCGATCTGGTGACACGCATCTCGCGTCTGGCGGGTCCGGGATACGAACGTGTGTGTCTCGCCTCAGGCGGTTCGGAAGCGATGGAAATCGCGATCAAGTTTCTGCGTCAATACGTTGTGGCGACCGGTCGACCCGAGAAGCGGAAAATCATCACACTTATGCCGTCCTATCACGGCGGCACAATTGCGATGCTGGGGATCACGGGTGACGACGACCTCGATACGTTCATCGACGGATTTGCGATCCCTGCAGAGCACATTCCGGCTCCCTTCCAGTATCGCGTGCCCGACAATCATACGTCTCAAACGTGGCGGATGTCGTGCGCTGACGCCCTGGATCAAAAGATCACGGAGCTTGGGGCGGACAATGTGTTGGCGTTTGTCGTCGAGCCCATCGGTGGTCTCGCAACAGGGGCCATGCCGATGGAGGAAGATTACGCCAACCGCATACGAGACATCTGCACCCGTCATGGCATCTTCCTTGTCTATGATGAGATTCTTTGCGGTGCGGGACGCACCGGACAATTCCTGGCCAGTCATCGATACCCGGATGCACAAGCTGATCTCGTTGTACTCGCCAAGGGACTGGCGGCCGGTTACGCGCCACTCGGGGCGATGCTCGCCCCCGCAAACATGGTGGATCACCTGTCCGACCTGACGGGCTTCAACTTCTCGCACACGTACAATGCCAATCCGATCACCTGCGCCACCGCGCTCGCAGTACTCGATGAATATGATCGCGATAATCTGTTTGATGCCGCACGCGAACGTGGCGCGTATCTGAGACGGCTCCTCGACAGTCTCGCAGAAAAGCATGCGTGCATTGGCGACATTCGTGGCGATGGATTGCTGATGGCCGTAGAGCTTGTCGCGGATCGAAATTCCAAAACATCCTATCCCGGAGATTTTCTCCCGACAGAGCAGGTTCGCGCCTTTGGTCTGCAGCACGGCCTTATCATCTACTCGCGACGAACAGCGAATGGCCGTAATGGCGACTGGTTCATGGTGGCACCGCCGCTGACGATTACCGAACAGGAATGCGATGAGCTTGCCGAACGCCTGGATGCAACGTTGACCGATCTGACTGCCGCCGGATTGGTGCACATGGCGCTTGAGGTAGCTTCGTGACACCGCAGTCATCCACCGGCAGGCGCGTCGCCCTGGTAACAGGCGCATCGTCTGGCATTGGCGCGGCGACGGCATGTGCATTGGCGCAGGCGGGGTGCAATGTGGCTATCAATTTCAATCACAATAAATCAGGTGCCGAGGAGGTTGCGGAGATATGCAGATCTTACGCCGCCGCCGCGCTAGTCCTCCAGGGGGATATTTCGAACGATAAAGATTGCCGCGCGATCGCCGAAGCCGTGACAGAGCGCTGGGGCCGACTGGACATCCTGATCAACAATGCAGGAATGACACGATTTGCGGACACTGGCGATCTGGAAGCTTTGACAGCTGCAGATTTTGCGGAAATTTTTTCCGTGAATGTGACTGGTGCCTATCAGATGACACGAGCAGCAACATCGGCACTCGGGCAATCACGTGGATCCATCGTTAACATTTCCTCCCATTCCGGGTTCTCCGGAATCGGGTCTTCGATGGCGTATGCCGCATCGAAGGGTGCACTGAACACGCTCACCTTGTCGTTGGCGCGGTCCCTTGCGCCAGACATCCGCGTTAACGCCGTTTGCCCTGGATTTGTTGATACGGACTGGATGGCTCCAAAACTGTCGGCAGATGACCTGGCCGATTTCAAGCGGAAATCTGCGGATATTGCCCCGTTGAATCGTATCGTCCTGCCGGAGGAGGTGGCCGAGGCCGCGCTCTGGTTTGCGCTTGGCGGGCGGTCCATTACCGGTCAGCTCCTGGTGATCGATGCAGGCACGCACCTCACTGTTGGTGCTCCACTTTGAAGAATGAGAGAGTGAAAAATGGTCGATGCAAAATACCAGCCTGTTGATGCCGCTAATGTTCCGCGCTTTGCAGATGTAGCGACCTTCATGCGCACAAAACGGATCGACGCGTGTGACGAGATCGACATCGGGCTTGTTGGCGTGCCGTTCGATATCGGTCTCAACTACCGCTCGGGTCCGCGCGAGGCCCCCGGTGCCGTGCGTCAGGCCAGCCGCCTCATCCGAATGGCGCACCCAACCACCAACGTGGAACCCTACAAGTTGTGCAACATTGCGGACATTGGTGACGCGCCCATCAATCCGTTAAATTTCGATGCGTCGATCCAGCAAATCGAGGACTTTTTTGCAAACCTGAAAACGCTCGACATTCGCCCTGTCGCGATTGGTGGGGATCACACGATCCCGACACCGATCTTGCGTGCACTCGCCAAGGATGGCCCTGTCGGAATTCTTCAGATCGACAGCCATGCCGATGTTCTCGACGAAATGTGCGGAACAAAAATCAATCATGCAACGTTCATGCGCCGCGCAACTGAAGAAAACCTGATTGATCCCAAGCGCACCGTCCAGTTGGGCTTGCGGGGATCACGATTCGTTCCTGACGACATTCAGTTCGGTTACGATCACGGCTTCACGATGATGCCTTTCGATGACTACGAGGAGATGGGGCGCGCCGCGGCCATCGAAAAGATAAAAACCACGCTCGGCACCGGACCAACCTATGTGACAATCGACATCGATGGGCTGGATCCGTCGTTTTGTCCCGGAACCGCCGTGCCGGAGATTGGAGGTATCACGCCGCGTGATACGCAGGTCATTCTGCGTTCGTTGATGGGGGTGGACGTGATTGGTGCCGATATCTGCGAGGTTGCGCCGTGTTATGATCCGACGGGAATTACTTCGGTGACTGCAGCGAACCTGATGTTCGAGCTGACCTGCGTCATTGCTGCCGCCATCGATCGATCCCGAACGGCTTAAGAGGAACTTGTCATGACCGGGACGACAACGGCAAACAGAAACCTGGATCTGGAGACGGCGCTGTGTGACGCACGGTCCAGTTATGTTGCAGCCCGTCCGAAATCGCAGGCGTGTTTTGAGGCGGCGAAAGCCGTCATGCCCGGTGGGAATACGCGCTCCGTTCTACACTTCGGACCTTATCCGTTCACGGTGGCCAAAGGCGCAGGCGCGCGCATTTGGGATGTCGACGGCCACACGTATGCAGATTTTCTGGGCGAGTACACGGCGGGGCTTTACGGACACAGCAACCCGATTATCGAGGATGCGGTCACGCACGCCTTGCAAAACGGATTGACCCTCGGTGGCCCCAACGCCGTGGATGCCAAGTTTGCGCAACTGATGTGCGACCGCTTCCTTGCCATCGAACGGTTGCGATTCTGCAATTCAGGTACGGAAGCCAATATATTGTCCTTGTCCGCCGCACGCGCCTTCACGGGCCGAACAGACATTCTGGTCATGGACCGCTCTTACCACGGCGGTGTATTGACGTTTTCTGGCGACAGTCCGCTTAATCTCCCATTTCCGATTCACCGCGCGACGTATAACAATGCAACCGAGGTGGTGGAGAAAATCCATGAGTTGGGCGATACGCTCGCCGCCGTTCTGGTGGAGCCGATGGTCGGTGCCGGAGGCGCTATTCCCGGAACTCATGAATTCCTGCAGGCGCTCCGAGATGCCACGCAGGCGACTGGCGCAATGCTGATTTTCGACGAAGTCATGACCTCGCGTCTCACAGCAGGCGGGTTGCAGGGACACCATCAGATCAAGCCAGATCTTGCGACTTTTGGAAAATATCTTGGCGGCGGTCTGACATTTGGTGCTTTTGGCGGTCGCGCGGATATCATGGATCGCTTTGACCCGGAACGTGCGGACGCCTGGGGACATGCCGGAACGTTCAACAACAATATCCTGACCATGACGGCAGGACACACCGGGTTGGAGCAGGTTTTCACTCCACAGGTTGCAGACACGTTCTTTAATCGCGGCAATGCCTTCCGCAGTACCCTCAAGGCCGAAATCGACGCGCTTGATTTGCCCGTTCAGATTACGGGACTCGGATCGATGATGGCACTTCATTTCGCGCAAGATACGCCATCCGCACCGCCTGATTCTGCCCGAACGCCATCGGGTTTGCATGAACTGATCCACCTGGACATGATGGAACGCGGCCAGTTTTACGCGCGACGTGGCATGATGAACATGTCCCTTCCCATGACGAACGACGATCTTGATCGTTTCAGAATGGCTCTGACAGACACACTTGAAGCCAGAGCACCACTTGTTCGGGATACGTTTGACCAAAGCACCGCATGAAAGCCTGTGACTGTAACGCGTTTTCATTTGTTGATTGAACGTGCTTCGACCATCCTGCACTTCTTCTTCAGTCCTTCCGTCGTTTGCGGCGGCCCAAAGTAAACAACATGACCAGCACGCCAGTCGCCACGCCGCCAACACCGACCAGGGCGGCTGAAACCCGCATGCTGCTGACGATCGCCGGCCCGCTTGTTGCCGCCTATCTCTCCGAGTTCGTAATGGCCCTGACGAGCAAGGCCATTGTTGGCAAGCTCGGCTATGAGCAACTCGCGAGCATCGGTCTGGCCAGTGATATGACGCATGAGGTCATTGTCATTCTGGTGGGTTTGCTTTCCGTCACCGGGGTTCTGGTGGCGCAAGCTGAGGGAGGTGGTCGCAAGACTGATGCTGGTATGGCTGCGCGCCAGGGCCTTCTCATTGCCACCGCACTTGGCGTGCCCGCAACTCTGCTCGTGTGGCACCTGGACAAGATCCTGGCCCTGACAGGCCAAAGCGATGTCATCATCGACCCCATGGCCGCCTACCTGCAGCCGGTATCCTTTGCAATTTTGCCGGTGCTTTGGTTTTTCACCCTTCGCACATTCGTCGCCTCGCTCGCAAAGACAGGGGCTGTCCTTGTGATTACGCTCGCGGCCGTCGCACTGAACTATGTCCTGTGTCGCGGGCTGGTGGAAGGTGTTTACGGTTTGCCCGAACTTGGTGTCGCCGGCGCTGGGTGGGCCAAAACCATTGTCTCCGTGTTCATGTTGCTCGCGCTTGTGACCTATACCTATGTCACACCCACGCTGCGCGGTTATGGACTTTTTCTGGGGCGACTGAGGGTCGACCGCACGATTTGTGGCGAGATCATTCGCCTCGGACTGCCCGTCGTGGGGATTGTTATTCTTGAAGCCAGTCTCTTTGCGGCCGTTTCGATCTTTTCCGGCTTGCTGGGACCTGTTCCTCTTGCCGCGTATCAGGTCATGATTGCGTGGATTGGCATTGCATTTGTCATGGCGCACGGTCTTGCAGAAGCCGGGATGGTGCGCATCGCCTACAGTATCGGGCGTGGGAGCATGTCGTCAGCCCGACAAGCCGGTATCCTGACATTCACCATGGGCATCGTGTTGTTGATTGTACTCGCTGTCATTCCCATCACTTTCCCGCGGTTGCTGGTCGAGACTTTTCTCAGCCCCGACGATCCCGGTTTCAACGACGTGCTGACACTGACGACACGGCTGCTGATCCTTGCCGCATTCTTTCAGGTGTTTGACGGGTTGCAGGTGATGGCGGCCCTGGCGCTGCGCGGCCTGCGGGACACGGTTGTGCCGATGTGGTTTGCCGGAATTGGCTATTGGCTCTTCGGTATTGCTGGCGGGTGGGTGCTGGCTTTCCCCGCCGGGTTCGGTGTCGACGGATTATGGTGGGGCATGGCCGTTGGGTTGACGGTCACAGGCAGCCTTCTTGCTGGACGCTTCATGATCCTCACAGCACGATCACCCTGAAGTTTGCACGAGGTTGAGGAATTTTTCTTCACTGCCCTACATCATCTTCTTGCGCAAGTACCCCAGCAATCGCTCCCGTGTTTCAGGCAGAACGTCTCCACGCGGTTCCACAACATCACGAGAGAGAAAATATCCGGTCAATTCAAGCGCATCGACAATATCGGTGACCGTGGCCTGACGGTCTTCACCGCCTTGCAGGAAACCAGGCAATTTAAGCAGCTTGTCCGCATAGGGTGCCCCGGCCTCTCCTGACACAGCGCATCCCGACCTCGGTGAGACATACCGCAGATCCTCCGTTCCCCCTGTTGCCGCACACGTCTTCAAGTCCAGCCCGAACCCCAGTTCTTCAAGCAGCTCCAGTTCCCAACGCGCCATCAGCGCAGGCCAGACGTCCACATCATCGAAGAAACTGAAAACGAAGAGCGTCACCTCGTAGAGATTGCGATGCGGGTCGCGTTCCGGCAGATACCGCAGCAACGAACACATCGACGACAGGCCCGCCAACTCCATTCGGCTGTCCAGAGACTGTGCAGCGTAACCGCAGCGTAACTCCAGCGTCATCTGCCCGAGATGTTCCTCGAGCCGCGCTTTCCACGTTACATCGACATGATTGCCCGCCTGCAGCACCGGTCTTATGCGCCGTGACCGTCCGCCACGGACAAGCCCGAGTGCGCGACCTTGCTGGCGCGTGAATACTTCCACGATCGCAGACGTTTCCCCATGCGGGCGCACTGCGATTACAATGCCTTCATCAGTCCATTGCATGGTGCGCCGCCCGAATCCTGAAGAGCGAAACCTTAGCACGGGCTCGGGTCCGTTAATTGAGCGTTTCAGCCCTTCTTCATCGCCTGCTTCAAATCCGCGATGATATCGTTCTTGTCTTCCAGACCGATCGAAAGCCGCACGACATCATCACCTGCGCCGGCTGCAGCCCGTTCTTTGGGCGTCAACTGACTGTGCGTTGTCGAGGCGGGGTGGATGACCAGTGAGCGCGTATCGCCGATGTTCGCGAGGTGGCTGAACAGGTTCACGTTCCGCACCAGATTAACCCCGGCATCGTACCCCCCCTTCAGCCCGAACGTGAACACGGCACCGGCCCCTTCCGGGCAGTACTTGTTTGCCAGATGATGGTAGAGACTGTCCTTCAATCCGGCATAGTTCACCCATGCTACATCCGGATGCTTGTCGAGGAATTTCGCGACGGCCTTGGCGTTCTTGCAATGCTGGTTCATGCGCAATGGCAGCGTTTCGATCCCGGTGAGGATCAAAAAAGCGTTCATCGGAGAAATTGCAGGGCCGAGGTCTCGCAAGCCCAGAACACGACACGCTATGGCAAAGGCGAAGTTCCCGAACGTCTCGCCAAGTTTCATGCCGTTGTAGCTCGGGCATGGCTCGCTCAAGGTCGGGAATTTTCCACTCTTCATCCAGTCGAACGTTCCGCAATCGACAATAATGCCACCGACCGAGTTGCCGTGACCGCCAAGGAATTTGGTGAGCGACTGAACGATAATATCTGCGCCATGCTCTTTGGGTCGGCACAGGTATGGCGTTGCCATCGTGTTGTCGACGATCAGCGGAACGCCAGCAGACTTGGCGACCTTTGCAATGGCCGCGATGTCCATCACGATTCCGCCCGGATTGGCGATGGACTCGATGAAGATCGCCTTGGTCTTCTTGGTCACAAGCTTCTTGAACGACGACGGATCCGTGCCATCCGCCCATTTGACGTGCCAGTCGAATTTCTTGAACGCGTGATTGAACTGGTTGATCGAGCCGCCATAGAGTTGGCGTGCCGCGATGAACTCGTCGCCCGGCTCCAGCAGCGTATGGAACACCAGTTGCTGCGCCGCGTGACCGGAGGCCACCGCCAGCGCTGCTGTCCCGCCTTCAAGTGCCGCCACGCGCTCTTCGAGTACGGACTGTGTCGGATTGTTGATCCGCGTATAGATATTGCCGAACGCTTCCAGATTGAACAGTGCGGACGCATGCTCAACATCGTCGAACACATAGGATGCCGTCTGATAGATTGGCGTCACGCGCGCGCCCGTGGTTGGGTCAGGTTGCGCACCGGCGTGAACAGCAAGCGTTGCGAAATTCGGGTTCTTGGGAAGCGTCATGGAGCACCTGCCTTTGAGCGGTGTTGCGGAACGAACGGGTTGAGGGTTCGGGATCTGGCGCTTTGTCGCAGGGCACAGGCCCTTTGGTCAACTCAAGGCCTCGTCAAAATGGACGGCTTGGTTGACGACAACACGCCAAATGCGCTTTGACGGATCGGTGCATCGTCCAAAACGACCCATTGCCAGTCCCGAGGAGCGCCGCAGATGACGCAGTTCACACCGCTGATCGAGAGCCTGCCCGCACATGTTCCGTTTGTCGGTCCGGAAACACTTGAGCGGCAGCACGGTCAACCATTCGCTGCACGGATCGGCGCGAACGAAAGCGTTTTTGGTCCCTCACCCAAAGCAATCAAGGCAATGCAGGATGCCGTTGCAGGATCCTGGCGTTACGGTGATCCGGAAAACCACGACCTGAAGCAGGCTCTTGCCGCGCATCACGGCGTGGCGCCGGAGAACATTGTGGTTGGCGAAGGCGTCGACGGATTGCTCGGATTGCTCGTCCGCATGGTGGTTGAACCGGGCACAAAGGTCGCGACGTCACTTGGCGCGTACCCCACGTTCAATTTCCATGTCAGCGGTTTCGGCGGTGAATTGGTCACCGTGCCGTATCGTAACGATATGGAAGACCCGCACGCGTTGCTTGCACTCGCAAAGGTGGAACGCGCACCGCTTGTCTATTTCGCCAACCCCGACAATCCAATGGGGAGCTGGCACCCGGCGACCGTCGTGCAAGACCTGATCGACGACATGCCAAACAAAAGCTTGCTCTGCCTTGATGAAGCCTATGTTGAATTCGCCCCAGAGGGCACGGCGCCCGCCATCGACGTCTCGCGCAAGAACCTCATCCGCTTCCGCACCTTCTCGAAAGCCTATGGCATGGCGGGGGTCCGTGTCGGTTACGGGATCGCGCACGAAAGCATCGCTCTGGCATTTAACAAAGTTCGCAACCATTTTGGTATGAGCCGCATGGCACAAGCTGGTGCAATGGCTGCATTGGCTGATCAGGACTACCTGGCCGACGTCGTCGCAAAGGTCGCCACATCGCGGGAACGGATCGGGGCGATCGCTACGCAAAACGGATTGAAAGCCTTGCCATCCGCCACAAACTTCGTTGCCGTTGATTGCGGTCGGGATGCGGCGTTTGCCAAGGGCATCGTTGACGGTCTGGGCAAACGCGGTATTTTCATCCGCATGCCTTTTGTTGAACCGCAAAACCGTTGCGTCCGCATTTCCGCTGGAACCGACGCCCATCTGGATCTTCTGGAGGTGGCATTGCCGGACGTGCTTAATGAATTAACTGTCAATCTGCGCGTCGCAGTGTGACGCAAATGGTCTGCCAGTCCAACTTCGAGAACAAGAGCTGAGCCATGGGGCCGGACATCACCATTCGCCCTGCCCAAAAAACCGATGCACCTTGCATTTGTGAGTTGCTGCAGCAAATCGATAGATTCCATCAGTCTTTCGATCGCCTGCAAATACGCCAAGGCGAACCCACGCTCATGGATCAGATCAAAATCGAAAACGCAATCGCTGGAGAAGAGAACATCGTGTACGTCGCTGCCGAAGGCAAAGATGATGTTATCGGCTATGTTCGCATGTCAATCGACGAGACCAACGGCAATCGCATTTTCGTCCCACTGAGGATAATTACGGTTCACGACCTCATTGTCGCAAAGGAACGACGATGCAATGGCATCGGCGCTGCTTTGATGAAAACCGTGGACCGTATAGCTCATGAAACGAATGCGCAGCGCATTCGTCTCGAGTATTATGCCGAGAACCAGACCGCACGCAGGTTTTACGAAACCCTTGGCTATCGGCAGTTGCGGCACACAGTTGTCTACGACTTGCCTGATCGAGCCGATAACCACACCGCTTAACCACGCAGGTTAATGGTCAACGCACGTCGCGCTGTCACAACCGCCAGGACCTGTCATCATTTCTTCGGGCAACCGGTTACAGAGGTGATGACATGGAATTTTTCGAAAACGGTTTTCTCACAGTATTTCCTGACACGCTGTTCAACATGTCGGGGTTCGCGATGAACAATTTCGCGATCTTTGCGGTGATCGCTGTTGTTGCGCTGGAAGTCGCACGTCGCATGCCACGTTACGGCATGGCCTTTGGCTTCTTCATGATCGTGGCTGGAGCCGTGTACGCCACTGGCGCAACCGCGTTCCTGTTTGCCTGAAAACAGAGCAGTGCGCGCGCTGTTTCATGCATTCAATGTCATAACGCTGTCACAAACGCACGCAACCGATTGTTCTCACGAGGTATTGAGAAACTTCGTCCTCGACCTGCCGTTCATGCCTTGTAAGTGCCCCATCGAACCGCTATATCCATGCTATCGACTTTGGCCGGATATCCGGGCCGCACCGCCTCAGGAAACCTTGGCGCACGTACAGACCCCCCTCCAGAAATTGTCGAATACCGAACTGTCGTTGCGTCGTGCAATGTCGGCTCAATACCATAACTGGACTTAAGAAGGACTTCCCATGGAAACGGGCACCGTAAAATTCTACAACGACCAAAAAGGCTACGGCTTTATCGCACCTGACAATGGCGAAAAGGACGTTTTCGTCCACGCCACTGCGCTTGAGCGTGCTGGCATGCAAGGCCTTGCAGAAGGACAAAAAGTATCCTTCGACGTCGCGGACGATCCGCGCACTGGCAAGCCTGCCGTGAACAGCATCCAGCCTGCATAAGGTTGTTGGAGAACCCGCCCCAAACGGGCCGGACGATCCGAAATGTTCGAAAGCCGTTCCTGGAAACAGGGGCGGCTTTTTTTATTGGCTATCAGGAAGCGTGGTGGCGGGTTCGTCGGTGCCGAAGAAGTGGAGATAGGCGAGGGACAGCAGCGCCGTCTCGAACAACATTACGAGCATTGTCGTCGCAGAATCGGCCACACCGTAAAGCGCGCTTCCGAGTTGGCCGGTCGGTTCACCCGACCAGAATGCAATTATCAGCGTTATCGAAATTGGCATGATCAGCAATAGAAAGCAGATGGATAAACGCAACGTGCTGCCACGACTGGCCTGCCATGACTCCCCCCAACCAATGTCGTCTCGACCAATGGCAACAGCCGCGACGCGAATGGCCGCGCGCGGGTAGAGTATAAGCCAAGCGAGAACTACTGCGAAAGTCGCAAAGCCAATTACAGCAGAAAACGTGCCGTCTTGGGTATCATCCAGAAACAAATCCATTTGCTCAAGAATTAGGATCAACGCAATTATCGGAAATAACAACCAGAGATACGCCACTGTGACTTTTAGAGCAGAACTGACGACCTCTCGCCCCGACTGAGCACGAATTGGAACTCCGGAAATCATCGACCTGTGCAACCTCACGACCGCGGGAAGTACGAGAATAATCGGCACGAACCATGTCATCCACTCAAGTATGGATCCCGTCCAACTCACTTCGTCGATGCCATCAATAACTGGTTCACTCCCCTCCTGGATTGTCGCGATGTTCGCCAACGCGTCCCATGTGCTCCAGTTGATCGCAAACATGACGACAAGCGCGATGCCGATCAGCACACACTCCGCCCTGAGGAGCGCCGGCAACTGCCGAAACACAGCGCCATACCCCGCAGCAACCGTACGCCACACCGGAATTTTCGTGCGTTGCAGCAACGACGCCTGAGCCAAACTGAAACCTCCAGATTCAATGGGGGAACATACGAACAACGCACTATTTCAAATATCGTCGCAGCCAACACACTGACAGCGCAATTGGACATGGGCAATCCCGTGTTGCGTCATGTACGCTCAACGCTCGTCTCAGTACCTGTGAGTTGCCGCATGGCCATCGCCCTCGACACCATTGCCCTGCCCGACCGCGCCTACCAGCGTGGCGTTCTGCTGGTGCTGCTGGCAGGCGCGTGCTGGTCGGTCATGGGGCTGGTGGTTCGTTTCATGGACGGGGCCACCACATCGCAGATCCTTGTCTATCGCTCGATCTCGTTGAGCCCGTTCCTGTTTGTCCTGATCTCGGTGCGCAGCGGTGGCCGCCCGTTTCAGGCGATCTACGATGCCGGATTGCCAGCGATATACGGCGGACTTGCACTCGTCGTAGCGTTCGCCGGTGGCATCGCCGCGATCCAACTCACAACGGTCGCCAACGCCCTCTTCCTGTTCGCCGCCGCCCCTTTCTTTGCTGCCGTTCTCGGCTGGGTGATGCTCGGCGAACGCGTCCGCCCAGCAACCTGGGTTGCCATGCTCATCGGCAGCGGCGGCATTGGCCTGATGGTCAGCGAAGGCATCGCACTCGGCTACATGATGGGGAATCTGTTGGCCGTCGCCTCGGCTCTGGGTTTTGCCCTCTTCACCGTGGCGCTGCGCTGGCGACAGACGAACGACATGCTGCCCGCCGTTTTCCTCGGTTCAGTTTTCTCCTTCGGTGCGGCAACGGCGTTCTGCCTGACATCCGGCATCGGCGTTGCGATTTCGCTCCATGACGCGTTGCTTTGCCTTGGTCTTGGCGTGTTCCAACTCGGCTTCGGCCTGACACTCTACACGTTGGGATCAAAATCCGTTCCCGCGGCGGAACTCGCCTTGCTTTCCATGCTGGAAGTCATTCTCGGCGTGCTCTGGGTCTGGCTCTTCCTTGGCGAAGCAGCAGGCCTCTCGACGATGATCGGCGGTTCGATCCTGCTCGCAGCGATTGCCGGTAACGCCATCTCGGGCGCGCGCCGAAAACCAGCACCAGCAGGGCTACGTTAGCGTGAGTGTCATGCTCGGTGCGCAGCCCGACGCTTCCGCCACGTCATCACCGCGACCACTACGCCTGACAGCACCCCTGTAAAGGCAATCGCGAGCGCACCAAAAATCGTGGTGAGCAAATCGCCCACGTATTCGTGCCCTATGGCAAGAACCACACGCGGTGTTGCAGCGCCGTTCCTGTAGCCACCTTCAATACGGTAGGTGCCGACCTGATCAACGTCGAACATCAGCAACGCACGCCCGGACCGCCCGCCGATGTTGTAGTTCGAGGAAACGGACGCTGGAGAAACCGCCACAGCACGTGCATGCGATACGGCTGTCACCTTGACCCTGAGGCCACTCACAGTCGGGGACGAATACACCTCGTTGTTCACGATCGTCTCACGTTCATGGAAGATCGTATAGCGGCCCGTTTCCCGGAGTTGCAGCTGCGCCACGCCGGGCATAACCACCTGCTGCAACCCATCCCCCATCGCCAGAACGCGCGGCACCAGGAACGCGGCCATGAACACGAACCCGCAGACGCCGAGAAAAAGCCCGAACACATACCACCAACGGCTTGGGGGGGGACGTGTAGCAGCAGGATTTGACGTTGTGCTCATGGTGCCAAATTAACGGTTCGGTTCCGGTTTGCCTACTGGAGATCATGCCTGTGCCCCAATCTCAACGCGAATCAAGACGAACACTAGGGGGTGTCCGACGTAAACGGAGACACCGGGATGCCGGTGGAGCTACTTGGATCGTCGCGTCATGATTACAGTAGAATCAGATGCGCTACAGGACATTAATTCATGCCGATCAGCGGTTGCGGGACCGTAACGTCGGACAGTTCACGCGTTTCGGCTGCACTTACACGCTCATCACGCAGGGGGAACGGCACATGCTGTCCAAAGACCAGTTCGCAGAAATGAATGCCCGTCTTGAGGAAACCGAGAGACGCGAGAAAGCCCTGATGCAGGCGTTGCGGGACCGGTTGTCCGCCGTGGATCAGAAACTCCTCGAAGATGTCCGCAACATCGGCCTTGAACATGAAGGCCGGCGCACGATGATCCTGACCGAATTGCAGTCCCTTGCGGAACGCGTTGGCGCCTTCCCGCCCGACACGCGGCAGTCCGTACGTGGTGCGCCAGTGGAAACACTTGCGAGCCCGCGCTACGTGCCACAATCAGCGGCGGCTCAGCCGATCCAGCAGCAGCATTTGCCTCCGGCTCAGGCGCCCCGACCGGCCGTCAACCAGAAAACGGGAGACTGGCGACAGGCGGCAGAACGCATTCGCCAGGACATCGAAAGCCAGTTGAATGCGTCCATCGAAAGCCAGTTGAATGCGTCCATTGGCAAGCAAACCGATCCCTGGGCCGAGGACACGGCACAACCTGCAGCACGGGTTGCCTGATCAGGAGACAAAAGCGGGTACCTACAAGTCCCGCTTCATCTCCGCGCCGTCATAAAGCTGTTCTGCCCAAAGCGCGTTGATGCGCTCGCGCACCACCATTGCCTCCGGGTCGAACAATGTCTTGGGCCGTGGCGCAGACTTCAGATGGCCAAACGGATCAACACCGCGTGCATGTTGTGCGTACCCTTCCCCCTTGGTCTGGCGCACCTCGGGCGGCAGATAACTCTGGATTGTGAAGCCGATCCGGCGATTGTCCGAGTTGTTCGGAGCGGACGCATGGATTGTCCGTGGTGTGTGCAGTGACATCTCGCCCGGCTGCAACACCAGATCGACCGCTTTGCTCTCGTCAACACCGTGGATCGTTTGCCCGCGTGTCAAAATGTTATTCTCGTCGAACGTGTCGTGATGCGGAAGGATCTCACTCTTGTGCGTGCCGGGGATCATGCGCATGCAGCCGGATTCGATGGTGCTCGGTGTCAACGCAAGCCATGCGGAAATACCAAGATGCGGCTCCAGCCCCATGTGCGTGAAATCCTGATGCCAGCTCACATAACCCGGATCATGCGCTTCCTTGATGAAAAGTACCGTGCCCCAAACGCGAATGTCCGGGCCGATGATGTCTTCCACGGCATCCAGCATCCGCGGGTGATGAACGATCGCGTCCAGAAACGGGAACATGAGATGCGGATTGTTTCGCCCGGCGCCGTCAAGTGTCCCCGGATGATCTGCCTCAGCCTGCTCAAGCGCAGCGTGCGCGGCGGCGGCTTCGTCCGGCGTGAGAACCGACACAGGAAACAGAAATCCGTCCCGCTCATACTGCGCGATCTGATCGTCGCTTAGAACTTTCCCCATGGTGGCCTCCTGTCCCGAACATCCAGGTTCGACGCTACCGCAGACGTCTCGTTTGGCAAGTCCAAATGAATCGTTGCCGAATGCTGTCCACGGCCCTGCATATTTCTCAGAAATCAATCCTGATACTGATCCTTTCGCGGCCCCCGTGTGGTATTTTTGTTGCGCCGCAGCATTGTCGCATTGCAATGCATTATTGTTCCTATAGACCCGCGCGAGCGCATTCGATTCCTGACAATTGGAAAACCCAACGTGACCAAGTCCGACCTTGCGACGTTCGCAAACCGTATTGCCCGCTCGAGCTGGTCCACCGACCGCTTCACGGCCTTCACCCCCGATCGCATCAAGATCGAGGTTCTGGCGGGGTTGACGGTTGCGCTGGCGCTTGTTCCTGAGGCCGTGGCGTTCGCGTTTGTCGCTGGCGTTCATCCGTTGGTTGGGTTGTACGCTGCGTTTATTGTTGGCCTTATCACCGCTGCGATTGGCGGGCGCCCCGGCATGATCTCCGGTGCAACCGGTGCACTCGCGGTGGTCATGGTGTCGCTGGTTGCGAAGCATGGCGTAGAATACTTGTTCGCCGCCGTCGTCTTGATGGGCGCATTGCAACTCGCCGCCGGTGCGTTGCGCCTGGGCAAATTCATCCGCCTTGTTCCGCATCCGGTCATGCTTGGATTTGTAAACGGTCTGGCGATCGTGATTTTCATGGCGCAACTCAGTCAGTTTCAGGTGATGGGACCAGATGGGGCAAAGGTCTGGATGACCGGTTGGCCGCTCATTGCGATGCTGTCACTGGTCGCACTCACCATGGCGATCATCTGGGCGACACCGAAACTTACAAATGCAGTGCCTGCACCGCTTGCAGCCATCGGACTGGTTGCCACCGTCGTGATTGTTTTCGGCATCGATGTGCCCCGCGTCAGTGATCTCGCGTCCATCAAGGGCACGCTGCCACCGTTCCACATCCCAGTTGTGCCACTGACGCTGGAAACCTTGCGTATTATTTTCCCTTATGCGCTCATTCTCGCTGCGATTGGTCTTATCGAAAGCCTGTTGACCCTGAACCTTGTTGGAGAAATCACCGACGAACGCGGCGGCGCTTCCCGGGAATGCATGGCGCAGGGGCTCGCCAACACGGTCACGGGCTTCTTCGGCGGCATGGGCGGCTGCGCCATGATCGGCCAGTCCATGATCAACGTGAAATCTGGCGGGCGCACACGGCTCTCGGGCATCTCGGCCGCATTGTTTCTGCTCGCTTTCATCCTCGTGGCGTCCAGCCTGATCGAGCAGATCCCACTCGCGGCACTCGTCGGCGTGATGTTCATGGTTGTGATCGGCACATTCGCCTGGCAAAGCCTGCGCATCCTGCGGGTGATCCCGATGATGGACGCTGTCGTGATGCTGCTGGTGACCGTCGTCACCGTCATGACCGACCTTGCGATTGCAGTTGTCGTGGGCGTCATTGTCTCCGCTCTCGCCTACGCCTGGAACAACGCCACACGCATTCAGGCCAATACAGAAACACTTGGCGATCACACAAAGCTCTATAAAATTCAGGGCCCACTTTTCTTTGGTTCAATCGAAGGCTTCGATGAACTCTTCAGCCCGAAGAATGATCCGGACCTTGTCGTCATTGATTTCCTGGACAGCCGCGTGGTCGACCAATCGGCATTGCAGGCGATTGAAAAGCTCGCATCACGCTATGAAAAACGTGGCAAGACCTTGCAGTTGCGCCATCTGTCACCCGACTGCCACCGCTTGCTCAATCGCGCTGGTCAGTTGATGGTGGATTCTGAAACCGATCCGCACTACGGGATCGCCGTGGACTACGATGTCAAAACCGGAATATTGAGCGCGGGCCACTGACGTCAGTCATCCAAGGCGTCGAAATTCCAGCTGAAGCATTTGATGCGATCAGGCAACACGGTTTTTCCGTTTTGGAACATTTCGACAAATTGCATCACGCCTCCACGGCCTGATGTGTCAAAAAGCGCTTCGGGAACAACAACTTCACAGTTGCTTGCCCCAATGAATCGCCTCCGGGCGGTTGTCCCCAACATCCAGAAGGTCAAGAAACATGCGTACTATCTCAAGTTTCCTGTTCGCCGCGCTCCTTATGGTGATCGGCTGGACTCCCGAAGCACTTGCCAAGGAATGCAAGGCGAGTCCCACAATTGTGCAAGGCGACATGAAGCGGACACGGGTCGCCGCTTATCCGTCGTCGCTGTTCGCGTGGCGCAAGGCTGTGCGGGAAGATCACGGCAAGCCCTATCAAAGCTGGCGTCGCGCCTCGGAACGCAAGATCACGTGCAAGGAAGCACGCAACGATGCGGGTCGCAAACGCTGGCAGTGCACGCGCACTGCGATTCCCTGCGCCCGCGATGGGCAAGGCTCGAACGATGTTGCCGAAACCCCGGACTATCCCGGTTACGTCTTGCAGCGCGGCGCAGAAGGCGACGACGTGAAGACACTCCAGCGTTTGCTTGATGACGCGGGCTACAAGGTTGATATCGACGGCGACTTCGGAAACAAAACCCGCAACGCGGTTCGGAAATTCCAGAAGGACGAGGCGATCAAGGTCGACGGTCGCGTCGGTCCTGAAACCTGGGAACGCATCGCGGCGTAGGTCGACTGCATATATCATCCGGCAGGTTGGTAGTGTTGCCCCCTGCCGGAAATATTTTCCCTATCGCGCTGACAGATCGTTGTGTCTCGCGATGCCATCAGAAGCCTTGTCTGGCGCGATGCACGCGCAAGCAGACGGGCACGAGCGGGCTCACACCGGTGTGCGTTTCAGTCCGCAGCCTTGGGCTTTCGCTTGAGTGTGGCGTTCGCTGCTGCGGACATTTCGGTGCTTTCATCGCCAGATGACATATTGCGGAAGGGCTTTACAGACGCCGCCGGTTTGGGTTTCTTCGTAGTTGCCGGTTTGGGCTTCACTGGCGTTGTCCCTTCAGACAGCGTGCCCTGTTTGGCGGGGCCGAATTTTGCGAGACGTCGTTCCTTGCGGTTCGGCACCTTGGGGCCGATCTGTTCCGAAGCAACCGGCTGTTGGACAGGCTCGGCTGGCTTTACTGGCTTGTGTGGCGCTGGTTTTTCGTTGCGGGCTTTCGGTTCGTCACGCTTTGAAGGTTTCGCGACCTTCATCCGGGGTTTGTCGCGCTTGACTGGTGTTACGGAGGGGCGTGGCCGAGGCGCGGCAACAGGTCCCGTTGGCGTGCCATCCAAACGGGTTGCGGTTACATTTTTTTCCAATTTTCGATTTGGCCCGAGCGCTGCCTGAAATTGCTCCGCGCAGTTGGCGTTGAGTTCGACATGGGTCTCCTCGCCATGCATCTTGATCGCACCAATTTCGCGATTTGTGATGCCTCCCGCCTTGCAGAGCATTGGAATGAGCCAGCGCGGTTCAGCGTTCTGCTTGCGGCCCACGGAGAGGGAAAACCAGACACTTTTGGTGAATCCTCTTTGATGCTCCTTGCGCGGTTTGCGTTCGCGAACAGGGCGGCGTTCTCCCGGTTGCGATGGTGGAACCACCGCCAGTTCTTCAGGGGATGATTTCCCGGCACGGTAGAGGCGTACGAATGCCGTTGCGATCTGTTCTGCGCTTTGCTGAGCCATCAGTTTGGCGATGATGTCCTGCTCATCGGGACGCACCGCTTCATCAGGTGCAGCATCCGCCAGCAAGCGCTCATCGTCCTTGCGGATCACCGCGTCCGCCGACGGTGGAGAGCCCCACTCTGCCTGAATCTTTGCAGCATACAAAAGGCGCTCGGTTCTTTGTCGACCGCTCGGCAAGACGATCATCGCGCTCACACCCTTGCGCCCTGCGCGTCCCGTCCGGCCACTGCGGTGGAGCAATGTGTCCGGATTGTTAGGTAAGTCAGCGTGGATCACCAGTTCGAGATTGGGCAGGTCAATCCCGCGGGCGGCGACATCCGTTGCGATGCAGACACGGGCGCGCCCGTCACGCATCGACTGTAGCGCTTGCGTGCGTTCGCCCTGGCTCAGTTCCCCCGAGAGCGCGACGACGGAGAACCCGCGGTTGTTCAGGCGGGCTGTCATGTGGTTGACGCCAGCGCGCGTATTACAGAAGACAAGCGCGTTCTTGGCCTCATAGAAGCGCAAGACATTGATGATGGCGTTTTCCTTCTCGCCGGACGCCACATTCAAGGCGCGATAGGAGATGTCGAGGTGCTGCTTGGCTTCGCCGGATGTTTCGATGCGGACAGCGTCGCGCTGGTATTTGCGTGCCAGACGACCGATTGTGTCCGGAACCGTGGCCGAGAACAGCAACGTGCGCCGCTCTTCAGGCGTGGCTTCGAGAATGAATTCGAGATCTTCGCGGAAGCCAAGGTCAAGCATTTCATCTGCTTCATCCAGCACCACAGCCTTGAGCCGCGACGTTTCCAGCGAATTGCGCTGAAGGTGGTCGCGCAACCGCCCTGGCGTACCGACAACGATGTGGCTGCCGCGGGCCAGGGCCTGACGCTCGGTTCGCATGTCCATGCCGCCGACACAGGATGCGATGACCGCTCCGGTGTGCTGGTAGAGCCAATCCAGCTCACGCTTGATCTGGAGGGCAAGTTCACGTGTCGGGGCCACAATCAGTGCGAGTGGCGCACCACTGGACGTAAACCGATCTGCCTCGCCAAGCAGTGTGGGGCCCAGCGCAATCCCGAAAGCCACGGTTTTGCCGGATCCGGTCTGGGCCGATACCAGAGCATCCGCTTCGCCGAGCCCGGACGCCACCACAGCGTCCTGTACGGGGGTCAACTTGGTGTAGCCGCGCTCATTCAACGCCTGTGCAAGCGCTGGAACGACGCCCTGGATCTCGGTCATGTCGTGTCTTTCGAAGTCTGCCGCATCATCGCGGGGAGCCAGGCGCCGTTCACCATTGATGCAAGCGCTTGTACTGTCTTTTCCAGTTTCTATGGCACGAAGAGGCAGCCAGTGGCGCAAAAATGTGTATCATGTGATGAATTGCGCGCCCGGAGCCTCGTTCGATCTGGACAACGCTCGCCTGGCAACCTATTCCCGACGCAACTTTCCCTGTGCGATCACATTGAAGTGACGAGCGGTCTGGCGCCGGTCGAAACCCTATATCCCGAGCGGACCCCGACAAAGACATGAAAAAACCCAAAGGCGAGCAACTGAATGAACGACTCCAGAACAAGGCCAAAGCCAAACAGGCCTTGCTGGACAAACTGAAAGCGCGCCCAGCCGCGGATGATCCTGCCGTTCTCAAGCGCCAGGCCGAGCGCCAGGCGATTGCAGAAGCGCGGGAAGCGAGGGCGGCCGAACGCGCTGCAGCCAAGGCCAAGGAAGAGCTTGAGCGTGTTGCGCGTGCAGAAGCCGAGAAGGCTGAGGAAGAATTGCGCCAGGCGAGAGAGCTGGAAGAAGAAGCCAATCGGTTGGCGGAACAAAAGGCCGCCCGCGATGCACGTTACGCCGCACGCAAGAACCGCAAAAAGTAATTCGGATAGCGAACGTTTCGGCTGCGCGCGTGCCTTCTATTCACGAGGCACGGACTCCCCTGTCGCCCACGCCGTGACGCGCGCTGCGACGATGGAGATCGCGCCGTAGAGCAGCACGGTAAAGAACGCCAGCACGAACAGGGATGCAAACATAAGATCGGTTTTGGCACGACCGTTTGCGAGCAACATCAAGTATCCCAGCCCGTTCGACGAACCGACCCACTCTCCGATCACGGCCCCTATGGGGGCATAAACTGCGGCCAGACGCAGTCCGGACGCAAAAGACGGCAGGGCCGCAGGCAGTCGTATTTGCAGAAGGAGTTGAAGTGGCGTCGCGTTCATCGTGCGCCCAAGGTCCAGCAAACCACGGTCTGTGCGGTTAAGGCCATCAAAGAATGTTGACGCAACCGGGAAATAGATAATCAGGATCGTCATGACGATCTTGGACCAAATACCGTAACCCAACCAGAGCGTCAGGATCGGGGCCAGGGCAAACACCGGCACGGCCTGGCTGAACACCATGACAGGCAGGAAAACGCGACGCGCGCGCGGTGAAATCACGAGATGAAGCGCAGTCGCTCCGCCAAGCAACGCACCAATCACCAACCCGACCATGACCTCCAGAATGGTGATACCGGCGTGATCGAGAATGAGCCCTGCGTTATCCGCTAACGACTGTGCAACACGGGCCGGTCCCGGCAGAATGAACGCAGGAACACCAGTAAACCAGACGATGCCCTGCCAGATCGCCACAGCAATGGCGAAGGCGGCACAACCATCGATCAGGCGACGCATGACGCCTCCGGTGAACGCAGAACGTTCATGAGTTCGACTTGCGCCTGCATCGCGTCCGCGTTGTCATGCGCACGCACGGGTGGTGCGGATGGGGGAATAAATTCCTGCAAACCCGCTTCCGTCATCACAGTGATGGTGTGGCCAAGCCGGACAGCCTCACCAGGATCGTGCGTGACGAGCAGAACTGTATGGCCTCGAAGAAGTTCAAACGTCAGTTCCTGCATTTCGGCCCGTGTGCGCGCATCCAGTGCCGAGAACGGTTCATCGAGAAGCGCGATCGGGCGATCTTCCATCAAGGTCCGGGCAAGGGCCACGCGCTGGCGCATTCCCCCGGAGAGTTCGCTCGGACGTTTGGTGACGTGTTCGGTCAAACCGACCTGCTCAATCAGATGATTGGCCCGTTGCGTGTCCAGGGTCTGGTCTCTCAGTCGCGCACCGATCAGCACGTTGTCACGGACGGAGAGCCAGGGCGCCAGCAAATCGGACTGCGCCATGTAGGCGATCCGCCCCTCAAGTGAACACGCGTTGCTTGTCGTGATTGTTCCCGAGAACTGCCCGCCGGTCGGCAGGTCTGCGATCAGGCGCAGAAGTGTGGTCTTACCGACCCCCGATGGTCCGAGCAAACACGTCCATTGCCCCTGTGCGATAGTGAACGTCAGATCGTCAAACAGCGTCACATGCTCGTGCGCAAAACGACCGGACAGGGTGATGGTCGCGCACCATTCTCCCTGCCCGGTTTCATTGTGTTGCTCCGCGTCGTTCATTCCGCCGTAACGTCAACGGCCATTTTGGATACAGGATTGATGGATGGTACGAGACCTCCGTCTTTCAGAAACTGTTCGAACCGCTTGTAACGGCCAACATCCAGTGCGGATGGGCGGAGTGCAAAACGAGGAATCGTATCACGCCACGCACGCTTGTTCAGTTCGTCCTGCAATTCCTTCTTCGTGCCGGAGAAAATTTTCCAGCTCTCGGTCGGATGGTTGACGATGTACTGCGTGGCTTTCTCGGTTGCCGAAAGGAAACGGGCGATCTTTGCCTTGTCCATTGTCTTGGCATTGGCGACATAAATCAGCTCATCGTAGGCCGGAAGCCCCTCTTCCTCGATGTAGAAGCACCGGCCCGGGACGCCTTCGATGTCCATCTGGTTCAACTCGAAATTGCGGTAGGCACCTATGACGGCAGACACCTGCTTCGACATGAGTGAAGGCGACAAAGACCAGTTCACGTTGACCAGTTCGATGTCCTTCAGCGTGAGGCCATGCTTCTTCAGGATTGTTGTGAGTAACGCCTCTTCCACACCCGCTACAGAGAAGCCAATTTTCTTTCCCTTGAGATCCGCAATCTTCTGAATGGGGCCATCCTTGAGCACCAGAAGACAACTCAATGGCGTCGCGACAAGCGTTCCGACGCGTTTCAATGGCAGTCCTTCATGGACCTGGAGATGAAGTTGCGGTTGATAGGACACCGCAAGATCCGCATTGCCTGCTGCAACCATCTTCGGTGGATCGGTCGGGTTTGCCGGCGCGATAATTTCAACGTCAAGCCCCTCGTCCTTGAAGTAACCCTTCTCCTTGGCCACGATGATCGGACCGTGGTCCGGATTGACGAACCAATCCAGAATGAGCGTCATCTTGTCAGCCGCATGGACTGGTGATGATATGATGAGCGCAAACGTCAATATGAGTGTTGCGCACGCGTGCTTGATTACAGAATCGTGGTTTTGTGGCATGGATTTCCCTTCCCTTCGCCAGCGTTATCCGGATCAGGTTCAATGGGTTTGCTCGGCACGTACTGTGCGTCGCCTCTCAGCCTTGCGGCTCCCCAAGGACGCCGTGTGGTAGCAGGTCCCGACGCGCACATCAAATGGAACAACGCGAGGACAAGCGCGATGAACACCGACACAATTGACGCAGATGCCATCATCTCGGAGCTGGGCCTTGCACCACATCCTGAAGGCGGTGCGTTTCGCGAAATGTTCCGCGACGACGTTGGAAAAGCCCGCGCGCATTCAACGGCGATCTACTATCTCCTGAAAGCTGGCGAGATCTCCGCCTGGCACCGCGTTGATGCTGCTGAAGTCTGGCACTGGTACGCTGGTGCTCCCATTGAACTCAGCCAAAGGTCTCAATCCGGGGACACGACAACGATGATCCTCGGTGCGGACCTTTTTCAGGGCCAACGCCCGCAAATTGTCGTGCCTGCGGGCGTGTGGCAATCTGCCCGCAGTTTGGGGGCCTGGACGCTTGTGGGATGTACAGTTGCTCCCGGTTTCGAGTTTGCCGGTTTCGAATTGGCTTAATCCAGTTAGTTTTGATCAAACATTGTCATGATCAGGCCTTGTCATCGCGCTAGAGAAGCTGGCATGTGTTTCGTGACGCTGCTGCACACCTGATGTGGCATGCGCGGTACCGAGTAGGCCGATAATGATCGATCAGCGCGAAAAACTGAAACGTGCCAAACGGCGCGTCGCAGACCTGACGGCGTTCTATTTTCACGCCGCGTTCTACAGCGTGTCCGTGATGGTCATGCTTGCCATTAACTATCATGCCAGTGCGGAATGGTGGGCCCAGTTCCCCGGGCTGATCTGGGGTTGTGCGCTGTTGGCGCATGCCTGCGCTGTATTTGGCGCGATGCCCCGATTTGTCGAACGCTGGCAAGTGCGCAAAATCAAACAATTGCTTGAAGATAGTTAATCGCAGTTTGCAACCTTACAACTGCGGCGCGAGCGCGTAATGGTCTGCATAGAACCGAAGCGTTTCATGCAGCACCTTGTCATGGTCGCGATAATCTTGTGGGAAGCGACGAATATCGACGTCGGCAAGGTCCAGCGGTGGTTTTCCGTCAACCACCCATTGTGCAAGTGCCCAGCCTGCGCCACCGCCTGACGCGATTCCGAAGGCGTTGAAACCGGCACCGACATACATATTCTCGCATTCCGGGGCTTGTCCAAGGATGAAATTCCCATCCGGAGTAAAACTCTCAGGGCCGTTGATCATCTGCTTGATGCCGACCTCGCCGAGTGTAGGAATGCGGACAAGCGCCTGCTCCATGTGCTGAGCAAAGTGATCCCAATCATCATCGAAAAGCTGGAAGGCGAAATCGTTCGGCACGTCGCCGGTCGTCCAGGGGATCGGGTTCGGCTCGTAACCACCAAAGACAATGCCTCCGACGTCTTCCTTGAAATATGTTCTCCGGTCCGGATCGCGGATAGTTGGCGCATCCAAGGAGAGCCCCTTTAGTGGTTCGGTGATAACGTATTGATGCTTGATGGGTTGCAGAGGCACCATCACGCCCGCCATGGCTCCAACCTGGCGGGCCCATTGTCCGGCGCAGTTCACCACACTGTCGCACGTGACCTTACCCTCTGTGGTTTCAACTGCCGTGATGCGGCCACCTGACTTCTCGAAGCCGATCACACGGATATCTTCCCGCAGATCCGCTCCGTTCATGCGTGCACCTTTGGCAAGCGATTGCGCAATGTCGGACGGATTGGCCTGACCGTCGGTGGGCAAGAAGGACGCACCGACAAGGTCGTTGACCTCTAGCAAAGGCCACAGCGCTTTCGCTTCACTCGCGGAAAGAAGTTCCATCTCCATACCGAACGATTTCGCGGTTTTGGCAGACCGTTTGAACTCCTCCATGCGCGCGGCGTTGCACGCCAACCGCAGGCAACCGGTCATTTTCCACCCGGTAGAGAGATCCGTTTCCTGATCCAGACGCTTATAAAGTTCGACAGAATATTTCAGGACCTGCGTGATCGCGGCCGATGATCGGAGTTGACCGACGAGCCCGGCTGCATGCCACGTCGAGCCGGAGGTCAGCTTGCCCTGCTCCAGCAGCAGCACATCGGCGTTGTGATCTCGCGCCAGGTGGTAGGCTGTCGAACACCCTATGATCCCTCCGCCTATGACAACGATCTGCGCATGAGACGGGAGGGACATGAAGCGATCCGATCGATCAGCGCAAGTTTCCGCAGAACCGCTGGATACGGGTGCACGCTTCTTCGAGCGCTTCTGTGGATGTGGCGTAGGAAATCCGGAAGAATGGTGAGAGCCCGAACGCAGACCCCTGAACCACTGCAACCCCTTCCTCTTCCAGAAGTGCCGTGACGAAGGCTTCGTCGTCTGTGATTTCCGTACCGGCGGCTGTTGTCTTTCCGATGCAGCCTTCGCAGGAGGGATAAACGTAGAATGCGCCTTCGGGCGTCAGACATTCAATGCCCGCTGCCTGGTTCAGCATGGAAACGACGAGATCGCGACGTCCCTTGAATACATCAGCCCGTTCCTTGATGAAATCCTGTGGGCCGTTCAGCGCCTCTACGGCAGCGGCCTGACTGACCGATGACGGGTTTGATGTGGACTGTGACTGGAGCTTGCGAATGGCCCCAATCAACTTTTCCGGACCTGCAGCATATCCGATACGCCACCCGGTCATGGCATAGGCTTTCGACACGCCGTTCATCGTGAGCGTGCGCTCCTTCAGGCCGGGTTCAACCTGCACCGGCGTGACGAACTCGTAGTCGTCGTAAGCCAGATGTTCGTACATATCGTCCGTCAGCACCCATACGTGGTCGTGCCGCATCAGCACGTCGGTGAGCGCCTTGAGCTCGTCGCGCGAATAGCCTGCACCGGACGGGTTCGACGGCGAGTTGAAGATCAGCCATTTCGTCTTTGGCGTGATCGCGGCCTCAAGTGCTTCGGGCGTCATCTTGAAGCTGTTGGCCTTGTCCGTGTCGATGATGACCGGTTCGCCGCCGCATAACAGTACCATATCCGGGTAGGACACCCAGTACGGTGCCGGAATCAAGACTTCATCACCCGGGTTCAGCGTTGCGCCGAACGCGTTGTAAAGCACTTGCTTGCCGCCGGTGCCGACCGTGATCTCGGCCGGGGTGTAGTCGAGCCCATTCTCGCGCTTGAATTTCGCGCAGATTGCATCCTTGAGCGGTGGCGTTCCGTCCACAGCGGTGTATTTCGTGTCGCCAGACCGAATGGCCTCGATCGCGGCTTCCTTGATGTTGTCCGGCGTGTCAAAATCGGGTTCACCGGCACCAAGGCCGATGACATCCTTGCCAGCAGCCTTCAACTCGCGCGCCTTCTGGCTGACGGCGATGGTTGGGGACGGTTTCACACGGGCGAGCGTATCGGCGAGGAAGGCCATATCGGCGGGTCCTTTTGGGTCATGGCGCGTGGGCGTCAGAGGAGGATTTGAAACGGGGCGGAACGTACGCCTGTCGCCGTCGAGATTCAAGGACCCGATCACTCTTCGCAATATATTCCCAGTTCGTGGCGACGCTGGTGGAAGCGTTCGATGTTTGCAATCACCTCGGGAGCAGCGTCGGCGATGACGAAGGCCATCAGAGCTTCAAGAAATGCGGACAATGCCACAGTGGATGTGAAGAACTGCGGTGTATCAACCGGCACAGCGAAGCGATGGGTTGCCCCGCGAAAAATGGGTGAGGCCAGGCTGTCGGAGACGCCGATCACCGTCATGCCCTGATCCAACGCAACTTCAACGGCCTCGACGACTTCGCGTCGATAAGGTTTGAAGGTCATCGCGAGCAGGACATCACCCTTGCCTGCGCGAACGAGCCCATCCACCGGCAGCGAGCCGTCCCTTGGTATGGAGCTCACCGTGCCGACCGCCATGCCTGCGAGATAGGCGAAGTTGCGCGCCAACGGGTTAGCGATGCCGACGCCGAGAACGTAGGTGGACTGTGCCGCGACAATTTCATCGGCGGCGGCTTTCAGCGCAGACACTTCAGTGAGCGAAAACAGCGCCTCGATGTTGGCAATCGATGCACTTGCCAGTTGCGCGTAGAGGCCATTCAACTTGCCGCCTTGCCCGAGCGATTGCAACCAACGCGCACGGTCGGGAAAATTTTCTCCGCCCTGGCGGATTTCTTCACGGAACGGTTCGCGAAATGTATCGTATCCATCGAAGCCGATGGTCCGGGCCATGCGAACAAATGTGTTCGGTTTCACACCGGCGGCATCCGCAATCTCGCGGATGGAGCTGATGCCAACCTCATTGGGATGCTCGAGAATGTAGGAAGCGGCCTTGCGCACTTCGGGCGTTAGCGCATCAAGAGCTTCTGCCAGACGCGCCAGCACGTCTGCCGTATCATCCATAGGCAATGGTACAGTCATGTCATTCATGATTGACGACGGTACAACTGTTCAATAACGATGTCTAGCGACGAGTGCTGAGGGAGAATGGGCATGGTTCCGGATCAGGCGCGTGTGGTGATTGTCGGCGGCGGTGTGATGGGTTGCGGGCTGGCCTATCATCTGGCGCACGAGGGATGGACCGACATTGTTCTCCTCGAAAAGGCGGAACTGACCTCAGGATCGACATGGCACGCGGCTGGGCAGATCACACACTCGACCTCCAGCTTCGGGCTCGGCAAGTGCGTGGATTACAATATCGGACTTTATTCCGGCGCACTGGAGGCCGAAACTGGGCAATCCGTGACCTGGCATGGATGTGGTTCGTTCCGCCTCGCCTACGACGAAGACGAGATGGATTGGCTGCGCCACACGTTGAGTGTCGGTCGATCGCTGGGGTTCAACATCGAGTTGGTCGCCCCGGAACGCATTGCGGAGTTGCACCCGTTCTACAATCTTGACGGTGTCATCGGCGCCTTGCACACACCGGACGACGGGCACGTGGATCCCTCCGGCGTCACACAGGCGATGGCGACCGGGGCGCGTCAACTGGGAGCGAAAATTGTCCGTCAATGCCGGGCGACAGATATCAAGCTGCTGCCATCCGGTGAATGGAAGGTCTCGACGGAACAAGGCGATATCGTCTGCGAGCACGTCGTGAATGCGGGCGGCACCTACGCCCGGCAGATGGGCGAGTGGTCCGGATTGCAACTCCCGATGACATCCATGACGCACCACTACTTTGTGACGGATGCTGTGCCGGAGTTTCAGGATCTGGATACGGAACTCCCTGTCATACGAGACGACAAGCTGGTCTCTGGTTACATCCGGATGGAGCAGAAATCCGGCTTGATTGGTATTTACGAGAAAGAAAACCCGAACGCCGTCTGGTTGGACGCATGCCCGTGGGAAGCCGAGAATGAGTTGTTCGAGGCGGACTATGACCGGATCATGCCATGGCTCGAGAATGCCATGGGCCGGATGCCGATTTTCTCAGACCTTGGAATCAAGCGCGAAGTGCACGGCGCGATCTCGCATCCACCAGACGGGAACCCGCTGATCGGCCCAGCTCCTGGTGTCGCGAATTACTGGTGCTGCTGCGGAACGCAGATTGGCATCGGATGGGGGCCGGGGCTGACACGCGAGTTGGCACGCTGGATGGTGCACGGTGCAGCGGATATCTCCATGCGCGAGTATGATCCACGCCGCTTTGGCGACTATGCCAAAAAGGACTGGCAGGTCACGAAGGCCAAGGAAGATTATTGCCTGCGCCACGAAATTCCGTTTCCTCACTTCAACCGGCTAGCCGGTCGCCCCATCAAACCGAGCCCACTGTACGATCGCCTCAAATCCAAAGGTGCGGTGTTTGAGGAAGTTTACGGACACGAGCGCCCACGCTGGTTCGCGACAGATGGCGTGGAACAGAAAGATCATTATTCGTTCAAGCGCAACGTGGTGCACGATGTCGTCGGCGCTGAAGTAAAAGCTGTCCGATCTGGTGTGGGCCTCATGGATATTTCGGCGTTTACGAAGGTTGAAGTTGCCGGACCGAATGCGGCCTCATTCCTTGACGGCCTCGTGGCAAACCGATTGCCAAAGAAGGACGGAGGTATCGTTCTCACGCACCTGCTCAACGTGCGAGGACGGATCGAGATTGAGATTACAATCGTCCGCTTTGCACCGGACCGGTTCTATCTTGTCTGTGCGGCCTTTTTTGAGCAACGCCTTCTGGATCACCTGAATCTGCATCTGGCGGATGAAAATGTTGATATCGTCGTCCACTCCAATGATTGGGCCGCGATTGCCGTGCAAGGACCGAAATCGCGCGACACTCTGGCGCCACACACACCTGCCTTGCTCGACAACGCCCATTTTCCCTGGTTGACCGCGCAGAAGATCGAGATTGCGGGTCATACGATGTGGGCGTTCCGCATGTCCTACGCCGGCGAGCTGGGTTGGGAAATTCATGGGCCGCGTGAGCATATGCTTGCCGTTTACGACGCGCTCTGGTCTTCTGGGGAAGCGCATGGTGCTGTCGACTATGGTTCGTTCGCGATGAATGCCATGCGGATGGAAAAGATGTTCAAGGGCGCCGGTGAACTCACCAATGAGGTGACGTTGCCGGAAGCCGACGTTATGCGGTTCGTCAAACTCGACAAGGGTGACTTCGTCGGCAAGGACAAAACGGAGCAAAGCGCTGCGCTGGCCCAGACCGGGACCATGCCGTGGGTCTGCGCCTACCTCGCTATTGAACCGAATGGCGTCGAGGACGGTCATGGTGGCGAAGCGGTGCTGTTGGATGGTAGAGTGGTCGGGTCCACCGCTTCGGTCGCGTATGGACACACGGTCGGGAAAATCCTGGCGTTCGCGTATGTCAAACCGCACGTCAATATCGCAGGCACAAAGATCGAAGTTGTCATTGCCGGCCATCCTCGTTCCGGCGTCGTGCTTGACGAACCAGTCCACGACCCGCAAAGCCTGCTTCCTCGTACAGATGCCATTACGGAGGCTGCCGAATGACCAACGTGCCTGACACCATGCGTGCCGTTGTGCTGACCGGGCACGGAGACCTCGACAAGCTCGTTTATCACGAAGACTGGCCGACACCGCAGCCCGGCCCCGGCGAGGCGCTGATCAAGGTGCACGCCTGTGGGATGAATAACACGGACGTCAACACGCGATCGGGTTGGTACTCGAAAGCCGTGACCGATGCGACCACTGGTGGGGCGTACGATACCGTCGACGAAGATGACCCGACCTGGGGGGCTGCTCCGCTGACCTTCCCGCGCATCCAGGGCGCAGACGTTGCAGGCACAGTGGTTGCAGTCGGCACTGGTGCCGACGCGTCTCTGATCGGCAAGCGTGTGCTGGTCGACACGTGGTTGCGGGACTGGGACGATCCCATGAACCTCAACAAAACCGGATATTACGGCAGCGAATGCGATGGCGGATATGCCGACTACACAAAAGTGGATCAGCGGAATATCCATCCTATTGATTGTGATCTCAACCACGCTGAGCTGGCAACCTTCGCCACCTCCTGGTCCACAGCCGAGCAAATGCTCAACCGCGCCAGTGTGGGCGAAGGCGACACGGTGCTGATTACCGGGGCGTCCGGTGGTGTCGGGTCGGCATTGATTCAGCTTGCGAACCGGCGTGGCGCAAAGACAATCGCAATGGCGAGCGAGGCCAAACATGCGGGTGTTCAAGAGGCTGGACCAGCGGCCATGCTCGGACGGGCTCCGGACGACCTCAAAGCAGCACTGAATAACGCGATCGGTTCTGACACTGTGACCGTTGTTGCCGATGTTGTTGGTGGGGATTATTATCCTATCCTGATCGATGCGCTTGCGCGTGGCGGACGCTATGTCTGTTCCGGAGCCATTGCCGGGCCAATGGTGGAACTTGATCTGCGCACGCTTTACCTTCGCGATCTGAACTTCTTCGGATCCACAGTCTTGCCGCCCGGCGTGTTTGCTGATCTTGTCCGATACATCGAACGCGGCGAAGTCAAACCGATGCTGGCTGAGAGCTACCCACTCAAGGAGTTCCATACCGGACAACAGGCGTTCATTGACAAGACGCATGTCGGCAACATCGTCGTGACGATGGATTAGCCGGATGAAAATTTCCCGCATCACCGTCTGGCAGATGGATCTACCGTTAAGCGAGCCATACTGGTTGTCGGGTGGGCGGCTCAAGTTCGAGAGGCTGGATTCGACGTTTGTGCGTATCGATACGGATGAGGGCGTGTCCGGTTGGGGCGAAGGCTGTCCATGGGGGAACACGTACCTGCCAGCCCATGGGTCCGGCATCCGGGCGGGATTGGAGCTTCTGGCACCTGCGGTCATCGGACACGATCCGTGTGCGCTTGATGCTCTGAACCGTGTCATGGACACGGCCTTGCCGGGTCACCCTTACGTAAAGTCTGCTATCGACATCGCGTGTTGGGACATTTTGGGCCAGGTCGCCGGGCTGCCACTCTGGAAATTGCTCGGTGGTGCGGAGGCACAGCCAGTGCTTGTCAACTCGTCGATCTCGACGGGTACACCGGACGAGATGCTGGCGTTGATCCGCAAGGCCAGCGCGAAAGGGTATAAGGTCCACTCCGCAAAGGTAGGTGGCAGCGATGTGGCGACAGATATAGAGCGGATCGAAGCGATTTCTGCCGGTTTGTCGGATGGCGAGAGCGTGACGTTCGATGTGAACCGCGCCTGGACCCCGGGGGTCGCAGTCCAGGTGCTGAATTCCGTTGTGGCGCGCGACTGGGTGGAACAGCCGTGCGAAACACTGGAGCAATGCGCACATGTCGCAGGGCGCGTCGCCAACCCGATCATGCTGGACGAATCCCTGCATACGTTCGGCGATCATCTGGACGCCTGGAAGCGTCGTGCCTGCGAGGGCGTGAAGGTGAAACCGAACCGTGTCGGCGGATTGACGAAGGCGCGACAGATCCGGGACTTCGGTGTCTCCGTTGGTTGGCAGATGCACATCGAGGATGTTGGTGGGTCTGCTCTGGCGGACACCGCCGCAATTCATCTGGCAAGTTCCACGCCCGATGCGCACCGGCTTGCATCCTGGCTCTGTCATTATCATCTGTCGATCGACCCCGTGCCGGGGCAAGGCGCCCGAAACGTGGACGGTATCACAACGCCGCCGTCTGCGCCCGGTCTCGGGGTGAGCCTGGATGAAAACATTCTGGGCACTCCGATCGCGGTTTACGAACGAGGCCACACGTTATGACACAACAGGACTGGATCGAACGCGCCCGCAACGTGCTGCCTGGCGGCGGGTTTGGAAACTTTGATCCTGGCATTATCATCCGCAATGGCCAAGGCTCGCGTGTCTGGGATGAAGACGGTAATGAATACATCGACTACCTGATCGGCTCCGGCCCCATGTTGATCGGGCATGGTCACCCTGAAGTGCTGGACGCCGTTCAAGAGCAGTTGTCGAAGGGCATGACGTTTTTCGCCAACAATGCCGCAGGCATCGAACTTGCCGAAGAAATTTGCCGTGCCGTCGCGTGTGCGGAGCAAGTTCGTTACGTCTCTTCCGGCGGTGAAGCGGATATGTATGCCATGCGCCTGGCACGCGCCTTCACCGGACGCAACAAGATCATGAAATTCGAGGGCGGATATCATGGCATGTCGGCCGAGGCGCAAATGAGCCTTGCCCCGACGAAACTGACCAACTTTCCGATGGCGGTTCCGGATTCGGCCGGCATACCCGCGAGCGTGCGCGATGAAATGTTGATCGCGCCATTCAACGACATCGATTTTGCCCGATCGCTGATTGCCGAGTACGGAGATCAAATTGCGGGCATCATTGTCGAACCGTTGCAACGGATCATTCCGCCTGCGCCCGGTTTTCTCGAAGCGTTACGCGAAGAATGCGACGCCCATGGTATTATTCTGATCTTCGATGAGATCGTCACCGGATTTCGCTTCGCGTATGGCGGTGCCCAGGAGTTGTATGGCGTCACGCCCGACGTGTGCACGCTTGGGAAAATCATCGGCGGCGGATTTCCGCTCGCTGCCATTGCCGGGCGTGCCGACATCATGGCGCACTTCGACAAATCCAGGGTGGGGCCTGAGGGTTTCCTGATGCAGCTTGGCACGCTGAGCGGCAATCCGGTTGCTGCCGTTGCAGGATTGAAAACGATGGAGATTTTACGGAGACCTGGCAGTTATGAGCGCCTGCGGCACTGCGGACGCAAACTCATGGATGCAATACACACGCATCTCGATGGAGCTGGGCACGCGCATCAGATCGTCGGTGATCCGACGCTGTTCGATGTGGTGTTCACGGACCAGCGCATAGCGAACTATCGTGATGTAATCAAAGGCGATGCAGAAAAGGCTGCGGCGTTCAACGCGCGGCTTCGCGAGAGAGGCATATTCAAATCACCGGGAAAGGTATACCCCTCCCTTGCGTTGACCGACGATGATCTCGCGGAGACAATCGAGGCGATTGCTTATGCGGTGCAGGACCTGCCGGGTTGATGGGCAGACGGACGACAAGAGTCGTGAACATGTTGGCCGAGAATTTGATTGCTTTCGCAAAACCCTGGTCAAGAGATATCTTTGTAAACAGGTACTGCATTGACTTTCCTTCTTGATGCTTTCATCGTGATCCGGGTTGATTTTGGACGCAATGACCTGCGCTTTCGACGCCCTAACTTTACGGCCTTCCTTGACATTGAGAACTTCGGTTGAACAAGGAACAACGGATCATGGGGCAATAATTAAAATTCCGGAAGGTTACCACACCATTACGCCGTACTTTACCGTACTGGCAGCAGATCAGTTCATCTCGTTTCTTGTCGAAGCTTTTGACGGGAAAGTCGTGCGCGAAAAACGAAATAAAAATAACATTGTCCAGCATGCACGTGTGCGAATTGGAGACACAATCATCATGCTGAACGAAGCCAACGAAAACTATTCAGCAAACGTCTCACAGATGCATCTGTTCGTTTTGGATGTCGACGCAACATTCGCCAAAGCGTTATCGGCGGGAGCGACTGCAATTATGGAACCGAATGTGCGCCCGCATGGAGATCGAATGGCTGGTGTGAAAGACCCCTGTGAGAATATCTGGTGGATCGCTGCGCCTGCATGATGGTTGCGGAATGTTTGCTGCTACGCCATAGATCGAAATTCCAGATGAGTACACCGCGCCCGTTCTGCCACCAACCGACATCTCACAACGGCAATCGCACAATAATTCCCGCATTGACGATGACAGTGGTGCGGTCGCCTGTTTCATCAGGGATGTTAAGACCACCTTTGATGGCATGCGGCGTAACCTGACCGTACGGCAACTCTTTCGCAACCTTTGCCAGATCGATTTTCTCCGGTTCCTGCGCAGCGAGATTGAGTTCGATCTGCATAGTTGCCGGATCGATGTTCAAGCTCTTGAACAAGGTCAGAGAGGAATGGTGGATGGCGTCCTGCACGGCGCGGCAGGCGGCCTTGGTGTAGTCCATGCCGTAGAGGTCGTTGCCGGTACCCATTTCAAGAATGATGCGTTTCAATTGTGTGCCACTCATGCTGCGGCTCCTTCGGGCAGATCCAGGTCCACGAGCACGACGGCGTTCGCCATGATGGGACCGGGCGTGCCGTCATCCTGCACCGTGTCCATGCCACCAAACTCGACCTGCACGCTCGGTTTGCCATAGGGGAACGTGGCGGCGATTGCGGCGACGTCCACCTGCTCCGGCTTTTGTACGCCGATAACCGCTGTGACGTGCATGTCCTCCGGCTCGACACCGAATGCGCGCGCAACGGTGAGAGAGTTTTGACGCAAGGCATTCTGCAGTGCACGCACAGCGGCCTTGGTGTAGTCCTGCCCGCGAATGTCTGTGCCCATCCCGAGTTCCATGACCATGCGATGACGTGGCATAGTGCGCCTCCTGTTCTGCTATCCTGTAACTTCGCGGAGGCTCTCGTCCGCGTCGTGTACGGCCGGGATCAGCCGGTCGACAACCTTGGCGGAACACAGCACGCCAGGCATGCCCGCGCCAGGATGCGTACCTGCGCCTGTGAGAAAAAGGTTTTCAATCCCTTCCGCCTTGTTGTGAAAGCGGAACCATGCCGATTGTGTGAAATACGGCGCAACCGAAAACCCGGCACCGGCGACACTGAGGTAATCTTCGGCGAAGTCCTCAGGCGTCATGTAAAAATCTGCCGTTATCGCGTTGGACAAGCCGGGCAGCATCGTCTCTTCAAGTTCCGAGATGATGCGCGCGCGCAGCCGTGGAGCTTCGCGCTTCCAGTCGATATGACCATCAAGGTTTGGTACGGGACACAGGACATAGAACGAGTCCTTGCCAGCCGGGGCGAAACTCGGATCCGTTGCCGTTGGTCGGTGAAGGTAGAGTGAGAAATCCTCTGACATCACCTTCTTCTTGAAGATTTCGTCGAGCAACGCCTTATAGCGCGGCCCAAGCCAGATGGTGTGGTGCGCCACGTCAGGATATTGCCGGGTCGTTCCGAAGAACATCACGAACAACCCCATGGACAGTCGTGAGTGCCGACACTTCAACTTTGTGATCCGGGACTGCGCATCTTGCGGCACCATTTTCCCGTACAGGTGCATGGGATCTGCATTCGAGACCACAACGTCAGCGAATATTTTTTCTCCACTCTCAAGACGCACGCCGTTGGCGATTTGTTTTTCGATCAGAACATCGCGGACTGTGGTCTCGAAACGTATGTCGATACCTTGAGCGCGCATGAGATCCCCAAGAGCTTTCACCATCGCGCCTGTTCCGCCCATACAGAAAAATACGCCCCACTGGCGTTCCAGGTAGTGGATCAGGCCGTAGATGCTTGTCGTGTCGAAGGGACTGCCGCCAACAAGCAGAGGCTGCACAGACAAGGCCTGCCGCACTTTCGGATCTTTAATGTACGCGCAGACCATCTGCCAGACCGTGCGATAGCTTTTCAGCTTCACAAGTTTTGGGATCTGCGCAATCATTTTGGACGGCTGGTGGAACGGCTGATCTGCAAGTTCCGTGAACCCGGCATCGAACAGTTTTTTCGAATGCGCGATCAGCTCGAGATAGCGTTTGGAATCATCAGTGTTGAAACGGGCGATCTCGCGTTGCGTATCCTCGATCGTGCCTCCGTAGTCGAACGTATCGCCATCGTTGAAGCGAAACCGATACCAGGGATCGACCTCGACCAACTTCACGTGATCCGACATCTTCTGTCCAAACAGCTCAAACAGCTCCTCGAACAGGAAGGGGGCTGTGATCACTGTCGGTCCGGCATCGTGTTTGAAGCCGCCGCGTTCGAACGCCTGCGCACGCCCGCCAAGCGCAGTGCCACGCTCAAGCAACGTGACGTCGTATCCCTTCGCGCGAAGTCGAAGCGCCGCCGCGATACCGCCGAAACCGGAACCAATGACGACGGCGGTATGGCGATGCGATGCCGTTAATGACATGTGGTCCGATCTCCTCTCTTGCGCGTGTGGCCTGCGCTGCATTTGCATGCCCGTTCAGACGCAAGCGTGCAAGTTCATGACGATAATACGCCATATCGAACACGTTCGATGCCTGTTCATGTGCGGCATCACGCCATTGCACAACTGCGGGTGAGTGTGAGACAGAAACGACAACATGATTGAGCCACCAAACACACTGATTGCACAACACATACTGGCCGCCCAAACCGCTGCCGAGACGGCATTGCAGACTTTGGCACCGGCCGAAGGCACAAAACCTGTACGACTGCATGACGCCATGCGGCATAGCCTGCTGGCGCCGGGCAAACGGGTTCGACCGATCCTGACCCTTCTGTCTGCGGAGCAATTTGGCGTGCCGCAGACACGCGTCATGACAGCCGCTTGTGCTATTGAAATGATTCACGCTGCATCCCTGATCCTCGACGACCTGCCGGCGATGGATGACGCAACGTTGCGGCGCGGACGGCCAACCAGCCATGCCATGTTTGGTGATGACACGGCGATGCTTGCCTCTATCGGGCTTATGAACCTCGCCTATGACGTCGTGGCACGGGACACGTCGCTGGAACCTGCTCACGCCGTACGTATCGTTGCGGCGTTGAGCCGAAGCATCGGGTCACAAGGGCTGGTCGCCGGTCAGGAAGAAGATTTGCATGGGCTTCCATCAGATTCCGACACCGCAGATGCACTTGAAACAATGCATCGCCGCAAGACCGGTGCGCTTTTTGCTGCCGCCGCCGAGATTGGTGCCATCGCATCCGACCAACCTGCAGAAACGTGCGATGAACTTTATGAGTTCGGCATGCGGCTCGGACATGCGTTTCAGACTCTTGACGATTTGCTGGACTTTGCGGGATCCATCGAACTGGCCGGCAAGGATGTTGCAAATGATAGCGACAAGCCGACGCTGGTACAGATGCTCGGATTTGACGCAGCGCGCACGGCGGCCATGTCTCAAGTGGATGCTGCACTCGCTGTTTTGCCTGGCGGAGCGTCTTCATTGCTGGGCCTTTACGCACAATCGCTTACCGAAATGCTCGTCCTGCGCCTCGACGCCTGACCTTCGGACTTGCGGCACCAACGCACAGCGCGTCGTTCTGGCGCGGTGAATGATCAGACATGCTTGGCCTACCATGAATGTGTTTGAAGCCTCACCCATTGCCGTTGAGAATTGCCACAGGGTGTGTCCGACTTAGGGCGGCTTCTACGCAGTAGAGGCGCCGGGATCATCATGGCACTCGTGAGACGTTGTGTCGGAACTGGTGACCCCGACACAACTTGAATGGGGACACCGGGATGCCAGTGGAGCGACCTGGATCATCGCGTCATGATTTCAATTAAATCAGACGCGCTATAGAACACGACAAACGGAGCTACAGCTTATGATCGACGTGCTGCTCTATATCGCCATCTTTCTCGGCACGGTCGCCGGAATGGAAGCGGTGGCATGGGTCACGCACAAATACATCATGCACGGATGGTTGTGGTCGTTGCACAAGTCACACCACTCGCCCTACGAGGGCGGGTTCGAGCTGAACGATCTCTTCGGTCTGTTTTTCAGTGTCCTATCCATCGGTTTGATGCTCGCCGGTTTGCATGTCTGGATGCCATTCTTCTTTGTCGGCCTCGGCCTGGTCGGTTACGGCGCAATTTATCTCTTCATGCATGATATACTCGTCCATCATCGTTTCGGCTTCCGTGTTGTCCCCCGGGGTGGATATCTGCAGCGGATGTATCAGGCGCACCGCCTGCACCATGCGGTGGCTGACAAGGATGGGGCCGTGTCTTTCGGGTTCCTGATTGCCCCGTCCATCGCCGTCCTGAAAGAGCAGCTTCGCATGAACCGTGCGCGTGGCGCGAAGGTGGATGAACAGTCCGTGGAGACAAGTCACGACTGGACCACGAGCTGATACAATCACTGGTGCGAACGCGTCCAGAGTCCGGTACGGTCGAACGATGGCGCGTATAAACGTGATGCCATGGCCTGCAAGAGCCCTTGCGCCGCACGCATCATTTTCTGGCGTTTTGTCGTAGAGGCACGCGTATCCCAGGCATGTATGCCGCCCTGGCGCACCTCTTCTCCGATATCACGATAAACGTTTCGTGCTGCTGCAATGGCGCCCGCTGCCCGAAGCGGCAGTCGCGCAATACCAACGCCCGCGCTGTCATAATAGCGATCTGCAAGATCGAGAGTACGTATCACGACTTTATGAAGTGCGGCGCGGTTTTCAGTCCGGGCGAAGTTTTCGATATCAAGCCCCACGTCGCGCAACCAGTTTGACGGGAGATAAACCCGTCCAATTCTGGCGTCGTCGATGACATCACGACAAATGTTCGTGAGCTGAAATGCAATACCGAGATCGCAAGCCCGCTCAAGCGTATCCTGACCTTGCACGCCCATGATCCGTGCCATCATGATGCCAACGACCCCCGCCACGTGATAACAGTAGGTCAGCGTGTCCTCGATCGTGTTGTATGCGACCTCGTTCACGTCCATCTCGAAACCGGTGATGTGATCCAGCGGCTGCGACTCGGGAATGGCATATGTCTTCGTCACATGAGCCAGTGACTGGAAAACCGGATCCTCAGGCAGCTCTCCCGCAAGTGCAGCACGCGTATTTTCACGCAGATTTTGCAGAATATCATCCAGCGTGTTGTGTTGCGCACCGCTTCTTCGTGCAAATCCGAGATCCTGATCGTCGATCACATCGTCGCAATGGCGACACCACGCGTAAAGCATGTGTACGGCATCACGGGTTTTCACGTCGAAAATTCGGGATGCCACTGCAAAGCTTTTCGATCCCTTTTCAATTCGGGAGCGGCTGAACGCAGCGAGCGCTGCGCGGTCCATTGCCCCCGACGTCATGTCGCGCTCCGTTTCATGCCGGCGTTATTCTGCTGGTCTGCAATTTGAACTCCAGGAATGCCCGCGCGCATGGCCTGGGCCTGATGTAAGTGATGGTATCTCTCATGCGCGACGCCCATCGTGCCTGGCGGTGGCAGGTAGTTTTCCAGCCAGATGCGGTTGACACCCCATTTATCGCAGAGGGCAGGATCTTCCAGAAGCCGCAGACGGAGATAAATTTCGAACAATCCTTCCAATCGCGCCAAGGGCGGAAAACCAACATTTCGCGCACCAAGGTAGGCAATGAGATAATCGCGCAGGTTTATGCGATCCCGGGGCACGTCCGCCAAGCCCAAACGCCGGCATGTGGCGTCATTGGAAGGCTGGAACAGGATATCAACGAGACGTCCAGTGACAACCGTCAGACGGAAAGACTCGAGGTCCGCTTCGAAGGAATGGACCCAATGGGTCAGATATGTTCGCTCATATTGATCAACGGCAACCAGCGCGGGTTCCAGCAAGACGCTGTATTTCTCGTTCAGCCGCCATTCGGCGCGCATCAGTTGGATGCGATGCCATATGATGGACCGCCGCGTCTGGAATTGGCGACGCTTCACACGGAACCAGCGCTTTCTCCAAAATCGAAATCGCTGACGGGAATGCCGGGCCCGCAAACGCGCCAGTTCCAGATCAAGTTCCAGCATCTGATCACGAATAGGCTCGCACGTTTTCTCGTACTCGCGTTCGTAGCGTTGCAGGCGATGTTGCGCCACTTCTTCAAGGCGATCAAATTCTCGACACCGCACACGCAACCGCACCACCTTGTCGCGAAACCCGTGATGCAGATGGCTGTGGAGATAAATTGACAGCGCGAATGGCCCTCCTCGTGTGGCCAGCAAGTCGAACCAGGCCTGGACGTAAGACGCCATACGTTGCTGACGGGCTTCGGCTCGCCACAAGGCCTGGCGACCTTTTCTGCGCGTTGGGCTTGTGGGCATCCGTCGGCTGTTCATCTGCCCGCCAAACCGCTGACCGAGAACCGCTCCGCCTGTCCGCCCAATACCTGCAATAATGGCAAGGCTGAAGCGGCTGAGCACGGTTGAAATCATCAACCACACCGCACCGATGGCACCTGCAATCAGGAGAAAGAAATCATTGAACAGATGAAAGAAGTCCGCGAACAGGTCCATCCATTGCTCCCTGGTATGTGACTTACGGTTCTGGCGATGCCAGCGTGGTATATCGCATTCAGACTCTAGTGATCGCCCTCACTGACCAGTTGCATTGTGGAAGTCTGTGGACAAGCGGCATCAGACAGGCCGTACGACCGCTCATGGAGCGTCTGGATTGCATTGGTTCCATGTATCGCCAGATCAGCATGCAGCCCCCGGACAAGCTGTCTCAGACCTTGCAGGCGACACTGAGTTGGCAGGCTATACTGAAGTTCCAGCGCTTCACATGCGGCTGCATAGCCCTCCAGCCTCCGCGCAAGCCGGGTAACGGGTGTCTCAGGCATCCGACGGCAAAGATCGGCGAGATTGGCAAGCGCGACGGCTTTTTCCGCGTCGCGGTCGCCGGGCCATTGTGCCAGCGCGCTTCGAAGACCATTCAGGGCGCTTCGGAGCCCGTGTTCATCACGACTTTGAAGATTTTTCCACGCAGAAAGATAGTGGCGTTCGAATGCGGGATCACATGAACCAGGCGCACCTCTGCCCTGCAAAATGTCGTGCGTCGTCGTATGCGTCTGTCGCAGAAGAAGTGTCGCGACACGACGCCAGGTTTGCGCATCCATCTCTTCTGCAACCGGAATGCGTTGCAGCGCAAATGACCGTGCGTGCACCGGGGTTGTGATGCAGGACGCAGTGATGCCGCCCTCACATGCAGATATCGTGACGTGTGCCACCTGGCCTTGTGTCGCGTTCGTCACAAACACAATCCGATGGGATGGAATTCCCAGTTCCGTCATGGCGTGCAGTAACGGCTCTCTCGCGGCGGCGTGTACGTTCACATTCAGCGACGGGGCAAATACCCGTTGCGTTTCACGGGTGACCTGATGCCCGATCCACCACCCAGCCCCCGCCAAAAGTGCAATTGCAGCACAGATAAAAGCGAACATTGTCACGTCTTGTTACCCTCGCACTGAACATTGCCTGATGCTTTGATGTGTGTCTGTCGGATCACATGAACGCGATACATCGCGTACAAACCTGAATTGCCACATTCCGGACCATGCGTCGCCAGATTCTGATGGCTCACTGTCTTTGCGACAACAGAAACGTGCTGCAGCGTCTGTGGAGATCGGGCCACTGCACCACACTTCATCATGCGTATATGGGGCATCACACAATGCAATTTCTGAATCGGATGGCCTCGTTCGGGCTTGCCACTCCCATAGCCCGGCCTCCTCTTCGACCTCTTTCTGTCTTCACAGCCATACTGTCATTCGGCGTCATCACGCTCGCCAACGGACCGGCTCTTGCACTCAATACCTCCGGAAGCGGCCTGTTCGCTGGTGGTACCGTTCAGACGGTTGCAATTGTCGATGCGCCCTTTGATGACACTTTGATGCACGCCCACCCTCGTCACACTATCCCAGACGATCTGCCACCACTTGTGAGCGAAACCTCGCAAACCACATCCAAGCAGCATCGTGACACTCAGCACGCGCGACATGCCATGGCACGGCAGATTTTCTGGCGCTATGATCGTGGCACTGTTGATTTCAAACCGTGGTTCCAGGCGTCGCAAAGCAAAAAACACGCAGCCATCACTGGCCCGGCGCACTTCGCGATCATGGCACTCGTCTTTCTTCTCATGAGTGGTGTGACGATCGCGTTGTGGCGTCAAACGGGGCGAAAAATCCCCAATCGAGTGCCGCGTACGCTCACGACGCGGCGGATTCGATGATCCATTTCGTCGATGCGAGGCTGTGGTTTCAATTGTAACGAATTATCCCTAAACTGGTGGTTCTTTTCCGCGGCCGTGAATGGAGACGCACGCCATGCGACTGAATCCTCCAACGATTTTTGTCTTCCTGATTTCACTCCTGCTCGTCACGCTCGCCGTGATCAGCCAGCTCGGTATCCTGCCGATCCCGTTCAAGTTTCCAAATCAGAATTTTTGGTTCGCGGTTTTTGCCTATGTCGTCCTGGCGGTCGGCAACCTCGTGCGCGGATTGTAGCTGAAATTTCCACGTCCCATGGCTTTCGCACTCACCGACGATCAGATCGGAACATTTCGCCGCGACGGATTTGTCGTGGTCGAAGATGTGCTCGATGCCGCAGCAGTTGAAGCTGGTCGTGCACGCTTCGAACCCCTTTTCTCCGGGACGTTCGAAACAGGCCTCCAGCCTGATGAATGGAACTGGCGCACCGGGCGCGATCCGGACGATGTCACCCGACAGATCTGCAATGCCTGGAAAGCCGACCGGACGATTGCTTCAATCGTGCTGCGCCCTGACATCGGCAAAGCCTGCGCCACATTGCGCGGCTGGCCCGGCGCACGGATCAATCAGGACAACATCATCTGGAAACCTCCCGGAACCAAACCGCTCGGTTTCCATCAGGACGACAGCTATCAGGACTGGATCGTCCCGAACGAAATGATGACGTGCTGGATCACGCTGGACGACACGCGGGCCAATCAGGGCACCATCGAATATGTGCGCGGCTCTCACCTGTGGCCGCTCTCTCCGCCAATCCATCAATTCCACGCGCCGGACGATCCGCTGGCAGACCTGCACCAGGCAGCCAAGGCAGCAGACGTCGCAGAGCCTGATATCGTACCGATCGAGGTTTCCGCCGGCAGCGCCGTGCTCCATCATGGACGCACCTGGCACGGCTCACGCGACAACCGCGGGAAAAATCCACGCCGTTCCGTGGTTGCACACTGTATGTCGAGCGCCGCACAGTTTCACGAGACGAATGTGAGTCCAGTGTATTCCCGATACAAACGGACCGCGACAACGGAGATGGACGAGAGTTTTTTTCCGGTGCTGTGGGAGGGGTAAGTGACGTACCTGGACAACTGGATTGCAACGGACGCACAAATCGACGGATCATGCAAAAGTATCCCGTTGATGACAGGTCTGCTGGGAATAAAGTTTCTAGCGTGGCTTGGTGTCGAACATCAACCGAATACAAGTGCATACCCCCGTGGGTACCCGCATTCGCGGGCATGACGGTTGTGGTCGGCGTTGGACTGCGGTCCCAATATCACTTCGGGGTGTTGCGCATCCACCATTTGTCATCCTGGGGAATGTCCCCAGAACCCATCGTTCGACGCCTCTCTCACATTCCCACAGCCGTCATCCTATCGAATGCGAGGAGATGGATCCACGACAGGTGTCGAAACGGAAAACCGACACGGGCGACGTGAAGTTCCGAACCGCTTTTTCTGTCACAACGATTGCTCCATGTTGGGATGGCGTTGGCGGAAAGAGCCATGGATACCGCCCTTCGGCGGCATGACGCCCAAGCGGACGTGGGCTCATTGCCGCAACGGTCTTGACGAAACGCGCGCCCGCGGCGACCTCTGGGAGATGACCAACACATCCTTCGACGCCCGCGATCCCGCCCACGAAAATCTCGACCCGGAAGAGGTCGCCCGCTTCGCCAGCTGGGCCGACGACTGGTGGGACGCGGCGGGCAAATTCAAACCGCTCCACAAGATCGGCCCCGCACGCCTCCAGTTCATCAAGGACAACATCTGCGATATTCATGATCGCGACGGCGCGACCCCGCGTCCTTACGACGGCTTGAGCGTGCTCGACATCGGTTGCGGCGGGGGCCTGATCTGCGAACCCATGACCCGCCTTGGCGGCACGGTCACCGGCATCGACCCGGCCGGCAGCGGCATCGAAGCCGCCCGTGTGCATGCGAAAGCGGGCGGCCTCGACATCACCTACCGCAATGCCACCGCCGAAACGCTGGTCGAAGAAGGGCAGACCTTCGACGTGGTCCTCGCCCTCGAAGTGATCGAGCATGTTCCGAGCCCGGACGATTTCGTCGCCACCTGCGCGCAACTCGTGGCACCCGGCGGCCTGCTCGTCATGTCCACCATCAATCGCACCCTGAAAGCCTGGGGTCTCGCCATCATCGGCGCCGAATACATCCTCCGCTGGCTCCCCAAGGGCACCCACCAGTGGGAGAAGTTCGTAACGCCTGAAGAGATGGAAAGTGCCATGACTGCAAACGAACTGGCGCTCGTGCAACGCAAGGGCATGGTGTTCAATCCGCTGCGGGATGTGTGGAGCTTGGCGGACGATACTGACGTGAACTATCTGGTGTCGGCGGTGCGGTGAGGGGGACCGTTCGGCTTTGGTCTGCGCGTTGTCCGAAAGTACACTGGGTCGGTACAGATAAGCCGAAAATCGTTTGTGCGGGGCACTCCAAGGCGTGCCATGACCGTTTTGGTCATGACGCGCCCTCTCACTGCGAACACATGCATCCCGGCGCCTTCGAAAAGTCGAAGCCGCCCCAGCGAGCGCCACCAAATTACATATACAGACGGCGCAAAACAGATGCCTCGCCTGCCTTTACATCTTCCCTGTCGCGGCGACATCGGCTTTGCCGACGCCCTTACCGCTCCACGCCTCCTGTCTGGTGTGAAGGGACAAATCTCAACTCCAGCGTTCGCCGCGTGGAGCCGCTCGCGCACGCGTATTGTGGCGCACAAAAAAGGGGCAGCCTAAGGGGTGTCCGACGTTGTAGGAGGCACCGGTGGGCTGTTGGCGCCAGTAGAATGGGCGCGTCATGATTCAATCTGAATCAGACGCGCTATAAGCCATCCCTCATTCTGGAGTACTTTACATGCCTGAAGTTCACAACGTGATCGATCGGACGGCCCCTCGGCATGACCTCGGGTCGTTCGGCACTTCCAATCGGTTCACTGGGTCGATTGATCCGGCAGATGCCGGATCGTTTCTCACCCCAGACCGCCAACCTTCACGGCCGTGTCGAGCATGCGGTTGGAGAACCCCCACTCGTTGTCGTACCAGCTCAGAACACGGACCAGCGTGCCGTCGACGACTTGTGTGTTGTCCCAGTCCAGGGTGGATGAATTCGGGTTGTGGTTGAAGTCGATCGAAACAAGCGGTTCCTTCGCGATCCCGAGGACACCCTTGAGCGGACCGTTGGCTGCCTTCTCCATGGCTGCGTTGACTTCATCCGGCGTCACGGCACGGCTTGCGACAACTTTCAGATCGACCACGGACACATTCTGGGTCGGCACGCGGATCGAGGTGCCGTCGAGCTTGCCGTCAAGTTCCGGCAGCACGAGACCGACGGCTTTGGCGGCCCCCGTCGATGTCGGGATCATGGACACAGCCGCCGAACGGGCACGGCGCATGTCGGAATGTGGCGCGTCAAGGATGCGCTGGTCCGACGTGTAAGCGTGGATCGTGGTCATGAAGCCACGCTCGATGCCGCAGAGCTCGTGCAGGACCTGAGCAATTGGCGCGAGACAGTTCGTCGTGCAGGATGCATTCGAGATGATCTTGTGATCGGCTTTCAGCCCGTCGCTGTTCACGCCATACACGATCGTCGCGTCGGCACCTTTCGATGGTGCGGAGACGAGCACGCGTTTGGCGCCGGCATCGATATGGGCCTGCGCTTTCGGAGCGTCCGTGAAAATGCCCGTGCATTCCATCACGACATCCACGCCCAGATCGCCCCAGGGCAGATCCGACGGGTTGCGCTCGGCGAAGATCTTGACTGGCCCGGTGTTCAGCCCGATGTCGAGCATATCGCCGTCGAGCGTCACGTCCTTGCCGTAGACACCGTGCGTGCTGTCGTAGCGGAACATGTGCGCCAGCGTTTCGTTGGGTGCGATGTCGTTAATGGCGACGAATTCGAGATCGGTCCGCCCACTTTCCGCATAGGCACGCAGAACGTTGCGTCCGATCCGTCCAAAACCTGAAATCCCAACCTTCGTGGCCATCGCGTGCTCTCCTGACGTCGTGTGAGAAAAGGGCCGCGGGCGTGGTGCCGCCTCTCGAGACGGGTGCTGACCGGGCCGAACTGGTGATGGTGTGGCGATAGCGCACCTTGCGGGCGATTTCCAGTGCTGCAGGTGCCACGGCCCACACTTTGCACGTTCATCTTAACGCAAGCGCTGCTCAAGCGTGCGTGCCGCAGTGGTAATCCACACCGAAGCACCCTACATTCAACCTTCTGCAGGGCTGTGGTGCGCGTGACACGCAACATTTCCCGGGGCCTATAAGATCTATCAGGGAGCTGACCCTGGTTGGGACCGTGGTCCCTTTCACTCGGCACCCACCTACTACGTAGGGACCCAGGGATCTTAACGCGGGCACGGCTCTCGTGGCTCTGCAGAACTTTGCTCTTGCTTGCGTTCCCGGTTGATACACGCGCGGCCTGAGATGATGTTGTGGCGCGCTAGCGACATTCAGAATACAAAATATGCAGGATCGTGATTTTCGTCCGGCAACCAAGTTTCATGAATGGCGTGCCAGATCAGTGCACTATCTTGCTGTTCGAACAAGACAGTTGAAAGGCGCGCATTCATGGGGCGATCAGAGTTGCGAGCTCCGCGCTGGTATTCTTCGTAGGTGGCCAGAATGAACTCGTCTGCACTCACGACCTGGCGAACGCGTACATTGCGAATGCAAATGTCGAAGTTCGGGCTGGCACCATAGCCGGAGTCGAGGCCGTGGAGCAGGTCTGTACGCGACAAGACAAGCCCAGCAGGTTGAACGTTATAGAACGCAACGTGGAACCGGTTGCGGAATGCGGTGCGAAAAAATTTTGGATCACACGCCACCCGACCGGAAAGCCAATGCGCAAGATCTTTGTGCAAAGACGAGATTTCGCTGGCGACCCTGTCTTCAATATCCATACTGATCCCATCATTATTGCCATGAGAAGGTTCGACATCATGCCACGCCAGACCATTCGCCCCAAGTCACTGGACTTTCAGCCGCGCCCGACATTTCCGTATTCTCCAGGCACGCGCGGCGGCAACATGATCTACACAGCAGGTCAGGTCGGCTGGAATGAAACGGGCGAAGTAGGTGCACCTGGTGATGTGCGTGCCCAGACAGTGCAAACGTTGAAAAATGTCCGTGCAGTACTCGAGGAAGCTGGCGCGACGCTGGACGATGTTTTGAAATGCAATGTCTACCTGAAAGACATCGACGACTTCCAGATCATGAACGAGGAATTTGCAAAGGTTTTCCCGAACGATCCGCCAGCCCGTACAACCGTGCAAACGCGCCTCAGCGATCCGCTCATGCTGGTCGAGATTGAAGCCATTGCCTATATTGGAGATTAAAAAACAAACAGGGCCGGTCGATTGACCGGCCCTGCCACAACTGATCACCCTGCCCCTCAGTGATCAGCCTCCCCAAAATGTTGAAAACTGCATCCGGAACTAGTCTCAGGTCAGCTTCCGAGTAGCCAATCAAGCAGATCCGGTTTCTTCTGAACTGCGCGGTAGGTTGTACGATACGTTGTGCGACCATTGCGAACTTCACGACGAATCACGCGTTGTCTGCGTGGACGGGCGGCAGCCTTATGTGTGTATGTCACAGGCGAGAGAGCTGCCGTATTGTAGCTCTTGTAAGTTGCAGTGACGCGCATGCCGACACGAACTTTTTCGTAAAGTTCTGCCACATGACTGTTGTGCATCCGCACGCACCCCTTGGACACGTTCTTGCCGATCGTCCAGGGCGCATCCGTACCGTGAATGCGGTAGAGTGTCGAACCAAGATACAGCGCACGTCTCCCAAGTGGATTGCGCGGATCTCCACCAGCGACCTGGCGAGGCAGATTTGGATTTTCACGCCGCATCGAGGCGGTTGGTGTCCATGTCGGGTTCTTCTTCTTCTGCGTAATCCGGTTGGTGCCTTTCCATACGCTTTGTGGACGCGGCACTGCAATCGGATAACTCACGGCACGACCACGTTCCGTGATATGATAGAGACGACGATCTGAAAACGATACAATGATCTGACCTGGCTTGTGAGCCTTGTCGAATGCAACGACAATCCGGTCGTGTTCGGAATTCTTTCGAATGGTTTTGGCTTGCGCCGGGACGGCTGCGGCACCGAGGGTACCTGCAGCTATGGAAAGCGCCGCGAGAGCGGCGACGGTGGGCTTGTACATGTTACGCAATACTCCTGCCTTTACAGAGCTGCAGAATGGCTGCGAACCGTTCACGAATGGTTTCGCAAATGGCAGTTTTTTCTCCGCATTTTGAAGTTTCCCTTTCACACTTTTGACAGGTGAATTTCGATTGGGTTTCGCCGTGTGTCAGAGTGAAACAAACCCGTGCGTTATTACCGGATTTTGGCACGATCACTTCCAATCACAAGCCTACGCACTATATTGATGTGCAACGCTGTTTCCCGGAGGGGTACGTCATGGGCTTGATCAGTTTGGGAATTCTGCTCGGGCTGGCTTTGCTGGTTGGCGCCTTTCTCAGTTTCATACAAATGCTTCAGATTTCGGAACTCAAGACACGCGTGAGAGGTCTGAGTGAAGAACTCGCAACATTGAAGCACGTGAAGCCGGATATTTCTGAAGCGACGCCCAGGGATGACGCATCGACAATGCAGACCGCCCTGGATAATGCACCAGGCGTATCGGAAATATCTGAAAGCGAGAGATCTCGACCAAGCGTACCACCTCCGCCATCTGTCGCTGACGTTGCCGCGCACTCTTCGTCCGTAACCACAACTCCAACTCCAACGCCGCCGTCCAAACCGGCAGGCCGGTCGATGGATTTCGAGGACAAGCTCGGCTCGCAACTCACCGTCTGGATCGGCGGTATCGCGTTGGCGCTTGGCGGTATATTCCTGGTAAAGTATTCGATCGATGCGGGGTTGCTCGGTCCCGGCATGCGAATCTTCCTTGGGGCGCTGCTCGCAGCCATCCTCCTCGGGTTGGGGGAATATACTCTTCGCACAGACGTGGTGGGTGTACTCGCGGCAAGATTGCCAAGGCAAAAGGGTGATGCCCCGCACGCCTACATTCCGGGAGTCTTGACGGCCGCCGGGTTGATCACGGCCTTCGCAACAACCTATGCCGCCTACGTGCTCTATGGATTTCTTGGCAACGCCGGAGCGTTTACTGCCCTCGCGCTGATCTCGTTTGGCGGCCTCGCGATTTCTGTTCGTCACGGACCAGGGATCGCAGCAGTCGGACTGCTTGGTGGTTATGTGACACCGGGCCTTGTCTCTTCCACCGCGCCATCGGCGTGGAATCTTTTCATCTACCTCGCCGTACTGACCGGAGCCGTTTACCTCACGGCCTGGTTTCGGAAATGGCTGAACCTCGCATGGCTGGCCTGCGCCGGCGCAACACTGTGGGGCGTGCTCTGGTTGCTTGCAACTTACAAGACCGGCGATGCTGTTCCTCTGGCCCTGTTCATCATCATCCTGCCCGTGCTTGCTGTTGTTTTTCTCCGAACTGACAACAACGATCCGTCTCAAGGTTTTGACTGGGCGATTTTACCGATCTTTGCAGCCAATGCGGCACTGTGTGTCCTCTTTGCGATTGTTCAGGGGCACGGAACGATCGCAACACTGACAACGACCGTGGTTGCAGCACTGTTTGTGGTGTCGGCAACGCGTTGGCAGCAATGGCTCCCGTTAGCTGGACTCGCGGCGTTGACGTTCGGCGGGCATCTCCTGACATGGCCCGAGATCAATATTTTGCGACTGCCTGCACTTTCCGCATTCAGCCTGGTCGATGACGGGCGCTTTCTGAACTTTGCAATCGTTGGTGCCGGTGCCCTGTTGCTCGTGGCGCTCTGGCACACGTTTACACGCACGCCGCAATTGTTCTGGGGCGGCATCGCGGCAACTGTGCCAGTTTCGGCATTCGCGTACAGCTATCTGCGCGTTGCAGACTTCGAACGCTCGCTTCCTTTCGCAATGGCAGGACTTGCGTTGGCTGCGCTGTTCGGCACCCTCACGGAACGTCTTGATCGCCGCGATACCATGTCCGATGTTGCAGTGTCTGATCGCTCCTGGACCGTTGGTGCCTTGGCTGCGGCGACCTGTGCGTTTGTAGCCTTCGCGCTGGCCATTAATTTCGAACGTGGTTGGTTGACCATCGGACTGGCGGCCATGGCTCCCGCATTGGCATGGATTACGCTCAAGCGCCCAATCCCCATCCTGCGATGGATTATTGCTCTCCTCGCCGCAGCGGTTGTGGCCCGGTTGATATGGGATCCTCGTATCGTCGGCGATGCGCTCGGCACAACACCGCTGTTCAACTGGATCCTTTACGGATACGGACTGCCGACAGTCGCCTTCGGAGCCGCCGGATGGCTGATGCTGCGCGATGGGGATGACCTGCCAGCGCAGATTGTACGCGCCGCAGCGATGGCCTTCGGTGTTACACTGATCGGGATGGAAATCCGCCACCTGATGAACGGCGGCAATGTCTTTGCATCGCGGTTCGGACTTGCTGAAACAGCTATTCACACGCTCAGTTGGCTTGGTCTGTCACTGGGTTTGCGGTGGGGTGCTTTGCGAACCCATGATGGTTTGATGATGCAGGCCGCCAATCTGGTTGGATTGTTTGGTCTGGTGACGATTGCCACCGGACATCTGTTTGTTCAGCATCCCATGGTGACACATGATGCCCTTGCAGGTGGAACGCTCGTCAACACGCTCGTGTTGGCATATGCCCTTCCTGCTCTTTTGTGCGGGCTTCTGGTCTGGCAGATTGTGGGACGGCGTGAAATCCTGCCTGCCGCCGCCCTGCCCGGTTTACCCTGGACGCCGCGTACATTTGCCGAGACGTTTGCCTTTGCGGCAGGTGCGCTTGCGCTGCTCTTGTCTTTTACCTACCTGACGCTGGAAGTATCGCGCATTTTCCAGGGACCGGTTTTGCGGTTCAACCCGTCGGAAGGAGAACTTTATACCTGGTCCGCCGTCTGGATCGGGTTTGCACTCGCCTTGCTCTATGCGGGTATTCGTTATCGGTCGCAACTCCTGCGTCATGCCGGGTTCGGGGTACTGCTTATCGCAACACTGAAAATCTTCCTGGTTGATATGAGTGCCCTCACGGGGTTGCTCCGTGCGCTTTCGTTCATCGGTCTTGGTGGGGCGCTGATCGGGATCGGGTATGCCTATCAGCGTCTGGTGCTGCAGTATCAGAGCGGCCCACCGGATGCGGAAGACAATTAGAAATCAGAAGCCGTCTGACCATCATGCCCGCGCCTCTCGGGGACCTGAAATATACGTCCCGACAATGAAGCTCCCGCAATTCACGACCATGACGACGCAACAGATCACCAACAGCTTGGAGTACTTGTGCTCCAGGCCGGTAGCGGTGACCATGAGGTTGGAATATCCGCTGGCTTCGAGGAAATAGAGCATGGCACCGCCAAGCGCGACGATGAAAGACAGGAGATAGGACCAGACCGGCACGTTGATCCATCCCAGCCAGAGCGAGAAGAAGACCACCGGCGCAAGGAACATGGATGCCGTCCCGGATACAGCGACCGCGCTGAACAGATCCTTCGAGCCAAAGAACACCATAGCCAGACCACCGAGCAGAAACATCACCATGGCGATGCGCCCGTTCATCGGCGTCGCTTCGCCCGCGCCCATGTCGACCACCGCGAGCTTCGAGGCGCTGGCCAGCGTTGAATCCAGTGTCGACATGCACGACACGATCAATGCGATGTTGAACAGTAGAACTGGAGTCATGCCGAACACGCGTGTCATGGTGGCGATGAGATTTTCATCCGGCAATTTCGCGAGCCCGGCATAGGTGCCGATCACCCCGAACGCCAGAATGCACAGCACAGATATCCACGCGGCGTGATAAAAACTCGCCATCGTTGTGCGACGGTCCGCGATCAGACCACGATCCATCATCACCGGGTCATGCATCGGATAGCTCCAGACCTGAAGAAACGCGACGGCAAGCAGCACCCATCCCGGGTTGCCGATCGCAGGTGATGATGCTGCGATGGCGGCAAGATCAAACGCACCGCCAATGAATGTCAGCACGATGAACACGGCCAGAACACCGAGGAACACCACCATCTGGAACACGTCCGTGCGGATCGAGGCATGCAGTCCGCCCATGCCCGCATAGAGCACCGTAACGGCCCCAACCGCCAGCACGGCTGTCACGTACACCATCGACCCGGCCGGCCCGAAGATCGCACCAATTACCAGCAGGTTTGCGAACACCTCTGAAAGCAACCGCACCCCCGTCACGAAGTTGTACGCCACCGGCCCTGCCAGTCCGAAACGGTCTGCGAGGAAGCTCTGTACGCTGTCGAAGCCGTGACGGAACCGCAGTGAAGAGATGATCCACGCACCGGTAAGGAACGACAGATAGTAGGCCGCATAGGCCAGCGCACCGGCAATGCCGTAGAAATACCCGAGGATGGCCGCGTTCATGATCGAGCGCGCAAAAATCCACGTCGTGACCTGACTGAGTGCGAGCGCAAGGATGCCGGGTGCCGCTCCGGAGGGAGCTGTGCCACGGAAGAACGAAGCGGTGGTCGTAGCGCGCGGCGACAGCAACACGCTGCCCACCGCCATCGCCAGTGTCACGACGACAAGAATTGTGGTCATGGAGCAGTATCTCATGATGTGTTGGTGAAGGGGCGTTCATAGCGCAGTTGTTCGGCAAGTGGGATGACATTCTTGTGGGCGTGTTCGCGGCCATGTGGGAACGGCTCCACGCGACGAACGCTGGAGTCGGGATTTGTCCCTTCACACCAGACAAGAGGCGTGGAGCAGTAAGAGCGTCGGCTAAGCCGACGCCGCCGCGACAGGGAAGATGTAAAGGCAGGCGGGGCGTTCTGGTTTGCGCCGTCCTGTGTAAATAAGTCTGTGGCGCTCGCTGGGGCGGCTTCGACTTTTCGAAGGCGCCGGGATGCATCTGTTCGCAGTGAGAGGGCGCGTCATGACCAAAACGGTCATGGCACGCCTTGGAGTGCCCTGCACAAACGATTTTCGGCTTATCTCAGGGGTGTCAGGCGCAAAGCGACTGACGCACCTCTGTCCGCCCTGGGATGCTGACCCATTTCTACTCCCCAGCACTGTCGCAAAACCCATGGACGCAGTTATTCTCCGACACTGTGTCGTCGTGCATCCATTCATGGGGTCCACAGTACTCTGCAAACCGGAACCGTCTCGCAACGCATTCCAGAGCAGGTGCCATCCGGAGGCGACCGGGCCAAGGGGGGGCCGACGCAGTCGGGAACACCCTTTCAGGGCGGTATCCATGTGGATATCCGCTTGTGATCCGCCGGCGTTCAACACCGTGGACTGCAACAGGCCCATTCCCACCAGATCCGTCGTGCCGCTATTTTCTTCGCGCCTGCTGCTCGCGTGGATCCCGGCCTGCGCCGGGATGACGGGTGGGGGGATGTGAGAATTGCGCAGAACGATGGGTCCTGGGGGCAGGCCGCAGGATGACAAATGGGGGTGTGCAACAACTCAAGGTGGTGTTGGGACGCGCAATGCGTTGCCCGACCTCGACCCGTCATGCCGCACATGGCGACAGATGCATCCAAGGCTGTCGCCACATTTTATCAGTAACCGAATATGATGGCGTTCCCGACTTTGGTCAGGAACACCCTTTCAGGGCGGTATCCACGTGGATATCCGCTTGTGATCCGCTGATGTTCAACACCATGGACTGCAGCAACCGCATTCCCTCCACCGCCGTCGTCCCGAGAACTGTCTTCGCGCCTGATGCCTGCGTGGATCCCGGCCTGCACCGGGATGACGTAATAGATGGCATTCACGGGACGGGTGGGAGGCAACCAATCTGGTTGCGGGCTGTGGCCCTTGCGGCTAGAACATCACGCAGAACGCAATGAAGGCGCGGTCCGCCCCCCGGACAGACGCCTTTTTTCTTTGCATGGATCAGCTCAGAGGCGCGCGCGACCATGGCGGTTGTGGTGATGAAATTCGGTGGCACGTCGGTTGGGGATCTCGAACGGATCCGCAATGTGGCGCAGCACGTCAGACGCGAAGTGGACGCGGGCAACAAGTGCGCCGTGGTGGTGTCGGCCATGTCGGGCGAGACGAACCGACTGGTGGATTTTACGCGCGATGCCTCGGCGCTGCACGATGCGCGGGAATACGATGCGGTGGTGTCGGCGGGCGAGCAGGTGACGTCCGGATTGCTGGCGATCGTGCTGCAGTCGATGGGCATCGCGGCGCGCTCGTGGCAGGGCTGGCAGATCCCGATCGTGACGAACGACGCCCATGGCTCGGCCCGGATCGAGGATATTGACGGGACCGAGCTGCGCCGACGGATGGACGAAGACGATCAGGTGGCGGTGATCGCCGGGTTCCAGGGGCTTGGGCCGGACAACCGGATCACGACGCTCGGGCGCGGTGGGTCGGATACCAGCGCGGTGGCGATTGCGGCGGCGGTGAAGGCGGACCGCTGCGACATCTATACGGACGTCGACGGGGTCTACACCACGGACCCGCGCATGGTGCCAAAAGCGAAGCGGATGGAACGCATCTCGTATGAAGAGATGCTGGAGATGGCGTCGCTCGGGGCCAAGGTGCTGCAAACGCGCTCGGTCGAACTGGCGATGGTGAAGGGGGTGCGGTTGCTGGTGCGCTCCAGCTTCGACGCGCCGGACAGCGTGCCGCCCGCAAGCGTGAATGCCAACGAATTTACCGGTACGCTGGTTTGTGACGAGGATGAGATCGTGGAAAAGCAGATTGTCAGCGGCATCACGTATGCAAAGGATGAGGCCAAGGTCACGCTGGTGAAAGTGGCGGACAGCCCCGGCGTGGCGGCGAGTATTTTCGGACCGCTGGCGGATGCGAACATCAACGTCGACATGATCGTGCAAAGCGTGTCGGACGACGGCCAATCCACCGACATGACCTTTACGGTGCCCGGTACGGACCTTGAGCGCGCGTTGGCGAAACTTGACGATTGCAAGGGCGATATCGACTATCAGGATGTACGCGGCTCGACGGACGTGGTTAAAGTTTCAGTCATCGGCATCGGCATGCGTAGTCATGCGGGCGTTGCAGCAAGCATGTTCAAGGCATTGGCCGAGAAGGGTATCAACCTTCAGGCGATTTCGACCTCTGAAATCAAGATCAGCGTTTTGATCGACTCGGCATATACTGAGCTGGCAGTGCGGACACTGCATTCGCTTTACGGACTGGACGCGGCCTGAATTTTCGGATGCGTCACTACCGAGATGGGGCTCGGTTATGCTATCGTCACAGTTGCTCTTTAGAGCGTGACGTGATGCGAACGGATGGGTGGTCACGACGCTTTCGGATACCGCACGTCCCGGGGTAACGGGCTGATATCTTTACGTATTGCAGCCCTGCATATTTTAGTTGCATGCGCAGTTGCACGACAATTGCGTTCGATCGAATGAGCTGGTGCCTTGCGCGGATCATCATGATCCGTTGCGAGCTGGGCTAAAGGGCAAGACATGCCGACTGTGGATGCTGGGCCCCGGGTGTTGATCCGGAACCTGCGCCGGATCATGGCTGATCCCGGTGATGCACAGTCTCGCCTTGACCGCATTGTGCAGCAGATCGCCCGGATCATGGTGGCCGAGGTTTCGTCCATCTATGTGCGGCGGCGCGATGGCTCGTTCGAACTGGTTACGACGGAAGGCTTGAACCCCGGTGCGGTGGGTAACACACACATGGCGCGCGGCGAAGGCCTCGTCGGACTTGTTGGAGAAACCGCACGACCGGTCGCACTGGATGATGCACAGTCCCATCCATCGTTTTCCTATCGCCCGGAAACCGGCGAAGAAATCTATCATTCGTTCCTTGGTGTTCCGGTACTTCGCAGTGGCCGCGTGCTTGGTGTCCTGACCATACAGAACGAGGCGAAACGCACGTACAGCGAAGATGAGGCCGAAGCGCTGCAAACCACCGCCATGGTGCTTGCGGAACTACTGGTCTCGCACGAACTTCTGCATGATGCGGACGACCCGGACGCGGGCGGACGTGGGCGGGCGGCACTGGTTCGCGGCACGACGCTGGTCGATGGGATCGCGCTCGGACATATTGTCCTCCACCGGCCGCGTGTGGTGATCAAGAAACTGATTGCCGAAAAGCCAAGCGTCGAGATGGATCGACTTGATGCCGCGGTTACACACTTGCGCGGTGCGATTGATGCCATGCTGGAGCGACGTGAAATTTCGCGCGCCGGAGAGCACAGGGAAATTCTCGAAACCTATCGCATGTTCGCGCACGATCGCGGCTGGTTGGGGCGGATGCAAGACGCCGTCAAGGGTGGACTGACTGCAGAAGCCGCCGTCGAGCGTGTGCGGAACGATCAACGTGCGCGCATGCTGCGGAATGAAAGTCCTTATTGGCGGGAGCGGTTCCGCGATGTCGATGACCTGTCGGATCGACTGTTGCGGGCGCTGGTGGGTGAAGATCAAACATCGGCCTCCAATGAACTTCCAGAAGATGGAATTCTGGTCGCCCGGTCCATGGGGCCTGCCGAACTTCTGGATTACGACAGCAGCCGGATACGCGGCCTCGTCGTCGAGGATGGCGGGCCGAACAGCCACGTTGCCGTGGTGGCGCGCGCGCTCGGAATTACCGCCATTGGTCAGGCCCGCGGGATTGTAGATCAGGCCGAAGCCGGCGACGACATCATGATTGATGGTGATCTGGGCGAAGTACACGTGCGCCCGACGCCGGAGATTATTGAAGCGTTTGCGGACAAGGTTCGGTTCCGTGCCACGCGGCAGAAGCTCTACCAGGAGCTGCGGGATATTCCGGCGGTAACACGGGATGGCGAACGCATTGCCCTGTCGATCAATGCTGGTCTGATGGTGGACCTGCCGCATCTAGAGCAATCGGGTGCAGACGGCATTGGCCTGTTCAGGACCGAGCTTGAATTCATGATTTCATCGTCGTTTCCACGACGTGAGCGCCAGACCGAGATTTACAGCCAGATCTTTGCGGCAACCGGCGATCTTCCCGTCACATTCCGTTCGCTTGACATTGGCGGAGATAAACTTCTGCCGTACCTGCGCCATGCGGACGAACCGAACCCGGCGATCGGGTGGCGATCAATCCGGATCGGGCTGGATCGTCCTGTTCTGCTGCGCACGCAATTCCGTGCTCTGCTTCGCGCGTCTGCGGGCAAGGACCTTCGGATCATGATCCCGATGGTTTCAGATGTGAGCGAGTTTGAACGGGCTCGCGAGATATTCGAACGCGAACGGAACGCGCATGCAGCGCGTCGTCATGCGCAACCGCGGTCCATCAAGTTCGGCGCGATGATCGAAGTTCCGGCATTGCTCTGGCAGCTCGATGCACTGTTCGACACGGCTGATTTTGTTTCTGTCGGAAGCAACGATCTGCTGCAGTTCCTTTTCGCGGCCGATCGCGGGAACCAGCGTGTTTCGGAACGGTTCGATCCGATTTCCCTCCCCGTGATGAAAGTGCTGCGCGACATTGTGGAAACCGCAAACGCGCACGACGTCCCGGTTACCCTCTGCGGGGAACTGGCAGGATCGACAATCGGTGCAATGGCACTGATCGGACTCGGCTACCGATCGCTGTCGGTCGCTCCGGCGAATGTCGGCCCGGTGAAAGCCATGATCCTGTCGCTGGACATGGCCCGCACATCGCAGTTCTTCACATCGATGCTTGACGCAGAAACCCGCGATGTGCGGGCCGCGATCGAGGACTTTGCGGCACGCAACGGCGTGAACCTCGCCGGCGACCCGAGCGCCGTTGGCCCTCGCGCCACCAATGACGATGACGATCTGATGCGCGCTGCCGGTGCCTAGGGTGTTGTCCGACTTAAATGAGACACCGCGATGCCAGTGGAACGACTTGGACCGTCGCGTCATGATTCCATTTGAATCAGACGCGCTATAGCGGCACATATGCGCCCGCTCTTCTTTCCTTTCCCGAACTCATATACAGACGCTCATCATGGCCAAACTTCCAGAAGACAAACTTGATCAACTCGTTGAACGGTGGAATGCCGTTCAGGCACAACTGTCCTCCGGTCCGGATCAGGACGTGTTCGTTAAACTTTCGAAAGAGTTTGCCGAGATCGATCCGGTGGTAATCGCAATCAACGCATTGCGCGACACTCAACAGGAAAAGGCCGACCTGGAGGCCATGTTATCCGAACCGGACGCCGATGCCGAGATGACAGAACTCGCCAAGGGGGAGTTGCTGGACATCGCCCCGCGCATCGAAGAAATGGAGAATGCACTGCAGATCCAGCTGCTCCCGAAAGATGCAGCAGATGAAAAAAGTGTGATCCTCGAAGTGCGTGCAGGCACTGGAGGCGATGAAGCCGCGATCTTTGCCGGCGACCTGTTCCGTATGTATCAGCGCTATGCCGACCTGCAGGGCTGGAAGACAGAAATTGTATCAACATCCGAAAGCGAGACTGGCGGTTTTCGGGAAATCATCGCCAATATCAAGGGTGCGGGTGCGTATGCGCGGATGAAATATGAGTCCGGTGTACATCGGGTGCAGCGCATTCCAGTCACTGAATCCGGCGGACGCATTCATACATCTGCGGCCACGGTAGCCGTTTTACCGGAAGCGGAAGATATCGATATCGAGTTACGGATGGAGGACATTCGCGTCGACACCATGCGCGCATCCGGTGCGGGCGGTCAGCACGTGAATACAACAGACTCGGCTGTGCGCATGACGCACCTTCCAACCGGCATCGTCGTCACCTCCAGCGAGAAATCACAACATCAGAACCGGGCCAAGGCATTGCAGGTTTTGCGCACGCGTCTCTATGACATGGAACGCCAGAAGGCCGATAGCGAACGTGCTGCGGACCGCAAGGATCAGGTCGGCAGCGGGGACCGCTCACAACGCATTCGCACCTATAATTATCCGCAAGGTCGTGTCAGCGATCACCGGATCAATCTGACATTGCACAAACTGGATGCCATCATTGCCGGAGACGGGCTGGACGAAATGATCGAAGCTCTGATAACCGAGCATCAAGCCGCGCAACTCGCCGCAATGGACGAGGTGGCGTGACGGAGGTCTGGCGCACTGTAGCTGCGCGTTTGAAGACTGCAGATATTCCCACGCCTGAACTTGATGCACGCCTTTTGGTCGGCCACGCAGCCGGGCTCTCTGAGGCGACAGCTTTGTCGGCCACGCGCGACGAACTCGCACCGGACGCCCTTTCGACACTCGACGCACTTGTGTCCCGCCGGATATCTGGTGAACCGGTATCCCGTATCATCGGACGCCGCGGATTCTGGAACCATGAGTTCCTTATTTCTCCAGCAACGCTGGATCCCCGACCGGACAGCGAAACACTGATTGAACTCACGCTCCGGATTGTGGCCTTTGAGGGTTGGGAGAGTTTACCACTTCGCATTCTCGATCTTGGAACCGGGTCGGGATGCCTTCTTCTCTCACTTCTCAGCGAACTGCCAGACGCCGTTGGCCTGGGAATTGATATTTCGAAGGATGCGCTGTCCCTGGCTCAAAAGAATGCCGATCACATTGGGGTTGCCGGCCGCGCAACGTTTCAGCAGGGAAACTGGTTCGACGGATTGAACGAAACATTCGATATTATCGTTTCAAATCCACCGTACATCGTTTCCCGTGAACTGGATAACCTGATGGTCGAAGTGAAGCAGCACGATCCGGTGACCGCACTGGATGGTGGAACAGACGGACTGGATGCCTATCGCATTATCTCAGCACAAGCATCGAAGTACGCACCAAATGGTTGGCTGGTTTTTGAATGCGGCAAAGGACAATTCTCAAATGTCAGTTCACTCATGGCAGCAGGTGGTTTTACCGCACCAATG